>JAJOKB010000011.1 GCA_021208135.1 Verrucomicrobiota bacterium | reverse complement strand
GCAAACTCAGGTTTGAACTTGAGGAAGACCAGATGACGGATCATATCAGGCAAAAATTTCTTTTTCGATGATGGCTTCAAAGTTTATCGGTATCGACGGCAAACTGTCTGATACCTCAGCCAGTTTTTCTGTGGCCATAGGATCAGCATTCAGATGCCAGCGGAAGCCTTTTTCATCCAGGTTTAGACGGTGGATTTGTTCATGCAGGGCGTTTTCAGGGCTGAGTAAACGCGGCAGAGGCTGTTCATTCTGCTTCAATTCCTCAAGTAAGTTAGGGCTGATGGTGAGCAGGTCACACCCCGCCAACTCCTGAATTTCCCCGATATTGCGAAAGCTGGCACCCATCACTTCGGTGGCGTAACCGAAATGCTTGTAGTAGTTGTAGATCTGGCGCACGGATTCTACACCTGGATCTTCATTGGCAGTAAAGTCCTTGCCAGTGTGTTTTTTGTACCAGTCCAAAATACGTCCGACGAAAGGACTGATGAGAGTAATGTTGTTTTCCGCAGCGACAACCGCCTGAGCGAGGGAGAACAGGAGAGTGAGATTGCAATGAATGCCCTCTTGTTCCAATTGTCCGGCAGCCTGGAGTCCTTCCCAGGTGGAAGCTATTTTGATCAGTACGCGCTCTCGATCCACTCCGGCTTTTTCATACAGGCTAATGATGCGGCGCGCTTTTTCCAAAGTGCCACTGGTGTCGAATGAGAGTCGGGCATCAACCTCGGTGGAAACACGACCAGGAACAATTTTCAAAATTTCCTGTCCAAACAAGACCAACAAGTGATCGGTGACAGCAGCCACCTTATTCGAGGGGCTACCGCCCTCTAAATCAGCGCGCTCAGCTGCCTTTTCCAACAGGTGGGCGTAGGCGTCCATTTGCACGGCTTTGTAGATAAGAGTGGGGTTGGTGGTAGCGTCGCGGGGACCATAAGCTTTCATTGAAGCAAAATCACCGGTATCGGCGACAACCACAGTAAATTGACGGAGTTGATCGAGTTGATTCATGGCAAAATAGATTGAGCCATAAGTACAACCTCGCTTTGCCTGATAGGCAAGCCAAAGCGCTTTATCAAAGGCGGCAAATCGTTGAATCAGGCAGGGGAAGGATCTGGACGCGGGTGCATCAGGAGGAGGTTCGAACTCTTTTGGGTTCGCCGCCAAAAAATCGGGCAAAACTCGCACCGGCATTCGTGCCGTCGCACTTTTTGCGTGCCTGACAGCACTCACGTCCAAAAAAAGATGATGCGTAGGTGCAGTGCATTCCAATGCTCCGGGGGGAACAACTTCTTTAGGTCGCGCTCGGTTTGCAGCACTGATTTTCCGGAACTCAAACGCCAACGCCGCGCCAGACGGTGGATGTGGGTATCCACTGGAAATGCCGGAATACCAAAAGCCTGGGCAACCACGACCTGCGCAGTCTTGTGTCCGACTCCTGGCAAAGCTTCCAAATCCACAAGATTAGCGGGAACTTTACCGGCGTGTTTTCCACTAGAATACGCGAAAGAGCTACAATGGCCTTGGACTTGGCCGGCCCCAAGCCACATGGGCGAATGATTTCCAGCACCTGCTCGGCGCTGAGGGCCGCCATGTCACAGGGATTGTCAGCCAATGCAAACAATGCCGGCGTGATCTTGTTGACGCGTTCATCCGTGCACTGAGCGGACAACAAAACCGCCACCAAGAGTTCAAAAGGTGAACTGTGATTCAGAGGAACAGGCGTGTGCGGATACAATTGTTCCAATCTACGATAGACAAATTCAGCTCGCTGGCTTTTGTTCATTGTTTGCATTGTTAGCGCACAATTACTTTTGAAGCAAGTCAGCCATGGAAAGCACTCTATACAGTAACGTATCAATTCGACTCCCCTACGATCCGGAGCAACTCCCCCGGGAACTCAATCGGCATTACATCGCCGCTGAAGATAGCGACATCCAGTCAATGCTGGCTGCGGTCGGAGTGGACTCAATGGCAGATTTGTACGCCCACATTCCAGCCCATAGCCGATTCACACAAGCGCCGGACCTGCCCACCGAATTAGGCTATCTGGAGCTGGCGCAACGGATGCAGACTCTGGCGGGACTAAACCGGGTACTGCCATCGTTTATTGGCGATGGGTTGCCTGATTTCAGCGTACATCCCATTGTTCCATTTGTTTCGTCACTGCGCAACCTGACCACCGCTTACACGCCCTACCAGCCCGAGCGCTCGCAAGGCACGCTCTTGAGCCACTGGATCTACCAGTGCTCCATGAGTCAACTGACTGGATTTGAGGCTATCAACAGTTCACTGTACGACCGCGCTACCGCAATTTTTGAGGCAATCTGCACGGCAGTTCGTTTGAGCAAGGACACGGCAACCACGGCACTGATCCCCGAGGGACTGTACCCCGGCGACATGGAGGTGGTGCATACACTGATCGCCGATACCGGATACAAGATCATGGGCACGCCGCTGGATCCAGCAACGGGAAGGATCGATGTGCAGGCACTGCGGGCAAAGGCAGTGGAACTGGGCAAGGACGTGGCCGCCATTGTTTTCCCCCAGGTGAATTGCTTCGGTTTACTGGAAGATGTCGACGCACTGGCTGATTTGAGCGCGGAACTCGGAGTGAGATCCATTGCTGTCATTGATCCGATCCTTCTCGCAACCGAAGGACTTAAACGCCCGGTAAAATATGGCCAAAAGGGCGTGGACATGATTGTGGGTGAAGCCCAACACCTGGCAATTGGCCCCAATTTTGGTGGTCCCGGCCTGGGTCTGTTTGGGGTGCGACTCAACGCATCCGTGCGCAACGATGTGCGCCAAACACCGGGCCGTTATGTCGGCAAGGCAAAAGACAGTGAAGACCGGGATTGCCTGGTGATGGTTATGTCCACCAGGGAGCAACATATCCGCAAAGACAAGGCAACATCCAATATTTGCTCAAACCAGGCCTTTTTAGCTACTTTGGCAGGGGCAGCACTGCTGGGACGCGGGGATAAGGGGCTGCAGGAAGCAGTTGCCAAGGCGCGCGACCAGGCTGTGCGCACAGCAACGGCCCTGATGCAGGTGCCAGGCATCCGCCTGGCCTGGCCCGAAACTCCATTTTTCAATGAGTTTACCATCGAACTGTCTGAGCCTGTTGCCGATTTTCTGGGCGCTGCAAGGCTGCAAGGCCTGCACGCAGGCGTGGATGTTTCTGAAAGGATTGCCGGTGGGCGGTCGCTGTTGAAATTGAGTTTTTCTGACAAGGATGTACCTATTGAGTCCTTGGTTCAGGTGTTTCGCTCACGCAAGTACAAAGGATCTGCGGCATACACTGCCATTCCCGTGATACCACAGGAGCTGCGACGGGCGCAGGCAGCGGGGCTCGCCAGCCCGACAATGGATGAATTGTGTGCTTATTATCAAAAGCTCAACGAGCTCAACTTAAGCCCTGATGATGCCTGCTATCCCTTGGGCTCATGTACGATGAAGTACAACCCGTTCATCAATGATTGGGCCGCCAGCTTGAACGGATTTACCGATATCCATCCCCAGGCACCACAGGAAGATGCACAAGGCAGCCTGGAAGTGCTGTACGAGATCCAGGAGTGGTTTAAAAAAAATTCCGGCTTGCCTGGAGTGACCACGCAACCGGTTGCCGGAGCGCAAGGCGAGTTGGTGGGACTGAAGCTGTTTCAGGCTTATCATCGACACCGTGGGGAAGGACACAGGGATGTATTGTTTATCCCAGCCTCTGCCCACGGTACCAACTTTGCCAGCGCAACCATGGCAGGCTACCGCAATAAAAAGGTGGATGGACTGAATGTCGGTATTGTTCTGTTGCAGGCAGGTGCGGATGGTCTCATTGACCGGGCTGATTTTAACGCCAAATTGGCGATCTACAAGGACCGGCTCGCTGGAATCATGGTGACCAATCCGAACACTTGCGGCTTGTTTGAAACGGAATTTCGCGACATAGCCGAAGCCGTACACGCGGCGGGAGGGTTAGTGTACATGGACGGTGCCAATATGAATGCGGTCGCCGGTTGGTGCGACCTGGGGGCAATGGGCGTGGATGCCGTACACAATAATCTGCACAAGACCTGGACTATTCCGCACGGTGGCGGCGGCCCCGGAGACGCTTTTGTCGCGGTCAGTGAAAAGTTGATCCCATTTTTGCCAGGTCACCAAGTAGAGAAGCATGGGGATAAGTTTGTTGCGGTGAAGGCACCCTACAGCATTGGCTCCTTCCACCGGCACTTTGGTAACTTCGCCCACAAGGTGCGTGCACTGACCTATCTGTACCGCTTAGGCAAAGAGGGTGTGCCCAGAATGACTGCCATGGCGGTGCTGTCGGCACGGTACTTGTTCGCCAGACTGGCACCTCCCTATCCCATTCTGCCTACTAAAACCGAATCCACACCCAGGATGCATGAGTTTATATTGACCTTGGACGAGGAGGATTTCGCTTGTCTCGAAAAGGTTGGCATTCCAAGAGCAGCCGTCATTGCCAGAGTGGGTAAAGTATTTCTGGACTTCGGATTTCACGCTCCCACCGTGGCCTGGCCTGAGACTTTTGGCTTGATGATAGAGCCCACGGAATCCTACACCAAAGATGAATTGGACAGGTTTGCGACGGCAGTGCTGGCGATTAGGAGGTTAATCAGGGAATGTCCGCAAGCTCTGCTGTACACCCCATTCTTCACTCCCGTGCAGCGCATTGACGATGTTTCCGCCAACCGCAATCTAACATTGCACGAAGATCTGCATCAACTCCCGGTGGTTCATCCCAACCGTCTGGCACCTTCAGAAATTCAAGGATTGAGTATCGAGCAAATTTACGAACGCATTGTGAAGTCAACGCAGGCACTGCAGACCGAGGTTCAGTAAGGCCCCGGAACCGTGCCATGGAAAGGACATATGCCACCCGATAATGGCCCCCGAAAGGTACGTTTAATATCAAGTCTGGGATCTCGGTTTGCCCTGATTTGGCTGCTGTGTTTATCCTTTGTTGCGAAGCCCGGCATTGACGCCTCCGAGAACACCGTTGGTCAGTCATACGAACTGACCAATGAGCTTCTTCGCGTCACCATTGTTGTAGGTGGAACGGAGGAAGAAGCCGAGTTTGGTCCCAGATTCGACCGCAGCGGTGTTGTCAGAAGCATTCAAATTAACAGTCACGAACTGTTGGGCCCGTGGGGATTGGCTGACGAATTTGGGATCTACGGAGAAGGTGTGCTTGGCTATGAGAATAGCGGTACCGGAGACGTGTTTACCAAGATTGGATTTGGTGAATTACAGCGTGTGGATGACAGTGACTATCACTTTGCAACCCGCTTTCCAGTTGTGCGCAGATTCGAACACACCGTCGAAAGTAGTTCGCGTAAACTGACGATTCTGCAATCTTCCGGTTCACATACCCCTTGGCCTTATGAGTATCAGAAAACGTATTCGCTCGGTGACACGAATACACTGCGCATTGAGTATCAGCTGACAAATATGGGTCTGTCCGCATGGAGCTTCGAGCATTACAATCACCATTGGTTCAGACCGGAAGGTACTTTGCCAGGTCCTGATTATGAACTGACTACCGAATTTCCGCTGCCTATGGGTTGGGAGCCCTTTGCCATCAGCAACAACTCGCTGCGGCTAAAAGCTGAGCTGGGCGCTGACGACGCAGCTTATATGGCCGGACCACTCAATGAATTAACATCGGCTCAGGCGGATTTCCGCATAAAAGTATTCGGACGCAATCTGGTCCACTATCGGGCAGATTTCAAACCCTACCGCTTTGCGTTGTTCATCGATTATCGCGGATTTTGCCCTGAACTGTTCTTCCGTGCAGATCTGGCACCGGGCGAGAGCGTGAGCTGGAGCGCGACCTATCAATTTGGGGACACCCGCAACAATTGATTTGTAGCAGGTTGCCGCAAAACATCAGCAGCCATTAACGCAACAACTGCAATAGACCTGCGGTGGAACTACCCCACCCTGTTCCCTGCTCTGGAGCGCTCATAATGAAGCGTAAAGTACCGCCCTTAGACAGAGTGGCGTGGTCGATCCAGGCCTCGGCGAGCGGTTTGTCATTCCAGAAAGCAGCGCTGACCACATTCATTGCGCTTAGTTCTCCTTCCACCTCTATGTGGATAGGTTGACTGGCTCCCACAGGATGCACCGTTGCTTTCTTGAACAAGGGTGCATTGATAAGATAGGCCGGATATCCGGGGATTGGGTAGATGCCGATGGCGGAAGCGATGAAAAATGCTGAATGTGACCCCATATCCTCATTGTCGGTCAACCCTTTGCGCCCTTCCTTGTAGTGAGCGTCCAACATTTGACGTACCTGACGAGCTGACAAGTCCGGTCGGCCAGCAAAATGATACAACCAAGGGGTGTGCAGATTGATCTCTTTCCAAATATATTGGGATGCAAGATATTGGTCCAAATGAGCAATGAAACCGGCTGCCCCTCCATGTTTTTCAATCAATTCTGGCAAAGCATGCCAACAAGTGAGCGCCCAATCGTGGCCGTGCCCTCATAAAAATGAGGATCTGACCAAAAATCAGGCCTGGACGGACGCCAGGGATCAAAGTTTTGCCAACGCCCTTCGGCATCTCTAGGTGCAAAGCATTTGAGATCATCGCGCCAGTTGTCCCAAAGCTTGCTAACACGTTGACTGGCCACTTCTGCGGACTGCGTGTCGCCTAACCAGCGCGCAAGGCGCATTTGGCAAGCGTCCTGTTCCACATATTCAAGCGTTCTGGACACACAGTTGATCACACCAACCGGAAGGTAACCGAGTTCGCGGTACTGAGGATAGCGTCCAAAGTACTTTGGATTGGGGGAGACCTTGGCGTGCGTTTCCTGCATGCGGCCAAGGGCGGCACGGTAATCGATGCCGGATAAACCTTTCAAGGCTGCCTCGCAAAACAAAACATCCGCCGAAGAGCCACCTTGAATCGAAGCGGAGTGTCCCATGATCCAGGCATCTGGTATCCATCCGGTATGCTCGCCGATCTCCAACAAAGCATTGGCTATGTCTGTTGCCAATGGTGCATCCAGCAATGCAAACAATGAGTTGGCATTGCGCACACTATCCCATAGGCAGTAAAAGTTATTGAACTGTCTGACCTTGTTCGGAAACCATGGATTCTCTTCTAACCCGAGATCATCAGGCATCGCGTACAATCGATAAAGGAAGGTGGTCAGCAACCGGCTGTGGTGCGGTGCACCGCCTTCAGTTGTAATCCTGGAAATGACAGTCTCCCAGGCTTGTTCCGCACGGGACCGAACATCAGCAAACTCCAGACCAGAGCATTCGGTGTCCAGATTCCTGCGAGCCTGGGCCACGCTGGTAAACGAAATTCCCACCTGCATCTGCACCGTCTTGCAGGTTTGTGGAAATGCGATGGCAATGCGCGCCTTCTGACCATACACCGAAGAGGATGTCCGGCTACCTTGAGCGCAACTCATGTCAATTTGAGTGCTTTCAGTTAATAACCGGATAACGAAAAACACACTGTATGGGTGATCATGTCCCCACCCCGCCTGATAGTCCGCACGGCCTGTGATCTCTCCATTGGTCTCCAACTCAACCGAAGCATTGAGTCCTTCACCAGCCAGGCAATGATCCAGATCAATCAATAACCAGGGCGCGGTATCGCGATACGGGTGTACGATCGAAAAAACACACGCGAAGTGCTCGTCAGTTCGCAACGAATGGTGCGGGCCTGAGGCTGCATTTCGCCAAACACTTCCCGAGGCGACAGGTCCACGGCATAATAGCCCGGCGTAGCAGTTTCGTTGGCTTTATTGTAAGTCTTTAATCGAGGATCAGGACGCAGTAAAAGCGGCGTGACCAAAATATTGCCATAACGCCCGCGACCTCCAGTGCCACTGACATGCAAGTGACTGAAACCAATGATAGGTTCTCCGCTGGCGTAACCCGTGGTGTTATAATTGACACAATCAGGTCCGGGTCTAACCAACCCTAATGGGACATGCGGTCCAATCAGGCAGTTGCCGCCACCATCAATCGCGTGAAAACAATCAACATTTGCCAAAGTAGAATCAGGGGACATGAAATTGGCATGTCCCCGCCACCGAAAAATCGCAATAAGAATCTTGTCCGATTCGGTGCTCAGGAACCCAAAACCTCGACTGGACAATCGAGAGCAAATGCAAATGCCCTAAGCAAAACACCCTCTTCCGCAGTAACAGCATTATTGGCACTCACAATCTGCCGGGCAACCTCCAGAAAAGATTTACGGTAACAGGCTGGTGACTGCGCTAAGGTATCCAAATCCTTTTCCAGGCTGGGTTCAATGACCGGCCCCTTGGTCACAGGCAAAGAATAAGTGTCGGACAGTTGTAGCGCTGCAATGATTGCTGCACGCACCTCTTCCTGCTTTGCGGAGTCCACGGGTGTGTCCAGTAGGTAAAGTGCGTTGATCAAATGTTCTGCCGCCTTCTTATCAGCACTGCCAAGTTCTGCATGAGGTGCTTCAGCGCTTGGATTGCGTAGTTTAAAATGCCTGCGAAGCATCTGTAAAAGCGACCATTCCAGCGGCGAAATCTTGCCGTCAGCATCTATCAGCCTTCGGCACAAGCTGATGAGCTCATCGAGCGCCGAGGATGGCAACCGGTGCAAGCCAGACATAGCCAACTCAAGAGCAGGTATCCTTTGCTCAGGTGTCAACTCCAGCACAAATCCCTGTACGTCCATCAAAGCCTGTTGTTGATCTGCTTTCAACTGGCTGGAAATTTGTTGAACCTGGGAATCACGTACGGATTTCTGATCGCTCAGGAACAGGGCACAACAAATGGCATAGGCGCGAGCCTCAGAACGCCCCGCGGCGCGCACCACAGCAGGCAATGCCGCCAGCAGCATTTGCGCCTGAGTTAATCCTCCAAAGGGACTTGCCGAGGTTTGAGCAGTCTGCGTTTTTGGCGGAGGCGCTTGATTGCCTGGATAAGCGTGAACTCACTGAATCAGGCGGAGGTCCGCCGTCCCATGAGGGATCAATCGCCCGAATGCGCACATCCAAAGGTGGGTGAGTGGCAAATACATTGCCACGGCCTGATGAGAGAGCACTGGCAAAGAAAAAAATGCGCAACCCCTGAGCCGATGCATTATTGACCTTTCCGCGGCCACTGTGGTGAGCCAAGCGTTTTTAGCGCGTTGGCCACACCGTCCGGATTACGAGTAAATTGGACGGCAGAGGCGTCCGCCAGAAATTCCCTTTGCCGCGACACTGCAGCTTGAATGATGCGCCCAAACAACATCCCAATAGACCCAAGGATATAGATTGCCAAGCCCAGAACCATGATGGCGATCAGAGCGCGCCACCATTATTCTTGCCGCCGCGCCGTCCTCGGGCACCTCCGATAAATGCGCCCCTGGTTGCGGCTCGTAACATACCCTGACCAATAACCGACAACATGAAGACTCCAAAGATTACGCCAGCAGTACGAATATTCAGACGCATGTCTCCGTTCAGGATATGGCTGAATTCGTGTGCCATCACCCCCTGCATTTCATCGCGGGTAAAGGATTGCAACGCGCCTTTTGGTAACTGCCACAGCGGCATCATGTTGACTGTAGCCCGCGGCAAATGCGTTGATAGATGACTCATTCTCCAGTACGTATACCTCAGGCACCGGCACTCCAGAGGCAATAGCCATCTCTTCAACTATATTGAGCAATCGCCGCTCGTCCGCATCTTTGGTGTCCAGATCAACCAGACGCCCGCCAAGAGCCTTGGCTACAACCCCTCCGCCCTGCTGTACTGGGAAATTTTTGTCGCCGATGCGATTAAAATGACCAGAGTCACCGGCACCGCTACCATGGCAAACAGTGCCGGATCAAAAATGGCTGCGGGTGGCTGGGCTTCAAAATTAAGCAAAAGCCAAACGACGGCATAAAGAGATAAGACGATGGCAAAAATGGCCAAAGCAAATAAATATACCAGCCGCTTGCTGCGCCGCAGCGCATCATCCTGGGCGCTAAAAAAGTCCATGGAAATCAGTTAAAACTCACTTTGACCGCTTCGCGTTCCTGGACATTGGTGATTTCAAACAACTGCGCTGATTGGAAACCAAAGGTTCCGGCTATGACAACAGCGGGAAATTGCTCGCGGCTGGTGTTGTAGCGCATAACGGCATCATTGAATGCCTGGCGGGCAAAGGCGATTTTGTTTTCGGTGGAACTCAGTTCCTCGGTCAATTGCATCATATTTTGATTGGCCTTGAGGTCAGGATAAGCTTCGGCCAAGGCAAAAAAGCGGCCCATTGCACCGGTCAATGCTGTTTCCGCGCCCATCAATCCTTTGATCGCAGAGGCGTCATCCGGATTGGCAGCCGCGCGTTGTCCGGCAGTTTTGCGCACTGTTGCGTGCGGCAATGACAGCCTCCAGGGTCTCGCGTTCATGCTTGAGATACGCTTTGGCCGTTTCCACAAGGTTGGGAATCAGATCGTACCTGCGCTTCAGCTGAACATCAATCTGGCTGAAGGCATTTTTGAACCGGTTGCGCAGATCAACCAGGCGGTTGTAGACTCCGATCACCCAAAATACAATGATCAGCGCGATAGCAGCGAGAATTCCAAGCGTTATTAGTGTACCCATAGAAATCAATTTTTACCACACGCCTACCGCCCTGCAAACAAAAAGTATCCAGGCTTGCCAAAGGTAAAAAAAACTGCGTTGGTGATGGGTTACGTCCGTTTTGGCCGTGCAGAAGATTATGGAAAAGAAGTTATTCACTGAATTTGGCCTGGCGGAACCGGTGCTGAAAGCAATCGCAGACATGGGGTTCGAGCAGGCATCGCTATCCAAACCGCTGCGATACCTGTTATTTTAGAAGGTCGCCATGTGATCGGCCTATCGCAAACCGGATCGGGCAAAACTGCCGCCTACGCCATCCCCGGCAGTTGCGCGTTGTGAACCTGCACGTAAGGAAGTGCAAGTGATTGTGTTGTGCCCGACGCGAGAGCTGACCGTACAGGTTGCGGAGGAATTCGCCAAAATCACCAGGCACATACCGGATTTGCGCCATGTAGCGATATATGGCGGTCAGGATTACACGCACCAAATCCGTGCCTTGCGGCAGGGCGCACAGATTGTTATCGCCACTCCTGGACGGTTGCTTGACCACCTCGGCAAAGGAACTCTGGTCCTGGATAAGGTGCATTGCCTGATTCTGGACGAAGCCGACCGAATGCTCGACATGGGCTTCAAAGAGGAAATTGACCAGGTACTGGAGGGGGTTCCAGCCGGCAGTCAAAAGCTGTTTTTCTCGGCCACAATGCCAGGGGGCATACGCGACTTAATCAACCGCAATGCCAAAGATGCTGCACGCATCGAAATTTCGCACAAGGAATTGACCGTACCCTCCATTGAGCAACGGTATTACGAAGTAAAATCCCATGCCAAACTGGAGGTTTTGCACCGTCTGATTGACCACAACAACGTGCGCCTTGGTATCATTTTCTGTAATACCAAAAAAGGAGTAGACGAGCTGGTCGAACATTTGCAGGCCCGAGGCTATTCGGTTGACAGATTACATGGCGATATGGCCCAGGGCATGCGGCAAAGAGTCATGCAAAAATTCCGCGATGGTCAGTTGGAATTGCTGGTTGCCACCGATGTTGCGGCACGCGGTTTGGACATCGACAATGTTGAAGTAGTATTCAATTATGATTTGCCTCACGATGAGGAAGACTATGTGCACCGAATCGGTCGCACGGACGCGCCGAAAAAGCGGCTGCGCGATATCGATTGTCAGCGGACGGGAAGTCTATCGTTTGCAGCATATTATGCGCTACACCAAAGCGGCTATCAAGCGTATGGCACCACCGACATTGGAAGAGGTGGAAGCCCGCCGGATGGATGCTGTGTTTGGAAAGCTGCGGGAAACTTTGCAAAAGGGTGACTATCCAGCGTGTGACGAATGGATAGACCGATTGTTGGAGCAAGGATTCCCGGCCACCGAAATGGTTGCAGCCCTGATCCATATTGTACGCGGCGAAACCAAGCCGTCCGATGTGGCCTCAGTCGAGCCCGACAGCTCCAGCTCCATGGGCTGGCCACGTCTATTTATCAACATCGGCAAAAACGACAACCTGCGACCTGCTGATCTAAAAGGAGCCATCCTGAACGAATGCGGTGTTCAAGCTGAACAAATTGGTAAAATTACCTTGTACGCAAACCACTCTCTGGTGGAAATCGAGGAAGGGGTTCTGGATCAAGTGATTGCCACACTGAAACGCACACGCATCAGGCAAAGAAAACCCTCCGTGCGTCGGGACCGCGAGGAAGCGCCTGCGCAAGAAGGACGAGGCAGAAAAGGTGGCGGTTTTGCCGGAGGTAAACCCAAGAAATTCAGTCGCGGCAGGAAGTAAGGACACCGTACTTGCTACTTTGCAAGATTCGTACTCTCTTCAAGGTATGAATTCAGGTTACTGTCAAAGTCGATTCAGTACCATTAGGCGTGCCTCGCGTGTAGTCATGGTGGGGGAAGTTGGCATCGGAGGGACCCATCCCATCCGCATCCAGTCAATGACCACCACGCCTACCCTCGATGTGGCGGCCACAGTCTTGCAATGCCGGCAACTGGCGGAGGCCGGTTGTGAGATTGTACGCATCACCGCACAAAATGTCGCTGCGGCAAAAGCTTTGCGCGACATCCGCAAGCAACTATCGCAAGATAAAATCAAGGTACCCTTGGTTGCCGACATCCATTTTTTGCCATCGGCAGCCATGGAAGCGGTCAACCACGTGGAAAAAGTACGCATCAATCCTGGCAATTACGCGGACAAAAAGAAATTTGCTGTGCGCGAGTACAGTGAGCAGGAGTACCAAGTTGAATTGGAGCGTTTGCACGAAGCCTTTTCGCCAATTGTGCTGCGCTGTAAGGAGTTGGGCAAGGCGATGCGGATTGGAACCAACCACGGCAGCCTGTCGGATCGTATTATGAATCGTTACGGCGACACTCCCTTGGGCATGGTGGAAAGTGCGCTGGAATTTTTGCGGATCGCCGCATCCCACGGTTACTACGACATCGTGCTATCGATGAAAGCCAGTAACCCGAAAATCATGTTGCAAGCCTACCGCCTCATGGTGGCCCGTATGGAGCAGGAGGATATGCATTATCCTCTGCACCTTGGAGTGACTGAGGCTGGCGACGGAGATGATGCGCGCATCAAGAGCGCCATTGGAATAGGCGGGTTACTGCTGGATGGATTGGGGGATACCATCAGAGTTTCTTTGACGGAAGATCCGGTATTCGAGATTCCGGTTGCCAGACAACTCGCCGACAAGGCCATGCGCCTGTGGCAGTCAGCGGCAATTAGATCCGAGCCTGACCCTATTGACCCATATAGATATAATCGGCGTACCATTGTACATCAACGCCCCGGAGATAAGTCGGTTGCGGTGGGCTCCCTGGAACCACAACGGGTCATTCTGGCTGTTACCTCCGACACTGCACCCAACGCCTTTATTACCGAAGCCCCTGCCCTGCAGCGGGAACTCAAAGACGCCCGGGTCGAGGGACTGCTCATACCGGAGGATTCGACACAGGAGTGGCTCCAACACGCCGATGCTTTGCACCAACTGTTCTCCTTTTGCATTTGGCCAGCAAACCAACTCAGCCCTTCACAGATACAATTCAAACAGCCTGCTGTGATGCTACTCAACCTTCCTTCAGTGGCAGCAGACACCATCAGCATGCTCCGCAATTGGGTAACGTTTATCGATGGCAAGGAACACATTTTGGCCATCGACGCTCCAGCCGAATGTTTGCCGGAGCTGGAAAAGCATTGGCAACCTCTCACTGCAAATCAACTCATCTTCACCGATTCGATCACCGGAAAAATCAACCATGGCGAACACGCAGTGGGTAGATACCGCAAATCAGCGGAAACGCTGAATGCGCTGCAATGCAAGGCTCCGATCTGGATTCGGTGTACCGAAAACGGTTTGGTAGAACCTGATCAAAAAGGCTTTGGAGACAGGTTACTGGAAGCAAGTATGCAAACCGGAGTTTTGCTGTGCGACGGGATCGGTGATTATGTGAGTATCGAATCGGTTGTTAACCTGAAACAAAGCACCACCCTGGCCTACAACATTTTGCAAGGTGCCCGCTGCCGCAGCACAAAAACTGAATTTGTTGCCTGCCCCAGCTGCGGACGCACTCTGTTTGATCTGCAGACAACGACCCAAAGGATCCGAGCGCAACCGGACCTCTCAAGGGGGTGACCATTGCGGTTATGGGTTGCATAGTCAATGGACCCGGTGAAATGGCCGACGCCGACTTCGGTTATGTCGGTGGTGCTCCGGGAAAAGTGAACCTTTACGTGGGTAAGGAATGCGTGCAATACCATATCCCCTCTGACCAGGCGGTCGATGCACTCATAGCGCTCATTAAAAAAACACGGCAAGTGGCAAGACGCTTCTTGATTCCGGCGCAACCAGCTACACTATCTTGGAAATGGACAAGCTGGAACAAATCTTTGAACTACAGGCAGCCCTCAATCAGCGCATAGGCGTGCGTCTGGACAATCTCACAGAAGAGGAACAGGCTAAATGGGTGCTAAACTACACCCGGGCTATGCAACAAGAGTTGGCTGAACTCGTTGATTCCGTGCCATGGAAATGGTGGGCAAAATATCAAAAATTCGATCACCAGAACGCAAAAGTAGAAGTGATCGACTTGTTCCACTTTCTGGTTTCGCTGGCTCAGGTACTTGGCATGTCTCCAGAGGATGTTTACCAGGCTTACTTGAAAAAAATCAGGTTAATCACGCTCGTCAGGAGAGTGGTTACAGCGAGAAAAAAGAGGCGACTCCCGCCATATTTAAAGGAACCACTGCACACTGGGCCACAGTGACTAAAGGCAGTGGCAGGAGCAGCGGGATTCGAACCCACGACCTACCGCTTAGAAGGCGGTTGCTCTATCCAACTGAGCTATGCTCCCGAAATTAAAGAGGAGCACTTTTCAGGATTTCAGCAAAGGGAGCAAGTCCTTTTAGGCCTCGAAATGAATTCTCTTCCCGATGACGGGGAGAGAATCGTGCAGCGTTTATAGCAGGTCTTCCAATGGATAAGTCCAAATCTCAGATAAAGTCGGATGGTACCACTGCACTTTCAGCATTTGCTGAACAGTCAATCCACTACTGACTGCCACTGCCATAGAGTGAATGAGTTCCCCGGCATCTTTACCAACACATTCCGCACCCAAAATGATGCCAGAGGTGGTATCAGCCCATACCTTCACATAACCATGCCTGGCCTCCATTAAGATGGATTTGCCATGGTCATCAAATTTGTAGTCCGCCACCCGTATGGATCGCCCGGATGCCTCCAACTGGTCGCAACTGCGTCCAACCATCGCCACCTGTGGATCGGTAAAAACAACCGAAGTCAGCCCATTGTAGTCGACCGGCTCCGCGCTCCTCCCGGTTGCATGGCGTCCCAGACACTCCCCTTGCAGAATGGCAACGTGAACGATTTCATGAGGACCGGCTACGTCTCCAGCAGCATAAATACCAGGAACTGAAGTTTGCTGCATTGAATCCACTGCCACATGACCGCTGGCCTTGAGGCTGACTCCGATTGCTGTCAGATTCAGTCCGTCCGTATTCGGCACCCTGCCGAGCGCATTCACCACGTGTTTAGCCCTTACCTGACGTCGCGCACCTGCGTGCTCAAAATCCACAGTAAATCCATCCGCAGTTTTTTGGACCTCTTTCAGTGAGGTTCCGGTAATCAATTGCACTCCTTCAGCACGCAAAGCTTGCGCCACAACTTCCGAAGCGGATGCGCTCATGTCCTTCAGAATTCGGGGACTGCGCTGAATCTGCGTAACCTCAACCCCGCTACGAATAAGAAATTGAGTTAACTCGCAGGCCACAACTCCGCCACCCAAAACAATCACTGATTCAGGATCACTGGCCAGATCAAGGACATCATCACTGGTCCATATCTCTGGATGATCGAGCCCTTTAATCGCAGGCACCGCGACTACTGATCCAGTTGCAATCAATATGCGATCAGCCTGGATTCTGCGTCCAGAGGGAGACAGTTCCAAGGTATCAGTGCCAACAAAAGTAGCGTGCTCCCTCAATAACGTGAAGCGATCGCTTTGTAACTGCTGCTGCCGATAACTTTTGAAGTCATCCACCATAGCGCACTTCCGCTGGTGCAACGCCTTCCAGTCAACTGATAAACGCTCCCCACCGGATAAACCAAACAAATGACCATGGCGGGCAAGGTGTAGCACTTCCGCAGAGTAAATAAGCGTTTTTTGAAGGCATACAGCCACGCAGAATACACAATCCACCGAGTTCGGCAGATGCGTCCACTATCGCTACCCGGTCAACACCTCACGTACCGTTCTGGCAGCGGCGTAACCCGCACTTCCACCGCCAATAACGATAAAATCAAATTTTTCCATGAGTTCGACAGCAACCTTCTAGCAGCGCTGATCGATAGGAACGTAATCGGTCTTGACCGGACCGGTGAAAATTTGGCGCGGACGATAAATGCGTTTATTGTTCAGAGCTACCTCGTGCCAATTGGCTATCCAGCCTGGCATGCGGCCAATGGCAAACATCACCGTGAACATGGAAACCGGAATGCCAATCGCTTTAAGGATGATACCGCTATAAAAATCAACATTTGGATACAGCTTGCGTTCCACGAAGTATTCATCGCTCAATGCTGCGGATTCAAGGCGACGCGCGATATCCAACAGGGCGTCAGTCTTGCCCAAACTGTTCAATAAACGCTCAGCGGCTTTACCCAGGATTTTAGCGCGTGGATCATAGTTTTTGTACACGCGGTGACCGAAGCCCATGAGGCGGGCCTTGCCGGATTTTGCAGCTTCGATAAACTTGCTGCCGTCGTCACCACTGTCATGAATATCCTGCAACATTCGGATGACCGCAGCATTGGCACCCCCGTGCAAGGGACCCCACAAAGCACAGATGCCAGCGGAAACCGAGGCAAACAAATTGGCACCGCCACTAGCCACCATACGCACAGTGGATGTTGAGCAATTTTGTTCGTGGTCGGCATGCAAGAGCAGGAATAAGTCCAAGGCCTGAGTCACTTCAGGTGTGGGCTCGTAATCATCATACGGCTCACTGAACATCATGTGCAAAAAGTTTTCCACGTAACGAAGGTCCTTACGCGGATAATTGTAGGGCAAACCTGCATGCATCCTGTGCGACATGGCAGCGATGTTGCGCACCTTGGAGATCAGCAAGGCAGCGGCGTCATCGAAATATTCAAGGTCGCGCTCGCGGTCATTGCTGGTCATCTCGGGATAATAACAGCCCAGAGCATTGGACATCGAACTGAGGATGGCCATCGGATGGGAACTGGGCGGAAACCCTTGAAAATGATGGCGGAAGTCCTCATGCAGCGCTGTCGCGTTGCGAATTTTGTCCCTGAAAGCCTCAAGCTGGGGTCTGTTGGGTAGCTTGCCGTAGATAATCAGGTAAGCAGTACACAGAAAAGTCGAACGCTCGGCCAATTGCTCGATGGGAACACCGCGGTGACGGAGGATCCCCTTTTCGCCATCAATGTAGGTAATATCGCTAAGGCAGGAGCCGGTATTGCCAAAGCCCTCATCAAAAGCAATATAGCCAGTGGTACTGCGCAAGTTGCGGGTATCAATGGCTTTTTCACCTTCGGTACCCACTATTACGGGAAATTCGTAACTCTTGCCCTCAACGGTTATTGTGGCGTTGGGCAGAGCCTTGGTTTCTATAGTGGGTTCAGGTGAAGCTGCAATTGTGGTCATTGTTCAGTAAAGTCAATGGATAGAGAATGGTATCAAAAACCCTAATGCCGTTTGGGTCAACCCACGGAATTGGAAACTTTGCACAGAATTTCGCAAAGTTGCATCTTAGATATTAGCCCTGATGTTTGAAGATCAGGGTGCTGTTTCCGGGAAGAGTAAGATTGAGGGAATAGGGTTTGCCATTCCAGGGAATAGGATCGGCAGTAACGCTACCCATATTGCCATCTCCACGACCACCGTATTCGGCAGCGTCTGAATTGATGACCTCCATCCATTTGCCAGGCATGGTAACGCCCACTGCATAACCGCTGCGAGTGACCGGAGTATAGTGTCCAACAACAAGAAAAACGTCAGAGCGGTCTTCGCTGTACCGCAAAAATGCGATAACCGAGCTATCGCAATCATCAAGAGCCACCCATTCGAATCCGGAAGAGGCGGTGTCGCCAAAAATCAAGCCGGGCGAGCGGCGGTACAGTTGATTCAGGTCGCGCAGGATGGCTTGAATGCCGGAATGATCCTTGTATTGCGTGAGGTGCCAATCCAGCGATTTATCATAGCGCCACTCATCGGATTGCCCGAAATCGGAGCCCATGAATAGAGTTTTCTTGCCTGGCCAACCCCACATGAGGGTATAGAGGGCACGCAAATTGGCTGCTTTATCGCCGATGGAGCCCGCCGCCATTTTCATTAACATGGACCCTTTACCGTGAACAACTTCGTCGTGGGAGAACACCTGTACAAAGTTTTCAGAATACTGATAAACCATGCCAAAAGTGAGATTGTTCTGATGGTATTTGCGATAAATGGGGTCCTTCTGAAAGAAATCCAAATTATCGTGCATCCATCCCATGTTCCATTTGAAATCAAAGCCCAGTCCTCCTTCGGTGACTGGTTTGGAAATACCGCCGAAGGCAGTCGATTCTTCAGCGATGGTAATGACACCTGGGTAGTATTGATGGCACAGCTCATTCACCTTCCGCAACAGAGAAATGGCTTCCAAATTCTCATTGCCGCCGTATTGATTGGGAATCCATTCACCTTGCTTGCGAGAGTAATCCAGATAGAGCATGGATGCAACGGCATCGACGCGCAAGCCATCGACGTGGTATCGTTCCAGCCAGGCCAAGGCACTGGCGATCAGGAAACAGCGCACCTCATGGCGGCCAAAATTGGGGATAAGGGTACCCCAATCCTGATGAAAACCCTGGCGCGGATCCTCATGCTCATAAAGGGCGGTTCCGTCAAAACGGGCCAAGGCAAAAGCATCGGTGGGAAAATGGGCCGGCACCCAATCGATGATAACCCCGATATTGTTGCGATGCAGCGTATCGACCAGATACTTGAAATCCTCGGGTGTACCAAAACGCTGTGTAGGGGCAAAGAAACCCGTCACCTGATAGCCCCAGGAACCGTCAAATGGGTGCTCGGCCAGCGGCAGGAACTCAACGTGGGTGTACCCCATGGAAACGACATACTCGGTCAACTCCTCTGCCAACTCCCGATAAGTCAAGGGACGATTACCGTCTTCGGTTTTGCGTTTCCAGGAGCCGGGATGAACTTCGTAGATTGAAATCGCCTGGCGTTTCCAGTCGGTCTTGGCACGCTTTTCCATCCACTCCGAGTCCTGCCATTGATAATCCTCAACATTGCGGATGATTGAAGCGTTGTGGGGCGGTGATTCGAAAAAGGTGGCATAGGGATCGGTTTTGACATGCAGGAACCGATGGCTGTCGAGAATTTCAAACTTGTATTTGCAGCCTTCGGACAGGCCGGGAATAAAGACTTCCCATACTCCGGAGGAACCCAAAGGACGCATGGGATGATAACGGCCATCCCAATTGTTGAAATCACCGACAACCGAAACCCGTTTGGCACTGGGTGCCCACACAGCGAAGGCCACTCCGGGCACTTTGCCAGCGTGCGCGGGTGCGCTCCTAGTTTCTTGTAGATGTAATGCTCATTGCCTTCATTGAACAGATATAAATCCTGCTCACTGAGCGTGGGCATAAAACATACGGATCATAAATCTGACGAATCTCACCATTGTACTGCTCCAGCCGGAGGCGATACTCGAAAGTGGCTGTTTCCCCAGGGATGAAAACCTCAAAGAATCCTTCGGGTGCAAGTTTACTCATCGCAAACCTGGAACCGTCAACCGTGCGAACGACATCACACTGGCGGGCGTCCCGCAAGAAAGCGCGGACCACCAGGCCCTGTTTTCCATCAACTTTAGCAGGGTGCATGCCCAGCAAATCGTGAGGCCGCCACTGTTCAGCGTTTAGAAACGCTTGCAATTCAGACTTAGAAAGGATCACGGACTTAAGCAAAAGCAGAATAGAGCCTTGTTGCAAAGCTAAATTGCACCACCATTGCGCCGACTGCGCCGATAAGCAGCAGGCGTTTCGTGATGAAACCTGCGGAACAGGCGGGACAGTTGCCGTTGGTCGGCAAATCCCAATCCCTCACTGATTGCAACCAGCGACATATCGGTCGTTTCGAGTTGGTCCCTGGCTATGTCAATACGTATGCGCAACTGTTCTGTTTTCGGGCCATGCCCCAGAGAGGCTTGGAATTTGCGTTCCAGGGAGCGCCTGGAAAGGCCCATGTGCCGGGCTAGTTCCTCCACGCAATTAGGTTCAGACACATGCTGACGCAACCAATCACACGCTTCGCGCACGCTGCGATCCAAGGTCGTCTCGACTTTTGTACGGTTGTGAATCAATCCTTTGGGTGGAATGAGCAGATTTTTTCTGATTGCTGCTGTTTCCGACAGAAGCGCATGCAGTTGGCCGGCCGCCTCCCAGCCGATGGTCTCCGAATCCTGCTGCACATAAGCAAAGCGGTCGCCGAACAATTCGTCCGCTATCGGTTCGCAGTCGACCCCAACCAGGTGTACATCGCGCGCCAATTCCAGGTTGCTGGCATAGATGGCTTGCAGGAGAAATAACAGGCGTGTGTCATTGCAACAAAACGCCCCCAGCGGAAATTTCTGCTTCTGCAACCACTCGGTCAACTGTTCGAAAACAAAGGGGCCGGGGCCGGTGTCAGAAGCGGGCACGTGCAAAATCTGCGGAGCCGCCATACCTAACAGCGAGAGCGTTTCTACAAAACCACGACACCGCAAATCCGAGTACTGATGACCATTGACCCCCAAGTAGGCAAGATCCCTGACACCGGTTTCGGCTAAGTGTTGGGCGGCCAAACGCCCAATGGCATAATCATCCGAGACCACGCGCACAAATGGCGATTCAGCCACCACATTGGAAGTCTCGACCATCGGCTTTTCCAGCGCCTGCAACTGTTGCAATTCGTGCAGATTGAATGCCTCGACCAATGCAGCATCGTACCGCGATGATTTTGCCAGTAATTGCTCAAACGGAGTCCATGCGGCAGTAGATACGATTTGCCAGTCAGCATAACCACTTGCCCTGCGCAGCACACCCTTGCTCTTGGCCAGACTCAACAAGGGCTTGCTGCGCAGGGAAATAGCAATTCGATAACTCACCGCAACATTCGGAAAACTCAGGCTTCGTCTTCGTCGATTTCAATAATCTTGGAGAGTCCAATCAATCGGTCGCCGTCATTCAAGTTAATCAGACGCACGCCTTGCGTGGTCCGCCCGATAACGCTGACTTCGGCAACCCGGGTGCGCACGGCTTGACCGGACTGCGTGAGCAACATGATCTCATCGTCCTCACGAACGCTGAGGGCCCCGACAACGCCGCCAGTTGTCCGGATGGCGATAATACCGCTACCGCCGCGCCCTTGCGGACGATATTCTTCAAATTCCGTGCGTTTGCCCTGGCCGTTTTGACCGGCAATCAGGAGCGTGCACTCAGGATCGACCACCACCATAGCCTTTACCTCATCGTCTTCGTCCTTGAGTTTGATGCCGCGAACACCACGGGTGGCACGCCCTTGGTCGCGCAATTCTTCCTCGCTGAAACGGATCGACATACCTTGCTTGGTAACAAGTAACAGTTGATCCGTACCGCTGGTAAGGACCGCACCAATCAGTTTGTCACCTTCATCAATATTGATAGCGATGATACCTCCTTTGCGGAAGTTGCGATAATCAATCAAGGGCGTTTTCTTCACCACGCCATTACTGGTGCCTAAGACCAGACACTGACCACTATCGAAACCAGACACACAGATCATGGCTGCAATTTCTTCCCCTTGCTGCATTTCGAGGACATTAACGACCGAACGACCCTTGGCAGTACGGGAACCTTCCGGAATATCATACACCTTTTCAACATACACCCGACCGCTGTTCATGAAGAACATGATATAGTCGTGGGTGCTGGCAGAAAACAGGTGTTCGACAAAATCATCATCGTGCGAACCGGTACCGATGACGCCCTTGCCACCGCGCTTTTGTGCGCGGTATTCGCTGGCAGCAGTGCGCTTGATAAAACCTTTGTGGGTAACAGTGATGATGCATCCCTCGTTAGCGATCAGGTCCTCCATGCGAAACTCGCCTTCGGCGGCAGCCAGCTCAGTTTTTCTGGGTGTGCTGAATTTTGTCCGCAAGGCTTGCAACTCATCTTTAATCACTGCCAAGAGGCGATTTTCATTTTCCAGAATTTCGCGCAACCCGGCAATCAATTGCATGAGCGCAAGATACTCTTCCTCAATCTTTTCGCGCTCAAGACCCGTAAGTTGATACAAACGCATATCCAAAATAGCATCGGCCTGGCGTTCACTCAATGGATACTTTGCCAACAATGACTGCTTCGCCTCTTCACGATTGGCGGAAGCACGGATGATGCGCACGAAATCGTCGAGATTATCCAGAGCGATCTTGAAACCTTCCAAAATGTGCGCCCTTGCCTCGGCCTTTTCCTTGCGAAACAAAGTGCGTCTGAATACCACATCGCGGCGGTGCTCAATGTAGCACTCAATCATCTCCTTGATATTCATCTCTCTCGGGCGGCGCTGCACCAGGGCCAGCATAATGACACCAAATGAGCTCTCAAGAGGCGTGTGCTTGAACAACTTATTGATGACTACGCGAGGTATCTCACCCCGCTTTAACTCGATAACAATACGCGTATTCTCATCGGACTCATCGCGCAGGTCGGAAACACCTTCAATCACCTTGTCGCCAACCAATTCGGCGATCCGGGTGACGAGTGAAGCGCGGTTCACATTGTAGGGGATCTCAGTGATAATGATTTGCTCACGATCATTGCCCACGTCTTCAATGGTCATCTTGCCTCTGATACGTACAATGCCACGACCCGTGCGCATGTATTTCTCAATGCCATCACGCCCCATGATAACGCCACCCGTCGGAAAATCGGGTCCGGGCAAATAACTCAAGAATGGCATCAATAGAAATGTTCGGATCGTCAATAATGGCACATATCGCGTCAATCAACTCCCCCAGATTATGAGGCGGAATGTTAGTGGTCATACCCACGGCAATTCCGGTGGATCCATTCATCAGCAAGCCTGGCAACGAGGCCGGCAACACCGAAGGTTCTGTGGTATCCTCCTTGTAATTTGGCACGAAATCCACCGTATTTTCGTCAATATCACGCAGCAACTCCTCGGCAGGGGAAGTCAATCGACATTCAGTGTACCGGTAAGCGGCGGGCGGATCACCATCGACCGAACCAAAATTTCCCTGCGGATCAATCAGAGGCGTACGCATCACCCAATTTTGCGCCATGCGCACCAAGGTGTCATACACCGAACTGTCGCCGTGCGGGTGGTACTTGCCCAACACTTCACCAACCACCGCCGCACACTTGTCGAATGGACGGTTGTGCACCAAACCTTGGCGAATCATTGAGTAAAGGATACGGCGCTGTACCGGCTTCAAGCCATCACGGGCATCAGGCAGTGCGCGGCTTATGATTACAGACATCGAGTAGTCGATGTAGGCGCGCTCCATCACCTCAGTGATGTTCGTTGGCGTCAATTTTTCGGATTCAGAGGACATACTGCAAATGGGATAGTTCGATTAAACGTCGAGGTGAGTGGTGTTGAGCGCATTGTCTTCGATAAACGCACGCCGCGCAGGAACGTCCTCACCCATCAGCATGGAAAAGGTCTGTTCCGCCATCGCCGCATCTTCGATATTAACCTTCAATAGCCTGCGGGTGGCTGGATCCATCGTGGTTTCATAAAGCTGCTTCGGATTCATTTCACCCAAACCTTTGTAGCGTTGGATGCTGAGGCCGCGCCGCCCCAACTCGCGTATTTTTTGAATAATTTCCAACGCCGAAAACAGCTCGTGCCGGATTTCTTTCTTCGGATCACCCGGATTCTCAACCAGATAATACTTGGGGTCCTGCCCCTCATTGAAACTGTTGATACGCAGTCCAACGGCACTGATCTCGTTAAGGATCTTGGTCATTTGACTGCCCTCAAAGATTTCGTGAATTGAGATGCGCTGATTGACCAGAATACTGTTGCGCTCGACCATTCGATTAAGGGTGGTCTCACCGACATCGTCGATTTGCAGCGAATTGTAGAACTCCAAGCGTTCATCCTCATTGCGCAGGAACCTGAATTGCTCATCGTTGCCGGTGCGAATCCGGGCCAGATAACGCGGCAGGGTATTGTCCTCGGCATGCTGATCCAAATAGTCGGCAAACGAACAGCCGTAGCGGGTGATTCCGGACCCAAGACGCTCCAACCTCGACAGAGCTTCGACGATCTGATCGACCTGTTCGGGGGTGTACAAGTGATTGTCGCGCACCCGCAGCAAGTGGACATCCTCGGAACCTAATTCCAACAAAATGCGGTTCAGTTGTTCGTCGTTGTCAACATATTGCTCACGGCGTTTGCGCTTGATCTTATAAAGCGGTGGTTGGGCAATGTAGATGTAGCCGCTTTCAATCAAACCGCGCATGTGGCGAAAGAAAAAGGTCAACAACAGAGTGGCGATGTGAGAACCGTCCACATCGGCGTCACACATAATAATAATTTTGTGGTAGCGGGTCTTGCTGGCGTCAAAAGCACCTTCGCCTTCATGGTCGCCAATACCGGTTCCGACAGCGGTGATAATAGTGCGTATTTCATTATTATTCAACACCTTGTCTATCCGGGCCTTTTCCACATTGATGAGCTTGCCGCGAATGGGCAGGATGGCCTGAGTGCGCCGATCCCGTCCTTGCTTGGCGGAACCCCCTGCAGAATCACCTTCCACGATGTAAAGCTCACTTTCCTTGGGATCGCGGGAGGAACAATCGGCCAATTTCCCGGGCAATCCTCCTGCTGACATAGCGCTCTTGCGCACCGTCTCTCTGGCCTTGCGCGCCGCATCCCTGGCACGCGCGGCATTCAAACTCTTGTCAATAACCCTGCGGGCGATGCCAGGCTGGGTTTCAAACACAAACTTGAGATTTTCACCGACAACCTTCTGCACGATACCATCTACCTCACCGTTGGACAGCTTGGTTTTGGTTTGCCCCTCAAACCGCGGCTCGGGCACCTTGACCGAAATCACCGCCGTCAAACCTTCGCGGACATCGTCACCTGTCAATTGCGGATCCTTGTCCTTGATAAGATTGTTGGTCTTGGCGTAAGTATTGATAGCTCTGGTCAGTGCGGTGCGGAATCCGCTTAAATGGGTGCCGCCCTCGATATTGTGAATCGAGTTGGCGTAAGCGTAAATTTGATCGGAGTAGCTGTCGTTGTATTGGAAAGCGATATCGACCAAAATGGCGTGTTGAGCACCGTCTGGTACCATCTCCCCGGAAAATGCCAACACCTCGTGCAATGGAGTTTTGGCGTTATTGAGAAAGGCAACGTATTGCTTGATCCCTTCCTCAAAGAAGAATGTCTCCTGCTTGTTGCTGCGCTGGTCGGACAGTTCAATCCGCACGCCTGGATTCAAAAACGCCAGTTCACGCAGACGCTTGGCAAGGATGTCATACTTGTATTCACGGGTCGTCAGAAAGATCTCCGGGTCAGCAAGCCAACTGATCTTGGTACCATTTTTGTGGGTATTGCCAATGATCTTCATTTTTTGAGTGGTGATGCCCCGCGCGAAAGCCATGTGATGCACCTTGCCGTCACGGCACACTTCCACTTCAAACCATTCCGACACAGCATTCACACATTTGGCACCTACGCCGTGCAAACCTCCCGAAACCTGATAAGCCCCTTTGCCAAACTTACCGCCGGCATGCAAGTTAGTCATCACCAACTCCAGCGCAGGCATATTATACTTGGGATGGATATCAACCGGAATACCGCGACCATCGTCTTCCACTGAGCACGAGCCATCCACGTGCACCGTTACCTTAATTGTCTTACAGTAACCAGCCAAGCCTCGTCGATGGAGTTGTCCAAAATCTCAAACACGCAGTGATGCAAACCGCGTTCGTTGGTGTCGCCAATGTACATGTCGGGACGCTTGCGCACCCCCTCCAGGCCTTCGAGTTTCTGAATTTTTGAGGCGTCGTAAACGTCTGCTCCGGTCGTGTCGTTATCCATTGATGCAAAAGGGTTTGTTGTAACGAATTTAAACGGATCAATGTGACCTATGATCCCATGCTTGGCGAACATTTTTTATCAGGCTCAAGCCTAACCGCTCATGTCGAATGCTATCGGGCCACCCAAGGCGCTGCCTGAAGCACAACCACACACCAAGCCAAGGCGTGTACCGCCAGCGTGGCCCGCGCCCAATATTTTTGCCGCGAGTCCTGAAACCATGACTGCGGCGCCATCACCCAGGCGCAGGCAACAAAAGCGCCACCGAGAAAACCCCAAATGTGCGCCATAATATCAGTGCGAGCATCACCGGTGCCCAACCAAGCCAGCAACAGGGCACCGCCTGCCAAGGGAACAAAACTCTGCTTTAACACCAATCGCTGCCGCGAGCGCAAAGCCACTGCTACAGGGATGACAGCCAGGATGCCAACCGCGCCGAACACTGCAGTAGAAGCCCCGATAGATAAATGCTGCGCCGGATAGAAAAACCAGGCATTGACAAGATTGCCACCGACTCCAGCAAGCGTTACCGCTGCCCAGCCCACTCCATAACCACAGTACCTAAGCACAAAAAAACAAAAAACCGCACCGGAGAGCAAATTGCCCATTAAATGGCCAGCATCACCGTGCAGCCACAACGCTGTGATCGCCCGCCACAGTTCACCCGATCCAATGATTGCCATACTGTCGACCCGACCTCCTGCCATCATGAAGGGGTGCTGCGCCGACAGTACGAAGGCGATCAAAAGCAAGACGGCTGTCAGCCACAGGCTGTCCCTGGCGACAGGCACTTGTGGCAATTCCAAGGGATGCGGAGGCCAGTTGCCACGCTCCTTGGCGTAGAGGGATAGTTGCGGCAAAACCAGCGCTGCATCCTGACGGCGCACCATTAAATAGTACCATCCGTCATGGGCATGAACCCAGTAAGGCGTGCGCGTGCTCAGGATGACTAATCCCCATTCATGGGCCTCCCGTGCTGTGCTGAACCTGTCCAGCACAGCGCCATCCGGCAGGTCCTCCGGGGGTGCCCAGCCTACTTGAGGTAGCTGGTCAGCATCCACAGTGTTTTCTGATGCAACTGAATCCGGGCGATCATCAAATCCTCCGTTTCATTGTCGCCTGCTTCTCCGGCAAGGTCACGGGCCAAAGAGGCGTCGCGAATCAATTTCTCGTGAGCTGCGGCCAATCCCCGCACCATGTCCTTGTCCGAACAATCTTCCGGAAGTTCTTTGATGCCAGCCAGGGCAGCCAGACTGCTCAACCCGCCCGGAGCCAGGAAGCCAAGAGCCCGCAGGCGCTCTGCCAATTCATCACTGGCAGTGAACAGTTCGGTGTATTGCACTTCAAACGCCGCATGCAGGGCGAAAAATGAAGGGCCTTCCACATTCCAGTGGCACAAATGGGTCTGTGCCATCAAGGCATAGGTATCAGCCAGTACAACTCGCAGGGCATCCTGCAACTTGCTGTTCTTTTTGGAAACGGTGGTAGTGGGTTTTTTCTTCTGCTTGCTCATCCCTAAACCGTGTCATGACGTAACTAAAAAGTCAAAATTTTACGCCAACTTTCCTTTTTCTTGTACTTATCGCCGGAACTGCGCAAATTACTTAGAGAAGAGGAACAAATATGCCGATCATTGAACAGGACTACACAATTCAAGCTGGCCAAGTGGTCATTGGACAGGGTGAACCGGGAGTGGGATTATTCATTCTACAGTCGGGCACACTGGAAATCTACAAAGACGAGATTTTGCTGTCGATAATGATGCATCCGGGCACCATCTTTGGCGAAATGTGCGACATTCTCAGCCGCCCACGCAGCTGCACAGTGCGCGCCAAAACCCCCTCCAAAGTTACCCACGTGCAGGCCGATTCCATCGACGAACTGGTCGAACAACGCCCCGAACTCGCGACCAAAATCATTCGCACTCTGGCAGGTCGGCTGGAGCGCACTACACAAAAGTTGGTCGATACCGCACGCGACAATACTTTGTGGTCCAGTGCTGGCTGACTTTTTGTTAAATACGGAGTTGCCAAAGTGCCCGCCATGAGACCACATTATCTCACTATATGACGCTGGAAAATTATCTGCCCGTATTACTGCAAATCCTACTGGCCATCGGTATCGCCGGTGCCATCTTGACTGCCAGTCATATTTTCGGGCAGCGCGCCAAAACAAATTACATCAAAGATTCCGCTTACGAATGCGGCCTGCCAGCTGAAGGCAAACCCGGAGCGAGGTTCAGTGTAAAATTTTACCTCACCGCGATGTTGTTCATCATTTTTGACATCGAGGTGTTGTTTTTTGATCCCATGGGTGTTGATCTACCGCGACTTTCTTGCCAGTAACCTACCTATCTTTCTGCCCTCATGTTTTTATTACGCTGCTGTGGTTGGCTTGATTTACGAGCTTAGGAAAGGCGCGTTGGAATGGGACAAATAGATGAGGCTTGACCGCTATATTTCCAAATCAAGAATTATTGAAATTGAGCACAGGGATTTAAAAAGTGCCCTGGAAGATTTGGTTGCGGTCTCATTGCGCGGATTGCGCGAGGATCTGAATCAGGAAAAATTGGTCAAAGCGCTGCTGGAACGCGAGCATTCAATGACCACCTATCTGGGCAACGGTGTAGCCATGCCGCACATCCGGGTCAAAATGCGGCGTCCTTACATCTTTGCCGTCGGCAGAGTCAAAGAGGGCATAGAATTTGAAGGTATGGGCGAATACAATGATGTGCGCCTGATCTTCCTGTTATTGGCCTCAGATAATGGCAAAAACTATCTGAATGTACTGGCCTCCCTCGCCAGATTGTTCAGGGAACGGGATCTGGTGCAGAGGATTGTTGAGGCCCACGGAGTGGTTGAGTTGCGCAAGCGGGTTGTTTTGGGCTTTGGGGGTTTGCTGGCGAAACCGGAGCGCAAACCCAACCGATTCAACAAGCTGTTGCTGCGCGAGGCAGAAAAAATTGCCCGCGAAGCCAAATGTTCAGCCATCCTGATTTTTGCCGATACTTTTGCCGGAGGTATCGATGTTTTGGACTCCTTCCCCAAGTTCCGCACCATCATGGTGGCGCGAGTCGCCTCCGATCGCCCTCCCCCTCCCGGAAGTTTTGTGGAAGGTTGCATCGAAGTGCGCTCCTTCTCGCGCCAAAGGCTCTCTCAAGCGCGCAGCGCGGTATTGATCGGATTGACTCGCGGCATGTTCAAATACAATGACCGTCTGTGTTGTATCGGCGGGATCCCCGCCAGCAATCAATTCGATTCGCTGGTTGTGATAGATATTGAGCGCGAGTTTCACAGCCTGATTGATCGCGACAATGACTTACTGCCACCTTCAGTAAAAATTGAGGTCGTCGAACGCCTGTTGGCAGTTGCCACGGAAATTGCGGTCGAGGGTCGCGAGGGCAAACCTGTCGGCACGCTGTTCGTCTTGGGTGACACCCCAAAAGTGAACAGTATGGTCAAGCCGCTGGTGATGAATCCATTTTACGGTTACAAGGAAGAGGATAGGAACATTCTCAATCCTTTTATGGATGAGACGATCAAAGAGTTTTCCGTGATCGATGGTTGCTTTGTCATTCGCGGTGACGGAGTGATCGAATCTGCTGGCAGTCTCATTCATGCACCCTCGGAGTATTATGAAAATCTGCCCGGCGGATATGGAGCGCGCCACTCGGCGGCTGCAGCGATTACGCTGGCAGCCGATTGCATCGCCATCTGCGTCAGCGAAAGCTCCGGCCAAGTGACCCTGTTCCGCAAGGGAGTTATGTTGCCTTTGCTGGAAAAACCCATACGTTCACAACTCTAGCCTGCTATTCGCATGAATCAGGCCAATGGGTCCATTACCCGGCTTTTGAAAATATGAAGATTATCCGCGTTCTGGCTGCCGATGGCAGCATTCACCACGGTTGTATCGAACCTGACGGCAGCAAAGAGTCAGTCATCGGCAGTTGTGCCGAGGGCTGGCAAAAAACTGGCGATAAGTTGCCAGACGGTCGACTCCTGGCACCCATCAGTCCGGTAGCCATCATTGGTATTGCTCAAAATTATCGCGCACACGCAGCTGAAATGAAGGGAACTGTCGCTGAGTTTCCTGTTTGCTTCATGAAATTGCCCGGCAGTGTTCAAGACCCCGGTGGCCCGATACGACTTCCCCGCCACCTCCGCAGCGATAAAGTCGATTATGAAGTGGAATTGGCGGTGGTCATTGGTAAGACCTGTCGCAATGTCAGCAAAGCTGAAGCCCTGCAATACGTTGCCGGTTACACCGTGGGCAACGATGTGTCCGCGCGTGATTGGCAAAAAGAATGGGGCGGAGGGCAGATCTGCCGTGGGAAAACCTTCGATACTTTCTGCCCACTGGGACCTTGCCTGGTTACTCCGGATGAGATTCCAGATCCGCACAACTTGCGCCTGCGCACCCTGCTCAACGGCGTCGTGCTTCAGGACGGCAACACCAGAGATCTAATTTTCAACGTTCCGGCACTGATCAGCTTTTTGTCGGGCAATACCACGCTGCATCCGGGAACCGTCATACTCACCGGAACGCCTGACGGCGTGGGCATGGCACGCACTCCTCCGGTATATTTGCAGCCAGGCGATACCGTGGTGACGGAAATTGAAGGCATCGGGGCTCTGTCCAATCCAGTTGTGGCCGGCGATTAGGCCTAAGATGTGGTCATGGCTCTGACGTTGCAACCGCACCTTAGGTTTGATGACCTCTTTGAGCGTTTGGGAAATCCAACCTTGAATAGTGTTCTGGCGCGTCAACCTGTTATTATTCCATCGTTGCCCTTCGGTGCCCAATTGCAGCGGGCATTGTCGCAAAAATATGGCGTGTGCATGGGACTCAGCCTACAGACCGCGCGTACCTTTATCCATGCGGCTGTGGGTCCCGGAGAGAACAGCCAATGGCTAAAAGAACAAATGCAGTGGCTCATCCTGCCCCTGGTGCAAAAGTACCAGCACCACCTTGGGGTTAACAGTCCACTTGCGATCCGTGATCGCTTTGCTCTGGCCGGTGTTCTGGCGGATAAGCTCAACAACTATGGTCACCATCGCCCGGAATGGGTAGTCGAATGGTACGGAGCGCAAGCAGCGGATGCGCCGTCCGGCTGGCAGGTTGATTTGTGGCAGGAGCTGCGCCAGGCTGTCGGACCCGATGAACCCCACCCTGCCCTGCAGATGCACCTCAACCGCAGCAACGCGGAGTTCCTGCACAGTCTTCGCAACCGCTTTCCCAGAGTTATTGCCCTTGCAACCGGATCATTGGACCCCTTGTTGGTGCAAGTGCTGCGATTACTGGACAGTGCTGGTTCGGATGTCCAGGTACACGTCTTGCTGCCAACCTTGGGCTACCTTGGGGAAATCGCCCGCGACCCTCTGCTTTTGCCTGCTATTGATTCGGAACCTGAGGAACTGGAGATAGCCGGAGGACATCCGTTGCTCACCAGCATGGGGCGCAATGCCATCGGCACCTTTGCTCTGCTGGAACAATTGGATCCGAATTATGCACACTGGCCGGACCCCGATGAAGCACAGCCCACTCAAAGAAACCCTGAACCCATCACTTTGCTCAAATCGCTGCAGCAAGATATCAGAATCATGCGGTTCGAAGACAAGGGCCAAAGCAAATCTGCCGATGACTCGATCAGCGTTCACAGTTGCTTTGGCCCCCAGCGCGAACTTGAAGCTATCCAGGACGCTTTATTCAAGGCGTTTGCTGATATCCCGGATCTGAAGCCGTCGGATGTGCATTTGGTGACACCCGATCTTGAGACCTACGCCCCCCTGGCGCGCGCTTTGTTTTTGTCTGGCTCCTCACCCTTGCCGATTCAGTTCACTGAGCGTCCTGTGTTGGATGAGTTGCCCCTGACCCAAGGTCTGATGACTCTGCTCGACTGCGTCATCACAAGTCGGCTACAAGCTTCGGACATCTCATTTTTGCTGTTCAATCCTGCCGTTTTGGCACACCTCGAAACCGAAGACAGCGAGTTACTGCGCAATTGGCTTGAAGCCAGCGGATTTACCCACGGTGCAGGCACAAGCAGCCCGGGCAGACTGGGCTACGCGCGCGACCGACTGATCTCTGGTTACTGGTTAGCCAACGATAGTGATGCCCGTTACCCCGATCAAACCTGGGTGCTTCCTGAGGCAGATGAACTCGGTGGCAACCTCCCCCTACTTTCAGATTTTTGCGCCTGGCTGTCCGCAATTGAGTCAACCTATCTGGCCTGGCAAACTCACTGTCCGGCAACAAACTGGGCACAAAGAATCCGCACGGCTTGTCTCAACTTTTTGCCCGCGATGGCGATCAACTGCTGGAATTAAAAGACATCCTTGCGAAGCTTGCCCGCGAGCAATGCAACGAGGCCTTGGATGCCGGTGCCATCAGGGACTGGATCCATGCTCAACTAAAACAGTCCAATCGCAGCGCAAGCATCGGCGGCAGTATGCTAATGGGCCACTTCAATCATCTGCAGCATCTGCCTTGCCGGGTTTTGGTGATGCTGGGAATGAATGCTGCATTCCCCAGGCAAAATCGTACGCCTTCCTGGGATTTGTTGCGCAATCGCCCCAAAATTTGGGACCGACGTCCGGGATTGGATGATCGTCAGCAATTTTTGGACGCCTTGCTGACTCCAACCGAACGTTTGATCATCAGTGCTCCGAATCGCAACGTGCGCACCGGCAAACAAGAACCATTTTCATCCTGCGTCGAGGAATTGCTGCGTGTGCTGCCACCCAATGCGGTCAATCCCATCCAACATCGCCTTCAACCCTTTGCGCACAATTATTTCTCCCCGGACCCACAACAGGCATTATCTTACCAACAGACGCACGCAAAAATCGCTCATCTGCTGAGCAAAACTCCTGAGCAACGCCAAACTATTCCTTTCGCCAGCCCTGTGGCCAAGGTAGGGACGGATGAATTCAGCGCTATGATAACCAGTGAGGATTTAGCCTCATTCTGGAAAAATCCTGCAAAAGCGTGGGCTCAGGCACTGAAGATCGGCCTAAGCCTGAATACCAAATCCGACTGGGAATTGGATCATCAGCCTATGGAGTTGAGTGGATTGCTGAAATATCAGGTCAGCGACAACCTGCTCAAAACGTTATTACAAAAGACGAACAATCCGATTGTTCTGGATGCGCGCAGTTGGACGGAATTCCCTCAACCTTTAAGCCGACTTAAGTCGCTGCTGGAAGCAACCCGCAGCTTGCCACCCGATAATCTGGGGGATTCGCATTGGCAGGAAATTTTGGACAAAAGCTTGTCCCATGCTGAACAAATTCAAGCCTTGCTCGGCACCGTGCAGCACATGCAGGTCACTGTACCTGACATAGGAACTATCAGTTCATCCGCCATGTGCAGTAAAGAGGGTTCTGCCTGGTTCTTTTTCAGTCCAGGCAAATTTTCTTTCCTTTAAACATTTGCTGAGTCCTTGGATACACATGCTGGTGGCCTCAGCCTCCGGACAACAGTTACCTGTGTGTTTGTTGGGACAAGATGAGGAGCAGCCGCGTATTTTTACCTTGCGTACAATCCTCCGTCGCTCTCGACCATCTGCGCAACCTCTGGATTGGAATGCGTGCGGGATTAAGCTCTCCATTGCCTTTTGCACACGACATCAGCTGGCACTTGGCATCCAGGTGGCCTCCGGATTATGAACCGGATCCGGATTCAGGTTATGTGGATCCAGATTGCGGGCATTGGACATACTTAATGAGTGAGCTGGACAAACAACTGCAGCCAGATTCCGGTTTTAACCCCGCAACACCAAGTCACCAGACCGATGAATTCCGCTTGGCTTGGCGCGGACGCGATCCATTCAACTTTGCGCAGGAATGGTTCAAGTGGTCGGCATTGATTGCACGCCCGGTCATCGAGTGGAACAAAGGTGAGTCGGCATGATCAATTTTGATTTTATCCACACGCCTATTCAACCGGGCCTCAGCGTGATTGAAGCCAGTGCTGGAACCGGCAAAACCTTTGCCATCAGTCACTTGGTACCGCGATTGCTGCTCGAAGGCACTATTCAAAGTGTGAGCGAATGCCTCCTGGTCACTTTCACCAATGACGCTGCGGGCGAATTGGCAGAACGGGTGCGTCGGGTTCTGACTCAGCTCGCCGCTCCAGCCGGTGCCAATGAGGCTAAAGAAAATCCCGGTGTGCATGCCATCCGTTGCCAATTTCCCCATGAAAGCCTGCAAACCACCATCAACAAGGCCTTGCTTGAGGTGGATCGACTGAATGTCTGTACCATTCACTCCTATTGCATGCAAGTCTTACAGACCGAGGGCACTTTGTGCGGCTTACCGGTCATTCCAGAATTGTGCACAGATGTGGACGAAATCCTCAACCAACTGGTGCGGGATTATTGGGAAATCCACGTGGCCAGCGATCTTGCCATGACCAGCCTGAAAGTGTCAGGCGGTTGGCACATCTCCGATGATATCCAGTTTTGCCACGATGCGTTACCTTACCCAGAGGCAGAATTTATTCCTGCGGTTCCAGATATAAAGCACACCATCGCCCAGTGTGAGGCACTGTTCTCAACACGCGATGAGTGTGACACTCTTGGACTTAGATCGTTATTCCTCGAGATTCCCAAAAGGAAAAAAGATACCCCATCTACTCAGGTTTTCGAAAGCCATTTTCGCAAATTGATGCAGGCAAAATTCAGCCTTTGCACCGGGTGTTCTGACTGCGCTCAACTTCATTGCACAGGCAAAAAACTGGTGTAACCGCTCTGGTAAGGCGAATAAGGCACATGCCGAACAACTGGAAATCCACCCACTGGTAACCTGCGCGGAAAAAATAGTCTCCGCACAAAAATTCTCAATCTGGCAACACCGGAAGGCTTTGCTGGATTATGTACGCCCGAGACTGGACCAATGGTTACACGGGCAACGCTGGATAACCTTTGATGGTATTATAAGTCGGGTTCACGATGCTTTGCATGATAAGGGTTCCGGCCCGGCACTCGCTGCTGCCCTGCGCAAACGCCACAAAATCGGCTTGATTGATGAATCTCAGGACACCGATCCACGCCAATTTGCTATTTTTAAAAAGATTTTCCTGGAACCAGCGGATGATCCTTGTCGCATGGTCCTGATTGGCGATCCCAAACAGGCGATTTATGCCTTTCGCGGAGCCGACTTGAACACCTACCTGAATGCACGCGCTCAAGCCGGTGCGAAGGTATTTTCGCTCAACCAAACCTACCGCGCACCACCTAAACTGGTCGCCGCGGTCAATGCTTTTTTTCAGGGCAAACAGGCATTTCTAAATCCAGGTCTGCAATTCATGCCTGCGCAATCAGGTATGAGTGCAGAACGCTGGCTGGCCGGAGATCCTGACGGTAATAACGAACACCGCGTTGAGGTATGGATTTGCCCTTCCGATACCTCCCTGCCGGGCAATAAACAACAACTGACCCAACTTCTGGCTGAGAGCATCGCCGCAAGAATTGCCGCTATCCTGGTATCACAATCCCGTTTGGAAAGCGGCACCGATAATGCCAACCCGCTCGCTTCCCGGCTTGTTCACCCCGGCGATTTTGCGGTTCTGGTCGGCGACCACTTCGAGGCGGAGGCTATGTTAATGCCCTGCATTTATGCCGTGTACCAGCCGTAAGAGCTGGCTCTGCCGATTTGTTTGCCAGCGCTGAGGCTGCTGAGCTGCTCACTATTCTGCATGCCCTGCACAACCCGCGCAGATCCACGTTACTGAATGCGGCTTTGGCCACTACAATGATCGGATACACTGCTGCTGATATAGCGGCAATTGGCGATCAGGCCGACCAAATCCTCGAAAGCTTCCAACGATTACAACAGACGTGGGAACGCCACGGGGTATCCTCAGCCTTGATGCAATTGGATGCATCCCACGGGGTCTCGCTTAATCTGGCCAGTTTACCAAATGCCGAACGCGCCTTAACTAATTTCAGGCAACTGTTAGAGGTTTTGCAACGCGCTGAAATCGACCATGGCAATCGGTTGGACGCGCTGTTGCGCTGGTACGCCAATGAGGTGGCAGGTGCAACCCAGCGCCCCTCCGATGATGAACGGCAAATGCGATTGGAAAGCGACGCGCGCGCGGTGCAAATCGTTACCATGCACGCAGCCAAGGGGCTGGAATACCCTTTTGTTTTCTGCTTGAGCCTTGGCAGAATGCGCGAGAGTAAAAACTATGCACGCCTCGACAGACTCAATGGTCCAACCGCATTTGTCGATTGCCGCGAAGCACCTACAGACATCCAGTTACAACTGACCAAGGAACAACTCGCCGACCGAATTCGACTGGCCTACGTCGCCCTGACACGGGCACAAGTAAAACTCTGGGTAGTGGCAGGTCAGGTCCAGAATTCACGCAGCAAAGCAGCTACCCCGCTGGATTGGCTATTGGCAGGTAATCCTGATGTAGAATTCTCCGATTGGCTAGCGAGCGCCACTGCAAGCGGCAAAGACCAGCGCCACCAACAGGAATTGGAAACGCGGATTTCAGCCGCCAATCTGCAGGATGTTGTTTCAGTCAGGACTCTGCCCGAATTGCAAGCCGCGGTCTGGAACACTGCTTCAAATGCAACGCAAACAGAAGTTTTCGCGCGACCCCTGCCGCAGATTCCCAGGGCGTGGAGCACCACTTCATTTTCAAGCCTAACTCGCGAACCTTCACCTTATTCCGGCAAGGAAGAGTTGCCTGTTACCACTTCTGCCGAAGCGCCAGAGGCTAATATGTTCGCCACTGCTCCCAGAGGCGCAGGAATCGGAACTGCCGTACACAATTGGCTCGAACAATGGAATTTTGATACTGCCGAAGCATCCATTGTGAGGGATTTCATGCAACAGTATCCGCTGTCGCGCACAGCTGATGCCAACGCATTTGCAGCGGCATGTACCGACATGTTTAACCAGTTGCGGTCAGCAGTCCTTCCCGGATTAAACCTCCCTGTCTGCGACATTTGCCGCGCACCGGACGCGGCGGAATGGAATTTCTTGTTACCAATCGAAAAACATTTGGATCCACAACGCATCGCAGCGGTATTGCATGCACACGGAATGGAGAATTACGCTCAATCTGTGCAGCACTTACCAGCAGAGGCAGTCACCGGCTTTTTCACCGGCTTTATTGACCGCTTGATTCTTACCAAGGACGGCAAATGGGGCGTAATCGACTGGAAAACCAATGACTTGGGCGCTGCTGCGTCCAATTACACTCGCGAAGCTCTGATGCAACACGCCTGTAAGCACCATTACTTCCTGCAAACCTTGTTCTACCTAGTTGCATTGCGCAGATTTGTCGGGCCGCAGACACAACTGGCCGGTGGTTGGATCATCTACCTCAGGGGCGTGCAGTCCCAAACCAGCCATGGCATACTGCATATCCAGCCCGCCGAATCATTGCTGGCGGAACTGGATAAGCTTTTGCCCGAGGAGGATTATAGAAAATAGTCCTGAATAGTAAGCCTCAGCACTCCTTTGCGCGCAGGCAGCTCATAGCGATTCGCATCTACGGCAACCAACTTTTCTCCTGTGGCAAAATCAATAATGTGTTTGCCACCCCGATCCACAGTCAGAATTTCGCCGGCAAAGCTACCGCGCTCGTCAATGACATCGATATCCATCGCTTTACGCACTGGCACATAATGCAATAGGGTAACCAACAAATCATTCCCCTTACGCAACGGGTAAACGTTCACCGCACTGGGTAAACCTCTACCAACCGCCGGTGCTCCGATTAGCCGATCCACAGCCTTTTCCCACACTTCCCTCACCACGATATTGCCGCTTTGACGGTATTCGCGGAAAATGGGATCTGCAAAATACACAAACCGCTCACCAGCTAACACTGCAGGAAAACTATCCACCTCAGCCACCGGTGGAGTCTGAAAATGTGAGGAAAAGGTCACCGCGGTACGCTTGAAATAAGGCAATACCCGGTCTATCCAAACTTCCACTCCCGCACCTGCAACAACTTGATAACCTTGCTGGTAAAACACGCGGTCGCTACTGCTCATGTCAGCATCAAATGCGGGCCGTGCTCTCCAGAAGGTCGGATACTTAGCCACTTCGCCTTTAAACTCCAATGGCAAAAAGCCCAACATCCACCAGCCATCGGCGGAATGTCCGGCATTGCCGCTCAGCAACAACTTGCCCCCGCCCCGATAGAATCTTTCCAATTTGGCAGCCAATGCCTCGTCAACTATAGTGCTGTCAGTCAGGATCAATAACTCATAACCTTCGATGGAATCCAGGCCGTCCAATACATTGCAATCATACTTCGCTTGCTCACACAACAGAACTGCGCCCTCCTCACTCTTGCCCGCATCCAGTCCAGGATAACTTCCCAGATAAACCCCCACTTTGGGCGTGGTAAGCACTGCATCTTGATAAAATGGCTCTGCCTGCTCCCACTGTGCATACACCCCGCCAATCAGCGCATAGGCAGCAGGATCCAACTGCCCGCGCGGCGGCAATTGATCGGGCGCGTCGGTTTCGATGAGTAGGCGGTCGGGTGGTACCCGCCGGAACGCCTCGCGCTGTCGCTCCTTCTTCTCGCGGGCGAAGGCGCCGGGAAACGAGAAATACGCGCCGAGCGGAGCCAGCCGGTCGACGAGTTCAGCGGAACCGCCGTAACTGTGCAGGATGAACCCGCACGCGGGCAGGGGTGTGGACTCAAGCCGTTCAACGAGGCGACCCCACGCTTGCAGGCAGTGGATGCTGGCCGGCACGTTGTGTTCGGCGGCGATACGCAGCTGTGTGCAGAATACGTCTTCCTGGCCTTCCCACGGCAGGTCCGCTTTCCAGCGGTCGAGTCCGATCTCGCCGACGGCCGACGGGCGCGCTGACAGGGCCTCGCGCAGACGCGCTTCCCATTGCGCGGTGCGCTCGTGAATGTACCACGGGTGCAGACCGTAACTGGGAATCACGATGTCGGGATGTCGCTCGGCCAGCGCGGTGACGTCGGTCCAGTCGGATTCGGTTGAGCCGTTGACAACCATGCGGACCACGCCCGTTTCGCGCGCCGCGCGTACGAGTTCGTTTGCCTGCGCCTCTAGCCGCTCATCCTGTAGATGGTTATGGGCGTCGTAGAGGCGCATGGTCGTGTCCTGTCATGCGAGCGCGGCGAGCACCTGTTCGGGGTGCGTTTCGGCCTGCGGCACTTTGGCCCAATGCTTGATTACCTTCCCGTCCGGTCCGATGAGGACGGTGGAGCGGATCACGCCTACGACTTCCTTGCCATACATCATCTTCTTTCCGTACGCGCCGTATTTCGTCATGACCTTCGTGTCCGGATCGGACAACAGCACGAACGGCAGCTTGAATTTCTTGATGAAGGCGTTGTGCGATGCCGCGTCGTCGGGGCTCACGCCCAGAATGACCGCGCCTTTCTTCAGGATGTCTTTGTTGAGATCGCGGAAGCCACAGGCCTCCTTGGTACAGCCGGGGGTGTCGTCTTTCGGGTAGAAATAGAGGACGACGGATTTGCCCGCGTAATCCTCGAGCCGATGTGTTTTGCCATCGCTACCCGACAATGAAAAAGCCGGTGCCTTTTTCCCTTCTAATG
>JAJOKB010000069.1 GCA_021208135.1 Verrucomicrobiota bacterium | reverse complement strand
ATTAAACTGTAACTCATCAAGCCGGCGCGTGGGCTTCAAAAGTGATTTCGGCCTCAACCAGCCATATGGACTCCTGCGTGCCGGGAACCAGTGGAAATCCGTACCATCTGTGTTTGATCCAGGCCGCACTCAAGCCCATCAAGCACAATACTATTGCAATGGCCCAAACCTGCTTGCGCGTGGACATCTGATTCTAATTAATTGCCACAAGGCTTGGCCCACAGAAATGTTTCTTCAACATCAATCAGTCCCAGACCTTTTAAATAATTACGTCCAATCAATATTTGGTACACAAAATTACTGCGATCGATTAGGCTAAACTCAGCTTTGTGCTGCAGGGCCCCAATTTAACTTCCATCTCTATAACCGGTCTGCGCTGTGGCTCGCGCAAATGTTGCACGATACGCACAAAGCGAACCACCCGCTTTTCCAGCGTGACCGGTTCCTTGGTGTCCGGATGTAAAATTGAGAAGCGCACCCAACGCTGGCCATCGCGCTCGAATTCGACCAGATTCTGGGCATTCATTGAAGATGTTCTGGCTCCGGAATCCACCTTCGCCTTGATATTAATACCTTCGGGCTGAATACAGACCCATTCCACCCAGCCAAAAACGTAACGCTCGCCAACTCCAGGAACCTCAACCGCATGTTTGCCAGGGCGCCCGGTGACTATCTCCTCAACCACCTCATCGGCCTCTCCATTCGATTCGTCCTCATCTGAATCGTAGTACTCCTCGGCTACTTCAGCGGTATCATCATTATGGGTACCAGAATTACTTTCGCCAGATTCTCTGCTCTGATAGGGATTTGTGGCGCAACCCGCCATCGTTGCTAAGACCATGATCAATGATAATTTGAGAAATACCTTCATAAATAAAGTCAATTTGGGGATATCAGATCACACAGTTGCATGTGCTCGCGGGTTATGCAAGCGCGCAAAACCACACGGGTTCCCTTTCTTCGTGTCCTAACGGAGCGTGGACGGAGTGTGGACTTCAGTCCACGAATGGGTTTGGCTAGCCGTCAGTGGCGGGTTGAAACCCGCCCTCCGGGGACCGTGGATATTAGATCTTGGAATCGTATTTGCCGTTGACTGCGTCGCGGGCGGTGGGGTAGGTAGTGCCGATGGCTTTAGCAACTTTGCCGTAGCTTTTGGTTTCAGCGTAAACGGCTTTAGCTTTGGCGATATTTTCCTTGGTGGCTTTGAACCGGGGCGCACGACCTTCTTTGGATTTACCCTGAGCCAGACCCAGACCGTTTTGCAGCTTGGTGGACGCGAATGGAAGTAATCTTTGAATTAAAGCATCGGTGGAGCCCAGCTTTTCACCGGTTTCTTCGGTTGCTTTTTCATGCAATTTTGCAAAGTAAGCATGTACGCGACGTTCTTCAGCAATTTGCTTAGCCTGCTTTTGCGCTTCTTCAATAATGTACTTTTGAATTTCTTCGAATTCTGTCAGGTGATTGGGTACTGTAATCATATTTTTTGAAATGTTTAAAAATTTATTTATGAAGCATTCTTTGTATTTCGCAAGTTTGAAAAATACCTATTGATGATCATCCCAATACCCAGGATCGTGTGGTAAAGGCATGATTTGCGGAAGCTCAGGGGTCCTGCTTGCTAATTTGGGAACATGGGCTAGTCTGTGGAGCATGAGTACTGTCGTAATCGAGTTGGAAAAAGAGAATTTCAAGTTTTCCAGTGGGCATTTCACTATTTTCAGTGCGACCGAGCGCGAAAATATGCATGGGCATAATTTCAATGTCGGCGTGCGCATGACATGCACCATTCTTGGTAATGGAATGACGTTTGATTACGGATTGGCGAAGCGGGCTGTTGAACAACTCTGTCGAGAGTGGAATGAATATTTTCTATTGCCGGGATTTTCGCCCTTTTTAAAAATTGAGGAGCAATCAGGACATATTAACGCTCATTACAATGGTGAAGTGATACCTTTTCTGGCACGTGACGTTAAAGTTTTACCGGTGAGCAATGTCACAGTTGAAGAGTTAGCGCGCTTATTCCTGCAGCGTCTCAAAGAAACCTTTTGTGAACGACCTGAATACGCAATTCACGGCATTTCAGTCAGGGTATATTCAGGTCCCGGGCAATGTGCTGAGGTCACAGGATAAAATCGGCCCCGGCCTGGGTTTCCCAGTAATGCTCTCCTGCAGGCAGAGTTGCTTTTCTGATCGGTAAACAGGCTCTGGGGAAGATGAGGTGAGATCCAGGGGTGAGTTCGGTCTGAACTAAAGACCCGTCCCCGCACATGGATTGGAGCCAACTGCACCAGGGCGTTGAATGAATCGCTATTTTTCCGGGTGTCAGCTCAGCTTTAGGTTCGGGAAGGGAAGGTACGGCAAATCCGCCTTCGATCAGCTCGCATTCGTTATCCAGAGAGATGGTGTGTTTGCGCAGTTGAATGCCATCTTTAACCTCAATGCGGGTGGTAATACGGGCACCCTTGAACGGTATCCAATCGGATTGTACCCAATTGTCGCCGGAAAGGAAATTTTTGATACGGTCCCTGCTATACCAATGAGAGTCTTCGGATTTGCGCACTAGAAGGGTGTTATCCGGCGCGAGAGCTGAGAATGGTTCCCTCGCGTAAGGCACAGCAAAAGCCAACTGGCTGGAGTAAGCAAATTTGCTGTATTTCGCGCCTGCGTGTCTGACGAAGTCGCGCAGTTCGTCGTGTCCCCCGCAAACAGCGATCACGTGTTGACGGTGTGCCGGAGCTGTGACGATCATGCGTGCGGCAGGGATTGGAAGGGGTTCCTGAAGCGAGGCTGGCAATGGTTCCGGGGTTGCTTGCCAGAATGGGTGCTCGGCAGGTAAGGCAAGCATCCAGAACAACTTAAAGCCCCAGTAAGGGGAGCCCAGGGAGTTGTAGTGTTCTGTCATTACGTCCTGTGGGTAGCCATAACCTCTGGTGAGTGTGCCATCCGGGCCGTGGATGGGCAGATTTTGCCACCACTGCATGTGTCGTCCAAGCAAGCCCTTTAATACACCGTCGCTGAAAGGTCCACCGCCGGCCCATGCCAGAGCGCTCCAAAGCGAGCCTTGGGCAAATCGGTAAGTCAAGCTGCGCCCGTAAGGTATGGCGGCACCATTGGCGTCAAACCAATGAATAAATGCCTGGGCGGACAAGTGGGCGCGGTGCACAAATCTCTGAGCGCGCTCAGGATCGCTGTTGCCTTGCCAAATGGCGTACAGCAGACCGTAAAAATGAAATCCCATTGGGTTGTAATAATCAATCTTACCGCCGGGACCGTCGCTGTACCAAGGTTCATCCAATAAAAACGATTCGATTCGATCGAGTGATTTTTCTTGGACTTCGCGTGGAAAATCAACGCCGACGTGCCCCAGTCCGCAATTGACGAAAACCCGGAAAAACAACCAGTTATTATCCGGGGTTTGAAACTGATTAATTTGATTGAGAAACTCAGCGAATTGCTGGCGCGTGCGATCACTCAGCGCATGCCAAAAAAATTCCGGGCACATGCGCAGCCCTGCTCCCAGCACAGCGCATTCCACCATACGTTGATCGCAGTCGGAGAACTTACCCCAGTAGTGAGGGCTGTCTGGGTCAACCCCGCAGCGAATGCCGTCGAGGATGAGTTCAGAATCCGGAACTTTGGTTCCCCCCGCGAGCAGTGGCACCATTGCCCATAGCTGTCGGGACCAGCCTTCCATTTCTCCGCCCCTTAAGCTGTGGTGTGCGGGGTGGTAGGGTAGATTCCACCGGCCCGGGGTTTGCCGAAAATGCGGAATAGCGTTGCGCCAATAGTCCAGCGCGAGTTGTTCCCAGTGTTTACGTTCAGTCCAGAGTTCAAAGGGCATGCAGCCAACTCAATCTGAATCGTCATTAAGTTCAATCCTGAAACGCCAAAACAAAGGTCGACCGGGTGTCGGTGCGAAGTCGGCTGGGTCTGAATGATCAGCCTCATTCCAGATATTCATATCCTCGCTCACCTCAATAGTTACAAAGGTCGAGCCGACAATCGGCGGGTGTACGATCTGGACATTATCGCCCTGCTCAACGATAGCAATCGAGGGGCTGCTGGTTGCATCCAGTGGATGGGTGCCAAAAGCGTATTCGATTAGATTGACCACGCCATCGCCATCTGGATCTGCCAACCAATCACTGCCATTAGCCATGGTATCGGGAGCCAAAATGGCTTCGTGACCCAGTGTTGCATGCGCCAAACATCTGCTGGAGAGGCTAACCAGACGGCATCCTGTATGGTGATCACGGAGCCATCGGTCAGATTCAGTTGAATGTCCAGATGGACGGGTGCACCGCTGTGAGCGCCCAAATGGGGCAGGGTAATTCTGAGAAAACCCTGTGCATCTACATAGTATTGATCTACTGGAATGCCTCCAACGTCGATGGTGAATGCCGGTAACCCATCTGCTTGGACCAGCGCAGCGGTCGGGCGGGGTAAAATATTGTACTTGCGGCGCAGGTATCGGTAGAGGCCATCGCGTGGCTCTCCGACAAAGGTATCGGCAAAGCCGACAATTTCTGCAATTTCGCCGCGAAATTGTTCATTTTGCTGTAGCGCGCGTTTACCGATGGTAAAGTTTTCGCGCGAAAAGTCTGCGTTCTGCCTGTTGTTATCGTGGATGGTTGGGTGTTCCTGCGGAATAGCGGCACCGGAATCGGTTGCACTAACAATAGATGCGTAGCCGTTCTGCCAATCGGTCATCGTCAGATCCGCTCTGGCGCTGAGCAATCTCTGCCAATTGGTTGAGCCCGGATCAGGATTGCGGTAAACCACAATAAAGCGGCCTGGACCGGTTCCCAAGCCCGTCGCACCATTGACCAGTAAATGTTGTTGGACGCCATTGAAGTGCAGAGCTGGCAGATCAGCGAATGTGGAGGATTGCCAAGTGGGTGCACTGCTGCTGTCGACCGCGTAAACTGGCAGTGAATTGGGGGCTAGGTTGGGAATGGAAAGCACAGGCTCGTTTTCGGACAAAATTTGACCAGTGGTAGTCGCCCGTACATGCAACAGCATGTTCTGGCTGGCGAGCGCCGGATAACTATCGGTAAGAACCCCGGGATCATCCAGATTCAACCCGGCATTATCGCCAAAGGCGAGGTAGATGATGGTTTGGTCATCAAAGGATGCAGTAGGGGCAGGGGGTGATTGTTCGCTGTCTTGCAGTAACCAAATCAGTGTATTGGTCTGGTTGAGTCCATATTCGATATGGAAGCGCAGCGGTGTGGCTCCATCCGCAGCGAAGAAGCGCAGGTCGGCACCATCTGACCTCATGCCCAAATTCTGCCAGTCCGAGGTATCCACCAGCCAAGGCACGGCATCGCGCACCAAGTCGTGACTGCCAAGTCCATCAAATCTGAGTGGAAACCGTGCCAGTGGCTGAACGAGAATGTCAGTCAGTTGCAGGGTGATTTCCTGCCCTCCTGCAACGGTCGAATAAATGGGTGCAACTGCAGTAGCCTCTGGTTGTGGGATCTGCACCAGCGCGTGTGAAATAGCGCGAAAATCCAAGCCGTCTATGGCAACACTGATAGGCAGACTGGCTGACTGCGGTAGTTGTTCCAACTCAAACCGGGCTAGGGCTCGATGGTTTTCAAATTCATAGACGATCAAGGGTGCAGTTAAGAGCAGTGAACCCATTTGCACGCTCAATGTATCGTCAAAAGTTCGCGCAAGCGGGGCATTACCAATGGTTAACCACCAACGTCCCAAGGCGTCCTGGGCGATATCGGCGCTCAGCGCGGATACATCTCTGGATCTGACCCGCGCGCCGGACGCCAAGGTGAGTTGGCAGGATTGTAGGCTCCCAGATAGGCATACGGACCTGACTCGGTAATACCTGCAACAGGCAAACCATAATCCCAGGCTGGTGAATTTGAGCGCAGTTGGTAGTTGCGATTAACCGGGGACACAAACCCAATGGGCGCAGTGAGATTATCCGCCAAAGTCGAATTCTCAAACAAGTTGTCACGCACACTGCCGCCGACCAGGCTGCCAACGGCATTGGTAAAACCTGCGGAAATATTGCGTTCTGCAATGGTGCCGCCGTTGCTGCCCCGTCCTCCCAAGACCAGATTGGCATCAATGGTATTTTGAAAAACCCGAATCCTGGAGTCTTGATAATTTTCCATACCTTCTTCCAATCCCCAGGCTGTGATACCGCTGGCGGAAGTTGTGTTCCACACTACATTGTGATGGATAAGCGCATTGGAGCAGCCTAAAGGAGCTTCTCCTGAATCCAGCCTTATCCCCTGACCACCCCACCAACTCAAGGAATTATCCCATGGCGCGAGGTTCGTGTGCGCCCAGTTATAGGCTATCTCGGTACCTTGCATATCACCGCTGTTCCAGGTGTTCATGAGGGCCACATCGGTGATACGCATGCCGGCGTGATAGACATGGTTGAAGCCGATAAATGTGGCCTTGGCTCCCATGGCCACTGCAGTGTCTCCTGCATTGAAAACAGTATTCCACTGTACATCCGCCTCAATGGCGGAATCCAGACTCAGCAAGTGACTGGTGCTGTCGTGGGCAACGTTGTTGTGGATTTGGTGTCCAGACGTGTGTGCCAGTATGGCGCGTCCGTCCGTATAGCTGACCCTGCCGTTGCGGAAGGTGTGGCCAGTACCATTGAGATGTACCGCGACATTGTTTGCGAATACCAGTAGATTGCGATTGATAGCGCCAAATGTGACTTCGACGCCGTCGAAAGTGTTGTTGTAGGATGAAGCCCCAGTAGTAACTGCGCCCCCCATGACCTCAATGTTCTCCACGATGATGTGGGCATTGTTGCCAGTGGTGATCGAAATGGGCCTGCGGAGGATTTCCCAAGTGCGGTCGTGGGGTGATCCACTATCAGGCAACCACACATAAAGCACATGCGGAGTTCCGTGAATGCCATTCACATCAATGAAAAATTCGCCTGGTGTATCCAAGGTCGCCAAGTGCCCCCAGACTGCGAAGCGATCTTTTTGCTTAGGTGTGTCCAACACAGGGTTCCAATTGGCCGCAAATCGATAGCGAAAGTGCAGGGTTTCATTGTCGTTTCCGGTGACAACGCCCGTTTTGTGCCACCAATTGTGTCCAGCACATAAATCCACATGCGCCCCAGTGAGTGCCCCCGCAGCAAAAATATTCAAGTCTGGCGTGTTGTAGCTACCGCTGTAGAAGTCCGTTGGATTGTACGGAGGTTGTGGGCCGACGCTATCCGGGTCCATTGTGCCCGAAACCGCCTCTGCCATCCGCCTGCGATCAAAGTCCACCGGAGCTGTGGCATTCGGCCAGCGAGCCGGTATCAATGGTTCTCCATCGACCTTTACCAGGTTGCGCCCAATAGGTTGGGTCGTGCTTTGAGGCAATTGAATGCGCCATATATTGCCGGAATGGACTTCCCAGTTTCCGGCGTTATTCTCCCCTGCGATGAAGCCATCGAAGCCACTGATAATTACTGTTTCGGGGATTCCGTCCTGTTCAAAGGCACGCAGGCGAATGGGTTCCTCCAGCGTGCCTGAGCGCGGAAACTGCACGGCTTCGCGATAAATCCCACCCCTGACAGTTACCGTGTCGCCTGGCAGCGCCCAGAGCAAGGCCCTGCCAATGGTGGCAAAGGGGGTAGCAGCACTATCACCATTGTTGCCATCATTGCCGTCCACCGCTACCCACCATTCCACCGGATCGCGTTCGGAGACCTCCGCTTCGGTCAAAACCACCCGCATGGCGCTGATACGGACCTTCTCAGCCGGTGCGGTGCCAGCGCGACGATAGCGGATGTGCAGTTGATTAAAAGTATGCAAGGGCTGGTTGTCGTCCACAAATTCCTGTGGAGGTCCATTGTTGAGCCGGTACTGGATGCGCACGCTATCTTCTGTCAAACGCGCCACCTCAAAAAACACAGATCCCGGCTGGTTGCCAAGATTCACGCTCTGCTGCGATGCGGCTAATATCGTGCCTACGTTCAGGAATTGTGCGGCTGTACTTTTGCGAATCGTTCCCAAGGTACCGCCATTGCCGAAACTGGTCATGAAGAAATATTCACTGTTGCCAGGGTCCGCCCAGGGCGCAATGCGGTTTGGATTATTGGAATTGTAGGCCAATGACACTCCTGTGCGCGAATCGTCAGTCCGTGGCAATCCATCGACAAAACTCAGATCAAAGGTAACTTGCAGCGCATAGCCAACATCCAGGGCCACTGCTTGTGGCAGCAGAAATGATACATATTCATCCTTCAGCACAGCTTCAGCCGCATTGATATACAATTCCAATACGTTGTGCGGTGCAGTCGGATTCAACAGACTATCGGTCACCACTTGCAGCACCCCGCCAGTCGCTATCCAGTTCACATCAAGGGCATCGGCTCCATTAGTTTTATCCCCATCTGCAAAAAAAATCTTCAACCAATACCGTCGTAGCTGAAGCCAATGCAACCTGAAGTCCAAACAGCGCAATAATACGATTCATGCTACTATCAGTCATAGGCTTATGAACCGTAGTCAAAACCTCTTTGCATCCAATCCTTTGTATCGTTTAATTATTACAGGTATTTTACCGCAGCGCGGATTATGAGGGTGGAATTCAGTCCACCGTGGTGTGCAATACAGTTGGGCTGACTGTCCAATTGGCGGGTTGAAACCCCGTCCTCCGTGGAGGGTGCAAACCAGACGGAGCTGGCTGCTTGTGGGCGCTAACTATTGGGTTGCGCTGCGGGCAATTCGGAATCCGAGGCTATTGGCAGAACCGTCCGGGGAGCCGTAAGCGCTTCTGTAGGCTGACTCAATACCATCTTCACCTGAATTCCAATGGCCTCCGCGTGAACCCCGGAAAGTGTTGAAAAATAGGTCCGCAACCCATTCTGAAAGATTACCGCTCATATCATAAAGTCCCAGCTCATTGGGTGCTTTTTGCCCGACTGGCCAAGTACCACGGCCAAATGAATACGGACAGGTTGCGCCCACACTAGTGGTGTAAAACCAGGCTACCTCTGTTGGGTCATTGCTGCCGGAATAGGTGTAACCATTCGTTTGATTACCCCCGCGCGCGGCAAACTCCCATTCTGCTTCCGTCGGTAATCGATAGCCATTGGCGGAAAGATTATGAATGATAGTTGTGTGATCGGGTTGGCCCGTGCGATAGACACCGCCATTCACCGTATATACCGGGGTAAGCCCTTCCATTTCGCTCTTGGCATTGCACCATTTGAGCGCGTGGAACCAATTCAGTGTATGCACCGGATTATCTTCAGCACAGCTCGAACCGGCCGCGCCAATGTCATAGCCATTGTCAACGGCCCAGTTTCTGACTCGCAACCACTCGCTCCAGACCATTTCGTAGCGGCCAATATAAAAAGTGGACACCAAAGTTCCGTCCAAATCATTGGTGGATAACAAAACGCCGCCCTCCACGCGTACCAGTTCTGTGAGATTTGGTTCAGGATCGGGCTCAGGTTGATAAATCCATATCCAGGCCCCTGCTTCAGGCAGCCACTGCCAACCCCCGCCAGCACTGTAGGCAAAAGTCTCAATGACAGTCCAACCCCCGCCCAGATCGCGCTTCACGATCCCGTCCCAGCCAGAGTCTGAGGCGGTGAGTAGTTTAGGCATCGCAGTGAACACGGCCGCAGTGAAGGCCAAAGTGGTCAATTTTCTTAGTTGCATCGGTAGGGAATAGTTCATGATAGTTAACGGCAGGATTAGAAAATCTTATTCAAGCAGTTGCACGCCTGTTGAACAAGCCTTTTTAGCATTAATCCCGGTAGCGGGTAAAATCCATATAAACAATTGCGATAGTATTGTCCCGCCCGGTGATGCTCGCTTGACGTAGTGTGTTGAGGTGGCCACAGTGGGAGCACCTACTTATATCTGCCCCTTACCTGTTATGTTTTTACGTTACCTGCTCTTGTCGGCATTATTGCCGTTTTTTTTGTATTGCGAGTCCTCGAACCAATCCTGTTGCCGAACATTATTTGGCGATGGGGGAAGGTTATCCAGGCTGGACAGACCGCATAGCCTGGCACCGGGTAATCAATATGGCTGAGTACACAAACGGGCATTCGGATTTTGAGCGCTTTGAGAATGCACGGGATGAACTGCATGCCGCGGGCGGAGGCGTGTTGTATTATCCAGCTGGAGTGTACGATTTCCGGGATATGCCTGCGGACGGACCTGATGGGCGCGGATTGATGTTACGCAGTGGGGTGGTAATCAGAGGGGAGACGCCGGGTGGTGATCGATGGGCCCGTCCGCACGCTGCCCAAGGTTTTGTGGAGGATGGAAAACTGGAATTGCTGACGCAGTTTGTTTTTGGTTTTACCGAGCGTGTGGGCACCGGAACTACTCCTGTTGGTGAGACTCCCCGAGACTGGAATTTTGTCGGATTGTTGCCCTCTGAGGGCGAGACATTGTCTGAGGTGAACCATGTGGGAGTGGCCTGGATCCACTTTGTGGGTGCTTCTATTTTCTGGGGGTTTGAGTTGAATTGGCCGGCCTCTACTACATATGCCGCCTCGGGAGCGTGGAAGGCTGGGTTGGTGAAACCGCAGTGGCAGGGCAGGGTGCCCGACGGTTTGTTTCCCTGGGATTATTTTGCCGGTTCCGGCGGGACGCGTTCTGTGGTAGGGACAGGTGCTGGCTCCGGACGGTTGGTATTTGGATGCGTTTTTGAAGACTCAGCCCCAGTGAATAACGTGGTGATGGAAGGCCGTGCAAGCGGAGGAAAGAATTTTGGTCCCAATGGCTATTGGTTGCAAAAATTTGGTGCCAGGGTACAAGTCCACGGAGCTAATGTCTTCATAGCCAACAACGTCTTCCCTAAAAGTTTGCGCAGTTTTTTGTATCGGCAAACAGTGGGACATAATCCCAATCAGAGTACAGATCCGAACACCTGGACCAATCAGGAACAAACGATACTGTACGACTATAATTACAGCACTGCGATTGATGTTAACAAAGAGTTGCTCAATCCGTTTGCAGGCAAGAACACGGTTTATTTTTTGCCAGGGGTGGTGATTCAGGACAATTTTGTCTTCAATCATGGGCGCAAGGGATTTAATCCATCAGGCAGTTGGATGACGGTTCGCAACAACCACAATGAGCGCCTGGTGTTGAGTGGCACTGTGCCTGACAATTACGGACCAGCTTCGGGTCAAAGTCATTATTTGACTCTCGACGGATATGTGCAATGCAAGCCAGGTGGCCCGGGGGATTTGTCAGACTCCCTGTCGCGGGCCTTTGATCTTGCGGGTGGGCCTATTTGGATCGACAGCAACAGCTATGGTCCGGCGCGGTCAACGGTAGCCAATGACGGCGAGGGAATTCTGTGTCAGGCACATGGTGGCACGCAGTTGTATTCCTGGGCGGTAACACGTAACAGCGGACCTGAGTACATGGCTGGTTATGATGTGGCGCACTATGGAAGTCTTTGGGCGTGGAACAACGCCAGCGGCAAACAAATCGGCAACTTAAAGGCAGGTTCACTGTATGATTTTGCGGTCGTGGGCAATATAAGTGGTTCGGCCATTGCCGCAGGCACCCACATGGATCCTGGTGGACTTTGCTCGCCTGTCCGGGGGGGGCAGCTTTCAGCGCCTGTGTCTGTGGAGGCCGAAGTGCTGGAGGATGCTGTTCGTATCCGCTATGTCGATACCGCAAACAATGAAATTGGATTTCGTATTGACCGCAGAATCGCAGGAGGTGCCTGGGAAACGGTTGCCTACAGGCCACGGCAAAGTGCAGCACACGCCTCCAATCCCGCTGAGTGGATAGATTTCCTGGCGCCTCGTGGCCAGGAATTGCAATATCGAGTGGCAGCCATTCAATGCAGCGATGACAATTCCGCTGTCGCTTTCGCTCAGGCCTCAGTGGTCTTGCCGTCCCTGAACGACGCACCATTGCCACGGTATGTTCCTGTCGATTACGCTGACCTTAATGCGTCCCGTGCCAATTGGGAAGCTGGCTTTCAGGAACGGTTGGGTGTCTTGGCAGAGGCACACAGCCCTTGGCATATTCGCCCGGGAAATGCAGACGCTGACGATGGCAAACGCGTTTTTACCGCGCTGTTGGCTGAGATGTGGAAGGTGCGCGACAATCCAACTGCACTGAAAAATCTGATTGATACCACCGGGGATAACCGTGTGCGCAGTTCCAGGGCGGGTACATTTTTTAAGCCCTTTTCAGTCCCACCGCTGACACATTACTTTGGCGTGGCCCGGGAGTTGATGGAGCAAAGTCAGTACGATTACATACTCGACCGCCGCAATTCCAGTATCGAATGGGGTTACCTGACGCGGGCGGACGGATACATGGATCCATTGTACACACCCTCGCTGTTTAATTCCGAAAATTTCAATTGGATGGCGCGTTTGGGAGGGTATGTGTGGGCCCACGAGTTTCCAGACTTCGATCTGGGGGCGGGCAAGGGGTCCTCGCGGGATTATTTTCAGACGCATTTGAACAATCTCACCCGGGCTTTATTCAATGCGGGGCGCGTGGAATGGAATTCCAATAACTATTGGGGTCATTCGTTTATTGCGCTCCTTACGCTCTATGAATTTGCTCCAAACGAGACTACCCGATTGCAAGCCAAGGCCTTGGCGGATTGGATGGTTATTGAAGCTGCCCTGCACCATTTGGATGGATTTCATGTGGCGGCGGATGTGCGTGCCAAGACGAACGCTCACCTGCCATTTGCCGGTGGTTTATGGTCATTCGCCTATCTGTATTTTCTGGATGACGATTATCATCCCACCTATAATACCGCTGCCGTCCAGGCTCACATTGGGGTGGACTACGTGGGTCTGGTACATTGGTCGTCCTATCGTCCTCCGCAAGTGGCGATTGATCTCGCACAACGTAAGTATGCTCTGCCGGTGGAGATACAATCTGCCAAACCATTTTATTATCTCGATCACGATAACTACAAAGACTGGGCTGGAAACACTACCAAAAGCCGACGGTTTGAATTTGAAACCATTTGGCAGGATGAAAACTATTTGATGGCTAGTGTTGCCACTTATCGCCCCGATAGAGCGGCCTTTATTCCTTCGCAATCAGGTTTCTTTACAGAACAGAGTTTGTGGCGGCTGGGAGTGAAGGGTATGGATAACGGAGCCCTGCAAATTACCGGGAATTCCGGTTCAGGCAGCAATACCAATGGACGTCACCCTTTCGAGCAGATAGGTCAACTTCGCAACGTTATGATGCGTATTGTCAAAGGGTCCAATCAACTTTGGATCACTGTGCCCAATCCATTAATGACTGAAACAGCGCCGGGAAACCGATTGTTTATTGATATGGGCCACGGCGTATATGCTGCCTTTCTGCCGTACAACAATACTGGATATTCGATGGGTACGCCTGGGGTTAGCCACACTCAGCATTTTTGGAATTTTAATACCGCGCAATTGGGTGGTCTGGTGCTGGAAGTGGGAACTGAGCGCGATCACGGTTCTACCAACAGTTCAAACAGGCCATTCTGAACAACACAATACTGTATTCACCCACAGCTGACCAACTGTCCTATCAGTCAACCCAGGGCAATGAGTTGCTAATGGAGTTCAATCCGGTGGCCAGCCTCTTACTCAACCCAGGACAGGTGGACCTGAACGGCAATCCTTTGCCCGAGCGTTGGTGGAATACGGCGGGCGTTGTCCCGAAGGTTTGGCGCGATGGTGTTGAAGTGGATTATGACACCTGGATAGTTGATCGCGTTGTTGAGGACTGAAATTAGTTCACCAGAAATGGGGTGGAGGGATTTTGCGTGCCTTTGCCGGTGAAACCGGAATGGAAATACGCATCGATCCATCCACTGCGGGGGTGCAGTACTTTTTGGTCAATCCGGTGGCCGACAACTTACCTCCGGGTTATGCCGAGTGGGTCAGCGTTTTACCTGAGGATCAGCGTGGGCTCCTTGCCACGCCTTTTGGTGACGGCATAGTCAACTTGATTCGATTTGCCTTGGGCGGCGCTGCCGCCCCGGAGTTTCAATTTCCAGTTGTGACTGCCGACCCTCAGCAGGAACACACTTTTTCCTTTATCATGCGTTCAGGTGTGACCATGGAGCTTCAATTGTCAGAGGACCTACAAACATGGGCACCCATTGACCAGATTTTTGGCGCAGATTTACTTAATGAACCGCTATCTTCCGCTAGTGTTGAAGTGAGTTTTTCGGCTCCTGCCACCTGGGCGAACGTTTATTTCAGGCTGTTGTTTGAGGTCGCAGAGCACTAATACCTTCATGCGAAACCGTGCCTTGGGAAAACTTAGAGAGTTTAATAAATTTTTTATTGACCATGGGGTTGATTTTCGGCTTTTGCTAAGGTACCAGCTCCAAAGTCTCAGGAGATGGTTAACCTTACATCTACATGAATAAATTATTAGCTCTCGCCATCCTCGTCTCGACACCTGTGTCTTTCGTTTGTGCCCAGGTCAGCGTTATATACTTCAATCACGATAAGGAAAACGCCACCCTGACCTTTGACTTCACTCAACTTGCTCCTGGCCATTACTTTCAGGCGCATAATTTTGGACCTAGTGCGGCGGCATTAGGCTTTGGACTTGATCCAGTCCCAGCTATCGTTGGCAACAGGGTTTTGAGCAATAGTTTGGTCAATCACCTTGGGCAATCAGTACCGAACAACGCTGTGAACGGAATAGTGCGCCAGTATGAAAGTTCCAGCATAGCGATGCCACTCACATTTGATCGGTTTTGGCAATAACACCAGCAGTGGAGGATTCACCGTTGCCGGTAGGCACCATTACCTTCGACGTTGAAGGTATTTTGCTTGCGGGAATCGACAATTATTTCGATAACATCTCCACAACCAATCTCAATTATGGTACGTTTTTAGGCGGCGGTTCTTTTGTTTTGACTCCCATCCCTGAGCCTTCAACTTACGCTATTCTCGCAGGGCTCGGTGCACTCGGCCTCGCCGTTTGGGGGCGCCGTCGTCGCAGTCTTGCACGCAATTAATCCTGAAGCGCCGAAATTCAGTACTTCCAACTGGAAACTGTGTTTTGGCAATCGGGTGATCTCTGGAATTCCTAACGACGACTTTAGCGTAACCTGTATGATCCATAGACCTGAGGATGACAATCTTCAGGTCTTTTTTTTTGTCGCTATAACTCTGGTAGAGTGTGCAAGCCGGTGGGTACGGCTATGGCGCAAAGGCCAACTTCAGTGGTGGTCTCACCAATTGAACAGACTCACGATGTGGGGTCGTATTGCCTGCAGCGGCTGGAGAGCGTCTGGAGAGCGGTTATCTGAAATCGGTGACAGGTATCAGTTCAGTAGCCGGTACCGATGGAAGTCCACAAGAAGTTGATGGCGATGGAGAACATGCCGGTCAGTCCCATTCCAGAGAGAAAGCCTACGGCGAGGATAGGTGTGTAGTTGGTCCATTTTTCGCGGCCAAATTTCTTAGCCAGTACATATCGGCCAAGCACAGCGCCCAGGAAAATCATGACAGCGTTGTGAGGATAAGCGACCATTGCACCCAGACCGCCATAGATGTATTGTGCGCTGATACCCAGGGCGGAGAAACCGCTGAAGAGCAGCAGCGTACCGATTAGGGTGCCGACAATCAACTCAGGTTTGAGTGCCATCATCAGCAGGCTTTGACCCTCCTGCATGGAGGCGGCCCAAAGTGCCCTCATTTGAGCAAACTGAGGCCAGAATTTCTGAACATAGGGATAGTTTTCTGAAGGAACGGGACCGAGACCTGCGATGTAGCTCCAGAAAATGAAGCTGGTGACAATCATGAGTGGGAAAACCAATAATTCGGCCTTCAAGATCGAGGTGAACCGGGTTCTGGTGAGTTGAGTTTCCTTCAACATATCAGCCATTTGGCCGTAGTTTGAAATTGGCAAGGGAGCAAACCAGATGGCGACGCCGCGGTGTCCTGAGGTAAAAATGGCGGCCTCTGAAACGAAGGGAATACCTGCGTGCTGACCGGCTATACCGGACATACGGGCATTGATGTAGGTATTCATGGGGGTAAACAGGAAGGCGAAACCAACCAACCACCAGATACTGAAGCGCTCTTCAGCTGGTAAACCGGCATTGATCAAAACGTAGGACAATCCTACGAAGCCCAGGGATGCTACGATCCAGACTGCGAGTGCGACCCAGAATGGAGGATCGCCACGGGCCACATCGCGGCTGGTCAAGGCTTTCAGGTCAAAGTCGGAAGCGGATTGTTCGGCAGCTTTGTCCTTTTTGTGTTTGCGAATTTTGGCAATCGCCTTGAACACGCCCCAAAAAGCCGACAATAGCAATGGCAAATGCGGTACCGATACCGACCGAGAGATAAATATCGATGGATGCGGCAACGTGGGTTTCGATAGCATCTTTACCAGGTGCCCAGCTTGGCATCCAGCCCTGGCGTTGGAAAATGGGATTGAGGATGATTTGAAACAGAATGGCTGTGCTGAACATGCCGATTACAATACGCCACGGCAAAACAAAGCCCATGAACAGCAGTGCCAAATTGAGACTCAAGCCAATGGTGCCGCCGGGAAGCCATTTTTCGAAACTGGTGGTTAGATCAAGGAAAGGAATGGGCAGGAGCTGAATCGGGCGGCCGAAAAAGGCAGAGGTGAGGGTTGGGATGGCGATGTACAGAATGCCAAAAGCGGCTCCCATGACAATACCGATGGAGAAGCAGGACTGACGGTAGCGGTTTTTACCCTTGTCCTGACTGGTTTCAGCCAATGCGATAGCACCCTCGGCAGCGATAGGTGCCAAAGGGAAGGGGAGCTTTTCCATGTCTGCCGTGGCCTTGAAAGCGATGTATCCCAATGAAAGTTGGGTGAACTTGGACAACAGCATGGCGGCTACGGTGACGCCGATCACTGGCCACCAGACGCTCGCCAGGAAATGTTGAAAGGCTGCGTCGCCGTATGGGGCTACCCAATCCGGAACCTCATGGGCAATACCAAATGCGTGGAAAGCCTCGGAATTGCGCATGTAGCGGTTCCAGATCAACCAGGCAAACATACCACCGCCTAGAGCCATACCCCCTGCTACGTGGGTGAGTTGACTGGCGGTGTATTTAAGAATGTACAGTTCCTGTTTGCGCAAGGTGATGAACGCGCGCCTTGAAATCTCAACGAACAGGATGATCGTTACCCACTCTGCGGCAGTGCCCAGATCCTGTCCAATCATCAGGCCCATGAAGATGATGCCCGGCATCATCACGAAACAAATGAACAGTGCACCCAGCACTGTTTTCCAGGTGAACCCGTCCTCGTAAGGTTCATTTTGAATGGCTTCGATTGAGAACTTGGCATCAAAAAAGGAATCTTCCTTTTTCTTTTTCTCGGCAGCAGGTTGAGTGGATTTATTTTCCTTCATGGACGATCAAAAGTTTAGCGTGAAACAGCGGCGATTCCTTGTTCGATGAATTGATTGCGGGCATCCTGGGCAAGGTTGCGCCAGAGTAGGAATTGCTGCCGAACCAGATTCAGGAAGTTGTAGTTCGTACGCAGCCAATTTTCCTCCGTGCCTGAGTGGCGGATTAGGATGATTTCGACCGCATAGACGCCCTCGGTTTCGGTGGGTTCGAAGCGCATGTCGAGTTTTTGCGATACGTCCAGGTCGTAAGGCGTAAGCCACATGTCAGCAGTGATCTGTAATCCGGGTGAGCCGCTGGTGGTCTGGAACTCCGCCAATTTTATGTCGCGGGCATTAAAATCCTCTGAAGTGGTATCGGTATGGTTGAGCAAGAATTTTTCAAAGAATGATGCCATGCCGACCGCATTACCTCTGGTCAAGGTGAACGGCAATTTAAACCGTATGCTGCCATCGGATTCGGTTGGTGGCAGTTCCCATTGCGACATTCCGCTTGGCGCGGCCAAGGCTGCTGCTTGCTTGGCTGGAATGAGCGTGGCCATCAACACCACCAAACCTGTGCCCATGGCCAGAATCATGGAAATCATGGAGGTGAAGTTGAAAGACAATCCGGAAAGGATGGCGAATCCGGCGTCATTCAGGCCTAAAATGACATTGGCAAACAACAATCCGCCAAATGTGCCAAACAGAATACCTAGAATTGAAAACACCGTTGCTTCAGAGAGCATGAGGAAGGAAATCTGTTGGGGGACAAACCGATGGCACCGAGCATACTGACTTCACCCTTCCGTTCCTCAACCGCCCCTAACATGGTGTTCATAACGATCAAAATGCATAAAATAACCGGTAGGAACACTTTGGCTATGCCGGCCATATTCACCTTCTGTACGGGTAGAATGAAACTAGCCTGACCGTCCTCAAAAGCAAAGAAGGGGTTTTGAATACGCAGGGCAATGTCGTGGAAGAATTGATCCCTGTCCAAATCCTCGTTGAATTTAATAGCCACTGACCGCAGCGTTGCTCTGACGTCATTGCGATCGGAGAATGGAATGATGGCCAGATGTTCCCAATTCATGTGGTAGGCTTCGCCCTCATCCTCCATTTTGCCAAAAATAGCAGGAGAAAAGCCGGAGCGCAGGTAGTCAACCATGGCAAGACTGCGACCATTGATATCGCGAATGCGATTGGCATGGGCAGTGTCTAAAATTCCTATTACGCGCCATTCCCGGCTGGCCATGGTAATGACTGGCAATCTATCCAAGCCTCGGCGCTGGCCATCTTCGTCGATCAGATCTTCCTTGGTTATGCCCAGGGTTTGGGCGGCGACATCGGGAATGATAACCACGCGCCGGTCTGCCGGTATGCGAGATTCGCCATCGGGGCGCTCGGGGAGGAACCAGAACTCATGGCTCACGGCGCGGTGCAGTTGCGAGAATTCAACCTCATTGGGCATGAACGCCATGATCCCCGGTGATAATGTGAGCGCGGTCGTTGTGGCGCAAAGGAATCTGGTTAACGCCCTCGCGGAAGGCGTTGTTACCCCCTTCGACCTGAATGAAGTGCGCCTTGCGGTGACGCCACTCCCTGCCAAATTCGGTCTCGTAGACATTCAGCAGTTCTTCGGACATTTCGGACCACTGATAATTGCGGAATAAAATACCCTCATACTTTGGCATCAATGGGTCGATCTGTTCGCCATCGAGAAAAGTATCCAGTGCGACTGCCCGTCTTTGAACTGTATCGCTCCCGGTGACTGCGACAAAAGCGACGATAGAAAAGGTGAGAGCGGTTACCGTAATTGTGGTGAGCACGGTCCGGAACATGCGCTTCTTTAAATTGGAAACGCCCAGGGACAGCGCTGTTCCAAGCGAACTCATCAAGCTGATTTCCTCACTTTCAATTTCTCCACCGGCTGCTCTTGCCCTGCGCAGAATGACTTCAAACCGTTGATAGCAGATGCTCAGCACAATGACTGACATCAGGATCATGACGAAGGCGATCACCACAATAAAGGGCGATACGGCAATGCGAAAAGCGGGGTGAAAAGCATTCAAAAACAGAGTTCCCAGAGTGAAAATAACGGTGGTCCATGATAGCTGGCGAACAATACCCTTTGAACCAATCAACAACTTTTCTAAAAAATACGCAGCTGGCACCAGCAAGGCCATCAGTAGAATAGAAGAAAAAACTGCTTCGCGTCCTAATTTTAGAATGCGAGGATAGTTTTTGACCATGATTCCCCAGGACTCACGGGCCAGACCAAGAGCTGCCTGGTGGTCCAGTTCTTCCAGGGCAGCCAACGATTGCTGATGCAGCTCCGCGCTTCTGCTGACAGCATCCTGAAGCACTTGGGAAGAAATGCCGTACCTGCGGTAGATGTCCAGTCGATGCTGTGCCAACTGCAGCATTTCATCTGCGATAACCATGGGTGTGAATGGCAGAAATACGTTGGGGGAACCATCCGGTTGAGGGCCTACCAGATGACCTTGCCCGCGGGCACGACCACGATCCACCTGTACCGGTCCAACTAATAGCATCCGGTAATCCATTCCACGTTGAACGACAGCGCGCACACGCTTGCCCTGAGGCATGAAAATGACCACAGCATCAGTATTATTCTCCTGGAAATGCACAAAAGGATTGGCCACGCCAAATTCGCGTGGCTCGCCATTGATCACGGCATCAATCAGTTGCATGGGTATTTTGGCGCGATTGGAGCCACCGATGGGTTGATGGGTATGTGGATCAGGCCCCGGGAAAATGACCAAGGGATAGGCTTCGATCATGACGAGATTGCGTTCGGTCTCCATGCCGCGCCGGTAGCTGAATGCTGTTTCCTGCAGTCGTGTGCCCACCTGGCCTTGATTCATGACCCGTCCCACCAGACCCGTATTGAAGTCCATTTGGAAAGCGTAAATAAAAGGTCTGGGATTGAAGGTCACGTTTTCGACGGGCCCCACAAACCCGCCATTCAACATGCTGACCATAACCAAGCTGCGGCGGTTACCTGGAATCGTGCCTGCGTTGGATGACACCCAATGTGCCTCGCGCTGATAAAAAGGCAAAAATACGTAAGTGCCGGGTACGGGATCCTGAGCATCGATTCCAGACCGTATATTGAATTGAACTGTCCGACCGGTAATGCGACCTAACTCCGGGCGATTAATGTTTTGGTCGACTTGACCGTCGATAGGATTCTCCAGTGTGGTCTTGAGCAGTGTCAGCGTGGTTCTTGCCTGTACTGCCAAATGACTGAAGTTGATTCTGGGTTTGGTATCCCATGGGGTATCCAGGTAGGGCATGCTGTCATTGGCCGCGCTTATTGGCAGCATACCAACGTGGCTGAATGCCCAGAATTCATCATAAAGTGCGGGAGGGCGGGGGCGCACCCCGGTGAAAACAGCGGCATCCTCCGTGGCTACAAAATTGAATTGTTCCTGCCAACCTGCGTTGCTGGCAGCGAAGGCGGCGATGGTGCGCATCCGTGATGCCAGGCGGTTGCGTTGAATACCGATGCGAAAGTTGATAGTGCGCATCGCGGTGGTAGATGTTAATTCACTGATACCAAGATTCGTGCCGGTGCCGCTCAAATCCATCAGCCAACCCAATCTGAATCTGGTTTCGCCGCGTTGGAAGCCGGGATTGATGACCGAGAGGATATCAGCAACGTTAGTCAGATTGTGACTATGGTTGTTTTGCCTGCCTTCTTCTTCGGCAAGTTCCATCATAAACCGGTCTTTGAGTTGATCAAGACTGAGTCCATAGGTGCGGAGCTGATCAGTCATTTCGCCTGAGGCCAGGTCAAAAAATGAGGCCAACCTCTGATTGAGTGCATCCCGGTTGGTTAGAGTGCGGTTACGAAACGCAATAATAGCGTCCAATTCGGCTCCGATGGCCTCTAGTTGGGTACGGAGTTGTTCGCGCTGTGGGCCATCGGTTGCGTTGTTCAAGGCTCACCACCAGGGGATACGCGCTCGGCGATTTCCACACGTACTGCTTCTACCCTGGTGTACAGCCAGTCATCGGCCAAACGTCTGGCGTAATTGGCTGTGGCGGGTGGAGTGCCATTCAAAAACCACTGAGCGCTTTCGCGGTAAAAGGACAACTGGTCATCGCTGTCGCGGATAGTTCCAGTGCTGAAACGGTTGTTTTGTAAGAAGGTGTATTCAGCGAGCGTTCTGCTGCCTATTCCCGCGAGAGTATCTCCGTCCTGGAAGACCATCAACAGACCGCGGCGGCGCTGTGAATATTGACTGGTAGCGGAGTGGGCCAACATACGCAGAGCAACGGCAATATTGGCTCTGACTTGTGCGCCGTGCGGGAAGTCAGGGACGATTGAAGTGCTGTCTATTGGAACCACTACAACCAGAGGACCCTCTGCATTGGGAAAGGATAGGCGGGTGCCAACAGGAGGATCATCGTTGCCCAGATTGTTAACTCTGCGAATATCGCTGGTACTGTTGCCGTATAATCGAGCCAATCTTTGGATGAGATCGTCGCGTCCAACCGTATAGCTCCCGCGCCCTCCAGGAATTATCAATGTTTGCCCTGCCTGAACTACCGGAGTGCTCAAATTATTGGCCAGCATCAAATCGTCGGCACGCAGCAGGAAATCGTTGGCGATCAGATCAAGCAGCAGGGAAGGCGTAACTTCCACCTGCAGTGGTTCTGCTGGGGGTAGGTAGGCAAAAATACTCTCGAAGGGGCGGTTTTCAAAAATGTGACCCCCCTGGAGAAATACCTCAACCTGAGAGCCGTTAGCCTGAGCCCGCCGGAGGCTGGCTCGCATTCCGGATGCAGCCGCTGCGTCCACGAAAAAGCGGGGAAAGGGCAGGGGAGTATTTTGAAACAACAGATGCCCTGTGGTGTGATTTACAAACGCATCTTCAGCTACAATGACACCTATAGCACCCAGTGAAAACAACCTTTCAATGCGGCGACCACCAGCAAAGTCCATCAGGGCTATTGCACCCTGCAGGTCCAGTCCGCGCAGGTCATCCCAGTCGGCCCGACGAACGTCCACCAACCGACCGCTCAAGCCATTGGCTGGCGTGATGGAGGGAATGGCGCCATTGGGCCAAATGGGGGCAGTGTTGTAGCGTACACCGCCTACGGTCAGCGTCATTTCAGGACCACGATTAGCTGGACTTGCGGCCTTGTGCCAAAGTACGGGCGCTGCGACATTGCCGCGCACAGTGCCGACTACTTCAACTCCGTAGGCAGATAAAGCCTCCAGCCTGTTGAGCAAGAAATGATGAATGGGAGACCGACCGACCTCGTCCACCGCGCGAACACCAATGGCAAGCGAACCCAGTGCTTCAAGTTCATCAAAATCAGCGATCAAGGCATCTTCAGAAAATGTCTCGCGAATTTCTGCCAGCGAAGGCAGTGAGAGGGCTGAAAGTGTTTCTAACTGACGACGTTGGGCGGGTGCAATTGAACGAGCCACTTCCTCATTGAAGGTTGCAGCCTGCGCAAAAGTCGGCAGCGACTGCCAGGCCAGAAGGGTGGCAGTCAGAATGACAAAAGTGCGTCGCATGAAGCTCATTAATGAATAACGGGTGAGAAGGGGGTGACTTCAGTAAAGTGTTTGATAAAGTTGCCTGGATTAGTGTCACCAGCGGCTATCAAGGAGCAGATCAGGTCAATACTGTTCCAGAGGAAAACCATGCCGATCGCACCGATGATCAGACCTACAAACAGGGGTTTTGAGCGCTTGTAGGCATTCATGCCACCGAACTTGACAATCAAGCGCTTAATGCCCCAGGCAAACAGAACACTACCCCAAATGGTACTGTTCATGGATGGTGTGTGGCCGGGAGCGGTGTAAGGATGCACAAAGTCCCAGTGGATGCTGAAAAGAATGACCAGATAGCCAATGGGATGGATCGGGAATGTGAGAAACTTTTGCCTGAGAAACAACAACAGTGCCACGGCTAAAAATCCGATGGCAATGGTGGATAAGCGTATCATGTTTACGCTGGTGAACTTATCCAGGCCAGGTTCGCCCAGAAAGTGGGCAATCCATAGGGGATAGGTGGTGAAATTGATACTGTTGTTGCCAGCAGGAGGCAGGGAAGTCATGCCAGCATAAAAATCTTCACCAATGTAGTAGGCGTAGAGGATGAAGCTCAGCAGGCCGACGCCCAAAGCGGTCACAAAAGCGGCGATAGTGCCGACGGCAAGTCCACTGGCTTTCAGTTGGTAACGGCGCGCGAGTTCCAAATTCTCCAATTGCTGTGGCAAGGTGCGGAACAGCAAGGTCATTGGCAGGAAGACAATGTTGAGGAAGGCGGTAAATACCTTGGCTCCAGTCATGCCCGTCATGCCAAAAATCAATGGGATTTTGGTCATTTCATAATGGCTTTGCCACAAGGGCAAACCGGTTTCAGCGCGGATGCGGGCGGCGGCGATAGCTATGGCCATTACCACGATTGCAAATGCCAACAAAAGAGGTAAATTGGTCACTCCCATATTCCATAATAAACCCAGGATGACGAGAGGTAATAGAATCATACCCGTCCTGGTGAGCCATGCCGGCAAATACCTTTCGGATTCTTCGCGTTGAGGATCCAGATTTCCGGGTTTCCACGACTTGTAGAGAATATACAGTGAAAAACAGAAGGCGGCACCCAACATTTGTTCCATTGCGAAAGGATATAATCGGGAACTGCTGTACCCTGTCCAAGCGCTGTCGGTCAGTTGGTTGGCGAATCCCAATCTGACAATCCAGACCACAATGCTGTATATGAAGAATGTCGCCCAGATGGAAAACCCGATTTGCAGGGAAAGAAGAAAAACAATGCCGATGATGATAGGTGACAGTGTGAATACCATGGCCGGCATGTCGCGGAATGCACCTCCGGCCGCTTCAAATATGTTGCTGTTCAGATTGAATTCGACCTTATAAACAGCACTTAAAAAACCATAATGTCCCATGCCCTCCATGAGCATCCAGATCAAGCCAATGGCGCATCCAATCAGGAATGGAGGATAAAAAGTGCGGCGTCGTTTTTCCGGGTGCACGGAATCGCTGGCTAATTCCAACCGATAATCGTGACGGATGATGTAGTCGGCTACTTCAACCAGCGGGAACGTGAGATTTTCCTTGCTGACCCACTTGCGCCGCAGCCATTCGGCCAGGCACATTAAAAACAGGAACAGGCAAATGAATAAAAAAGACCATGACAGCAGTGGCTTGACCCAAATTTGCCATGGGATCTGTTGCCAGGTGTAGCTTATCTTTTCCAACAAACTGGCTTGCGACAGCAGCTCAGGGTTTGGGCTGGTGCGCAACAGGCCGTCACGAAAGGCAAATAAATTCTGGTTGGGTGCCTGGGTGCCGTCCTGTTGAATCAGGCGGCGGCGCTCGTCGCGCGAAAGCCTGAAGACAAAGTCCTGGCGCATTTGGTCCTGTTCAGCTCTGGTCAATGCATCAAATTCCTGCAAGTAGATCGATTTGAGGTAGTCACGCAGCAGGGACCGATCCGAACTCATTAAGTGTGCAATCTGCAGGCGCAAGGTAGTTTCATGGCGCTGGAGTGACGCGACCTGTGCGGTTATGCGTTGTTCATCAGCATCACTTTTTTCGCGGACCACAATTTGCAATCGCTGCCTTGCACTGAGGTCCATTCCCGACTGATTCGAGGCGAGCAGGTTGGCAACGAATTCGTCATAAGCGGGCAAATGTTCCTGCAAATGCCCGAGGTTTTGACGACTGCGGTTTGAGCTGAGTTCAATCTGTTGTTCCAGGGCGTTGCGCAATCCAAGCGTGTCGAGACGACCGGGCTCAACAGAATTGAGGATTTCATTGGCCGCATCGCCGCTTAATTCCTCAATTGTTCGCAACCATGAAGCACGCAAGGCATTGCCGCGCCCGGTGTTAAGGGTCGTTAAGGCCTGATTGAATTCAAGGTCATCCGACAGCAACAGGCTGATGGTGCGGCGGGCATTGGCTTGTCTGGACAGTTCAGACGCATCGGTCATCAACCGCAGGTAGCGGTCGGCCCGATTCCATGCCAGCCCCTCAGCGGTGGGTACCACTGCAAACCAGTTACTGTCCAACGCATTATAGGCGGTGCGGTAGGTGGAGGTGCCCTCGTACAGGTACTCCCTGAGCACAGAATAGGAGGCCAGATAAAATTGACGGACCAAGCCGATATTCATGATCGGCACTGCGATGGTCAGCATGGCATACAGCACCACCAGATTGTGGCGTTCGATCCATTCGCGTTTGGCCAGCGTGCGGAAAGCCAGTGCGCACAATGCAAAGCTGATCAGCAAACCAACAGCCCAGCCTACTGGAGTGAATGTCTCCAAAGAGGCATTCACGGTCATGATGGTTAGGAACTGCGAAAGCGGCGTTATGACCGCGATCAGCACCAGCCCAAAGACAATGGTAGTTAAGGAGGCTTTTTTCATGGGTTAGGAGGCCACTGAGCCTATGGAAATGTTTAAATCTTCCCGTTTGACGATTTTTTCCACCTTACCGTCGCGCAAGTACACTACGCGGTCTGATACTGCGAGCATGCGGTGGTCGTGAGTGGCTGAAACCACCGTTACGCCGCGCTCGCGGCTCAAGTCGCTCAACAGTTCAACAATGGCAGTGGCGGTTTTGGTATCCAAATTTCCGGTGGGGTCATCTGCCAGAATGAGGCTCGGATCGTTAGCCAGCGCGCGCGCGATAGCCACCCGTTGTTGTTGCCCTCCAGACAATTCCGGGGGCCTGTGGTCCATGCGGTGGCCAAGACCAACGCGCTCCAATAGTTCCGCCGCCTTTTTGTTGGCATCAGCGTCACTGAGACCCAGAAACTTCAAAGGCAAGGCGACGTTGCGCAGAGCTGAGAAGACCTCGATGAGATTATAGTTTTGAAAAATGTAGCCGATATTGCTGCAGCGCAGGTAGGCCAGCTCAGCGGGCTTCATTTTCAACATATTGCGCCCACCCAGATTGATAGTACCTGAGGTGGGAAAGTCCAATGCGCCGACGATATTGAAAAAGGTGGTTTTGCCCGACCCGGATGGACCCATCAGGGAGATATATTCCCCTTGGTAGATATCAAGCGTGATCCCGGAAAGAGCGTACACTTTTTCGTCTCCGTGACCATAAACTCGTTGAATATCCTTGGCTTCAATAAGCAGTTCTTTAGTGGCGGGCATTGTAGATCGGGTGGGTAGTAGGGCTGCGGCTGAAAGGGTTGCTATGGATTTCAATGCTCTTGCATCTGACCAATCTCAATTTGCACTTCATCGCGGTTGGCGATACGCTTGATGCGACCGTCTTCCATCCAAACGATGCGGTCGGAAATGTTAAGCATTTTATGGTCGTGGGTAGAACATATGACAGTCACTCCCTGCTCCTTGTTCATCTCGCGCATCAATTCAATGATCTCTTCCCCGGTGCGCAGGTCGAGATTGGCTGTGGGTTCGTCGGCCAAAATGATGGCAGGCTTGTTGGCAAAGGCGCGGGCAATTGCGACCCGCTGTTGCTGCCCTCCGGACAGTTCCTTGGGAGTGTGCAGAATCCGGTGGCCCAGACCCACACGTTGCAGGATGCTGACCGCCCGCTCCTGCGCTTCTTCAGGCGGAACCCCGGCAAATAACATGGGCAATACCACATTTTCCAGGGCGGTCATCACCTTGACGATGTTGTAGCTTTGGAAAATGTAGCCAATCTTCCGGCAACGCAACCAGGCCAATTCCTGTGCGTCGAGTTGAGCCACATCGATTTCGTCAATGAAGACGTTGCCTGCGGTCGGTTTGCTCAGTCCACCAATCGCATTGAACAAAGTGGTTTTGCCGGATCCTGATGGCCCCATGATGGATATGTATTCTCCAGCAAAAATTTGCAGGTCCACGCCACGCAAGGCGTGGACCTGCTCCTCTCCAGTCTGGTAGACCATCCTCACTCCTTTGGCCATGACTGTGCAATCGCGGGTTCCGCTGTCGCGCAGGTTGGACCAGGGTGAGGCTTTGGGAGAGGTGGGTAGTAGATTGGAGGGCTGCATCGGGTAGGTTGTAGGGAAGTTTGGCGGTGGTTACTTTTCGCCTCGCATGGCTTCGATGGGAGGCATCTTTGCGGCGATATAGGCTGGTATTGCCGCACCGATGGTGGTGAGCAGCAGACCAACGCCTGAGGCTATGCCCGCTTTCCACCACAGACCGGTGAAATGCCAGGCACTGAAGACGCCCAGTCCGAACTCAATGGACCCTACGGCTACGGCCAGCAGTAATCCAAGAATGACCCCCACCAAGGCACCTAAAAATCCCAGGATAGCGGACTCCAGCAAGACGCTGTAAAGTACGAAAAGATCCAGGGCACCGAGGCATTTGAGGGTGCCGATTTCACGATACCTTTGCGTGACAGACATCAACATGGTATTTAAAACCCCGGCGCCGCTGACAATAAGGCTCAGGGTAAGCATGAGCATCCAGATTTCCCTTTCCTGAGGATCGGAACTGGAGGGGGAGGTTAGCAGGAAAATGATAAAGGCGCTGGATGCGGCAACGGTGAGTAGCGTCAAAAAACGCCCGGGTGATGCGCACCTTAAGGCTTTGCAGCGCCATAGCCCAGACCAGGTCGGGCTGCATTTTTAGTGATTTAATTTCCCACTTGCGCTGTGTCATCGCATGAAAGGTGAAAAGGTAAATGATGCTTATTGCCAGAAAAAAAGTTTAATGTAAGCTTCTGCGTAAGGTAGCATTAGAATAGGTAATACGACCTGGGCTATTAGCTGTGGGCGAGCGCCACAGCTTCAGCCGTGAGGGCGGTGATTTTAGCGAAATCACCTGCTTTGAGCCACTTTTTATCGACGAACCAAGAGCCGCCTACGGCTGCCACCGCCGGGATGTTGAGGTAGTCCTTCAGCTTGGCGGCATCAATACCCCCTGTCGGAATGAATTGAATACCGGTGTGTCCGTATGGGCCTGTGAGTGCTTTTAACATGGCTGAGCCACCGGCAGCTTCCGCCGGGAAGAATTTTATAGTTTGGACTCCCAGGGAGCGGGCACGCTCAATTTCGGTGGGGGTAATAGCGCCGGGAACGAGAGGTATGCCAGCCGCCTGGGTAGCCTCGAGCACCAGCGGATTTAATCCTGGAGATACCGCAAAGTGAACCCCCAGGTCGCGTAGTTTGGCGACAACTTCCACATCGATCACGGTACCTGCACCGACAATAAAGTCAGGAAACTGCCGACGGATGGCGGCAATGGCATCGATGGCGCATGCACTGCGCAAGGTCACTTCAATGACGTTGAGTCCGCCCGCCTGCAGCGCGGCAGCGAGTGGAACGGCATCTTCGGTTTTATCGATGACGGCAACTGGAATCAGGCGTTGGGCAGTAGCGGTTGACAGGGTGAACATAAATTTTCCTCAGAGCTATTGAATGTGATTTATTTTGTTGCAAAAGAAAAAATCCAGTTTAGCCATAAAGGTCAATGCAGAAAACTGTTCAATCTTCCGAAAATGGGAATCGCATGTACGATTTTGCGGTTTTGAGACAGTTGCGCATGGCGAGCGGATTGACATTGCAGCAGGCGTCTGAGCGCAGCGGAATTTCAGCATCGGTCATTTCGAAACTGGAACGCAATCAGACTACAGCCGAATTGGAAACATTATTCAAATTGGGACGACTGTTTGACATGAGCGCGACCGATTTGTTGGCCTTGGCGGAGGCTCCCTTGGCGCACCGCAAGAAGGCTGTGGCCTATCGATCGGGAGATTTCCGGTTTCAGCGCATACAGTACGGCAATGTGCAGGCATTTCTGGGAGAGGCCAAGGCCGGTGCCACCATATCACGTCCAGAGATTCATCATGACGATCTTGAAGTATGCTGGGTACTTGAGGGCTGCATTCGTCTCTCGCTGACGCATCAAGTGATTCTGGTGCACGCGGGGGAGAGTGTGCAGTTTGATGCTGTCCGGGGCCACAGTTACGAGGCCTTGTCTGACGTTCGGCTGATCTTGATGCACCTGCGCAAAGATCGGCGTTACTAAATTTCAATCACAATCAATAGCACTATGATTACCATCGACCCAACCCTGAAAGCGCGCGATCTGGAATCCCAATTGCAGAATTTCTGGAACGTTTCCGGCAGGAAAATCCAATTGATCGAGCAGGAATATGATACTTCCAAAGGATCCCCCGTTTTTACGTGGGCAGGCAAGTACACCACCCGAGGTTGGACAGAATGGACTCAAGGATTTCAGTATGGTGCTGCGATATTGCAGTTTGATGCGACGGGCGACGAGCAGTTTCTCGATCTTGGGCGCAGGCAAACCGTGCAATTCATGGCACCGCACGTGAGTCATTTCGGCGTGCACGATCACGGATTCAACAACGTCTCGACTTATGGTAATTTGCATCGACTGATGCATGAGGGTAAAATTGAGCGCAACGAGTGGGAGCGCCATTTTTACGAACTGGCGCTGAAAGTGTCGGGGGCGGCCCAGGCCCGTCGTTTTACCCGATTGCCGGACGGAGGCGGCTATATCTATTCCTTCAACGGGCCGCATTCGTTATTTGTGGACACGATCCGCTCCTGCCGCGCCTTGATGGTGAGTTACCTGTTGGGACACGCCTACATGGATGAGGGCGATAAAGAGATCAATCTGTTGCAACGTGCGATCCAGCACGCGTTGGCTACTGCCCGCTATTCTGTGTTTTACGGTGAAGGGCGTGACAGCTATGATCTGCGCGGCAGGGTGGCTCATGAAAGTGTGTTCAATACCAATGATGGTGCTTTCCGCTGTCCAAACTCGCAACAAGGTTACACTGGTTTCAGTACCTGGACACGGGGTTTGGCATGGGCCATGTGTGGCTTTGCCGAGGAATTGGAATTGCTGCAAAAGTTGAGTGACGAAGAACTGGCTGTTGCCGGTGGCCGGTCTGCCGTTACCGAGGTATTTTTAAAGGCCGCGCAGGCGACATGTGACTTCTATATCGAGCAAACACCGGTTTGTGGTGTTCCTTACTGGGACACCGGAGCACCCAATCTGCATCGCATGGGCAATTATTTGGATCGCCCGGCTGAGCCGGACAACGACTGGGAGCCGGTGGATTCATCGGCAGCCGCCATCGGTGCCCAAGGATTGTTGCGGTTGGGCAAATATCTTGGCTTGCAGAGTGAGGCTGGCAAACGCTATTGGCAGGCCGGACTAACCACAGCGCGTACTCTGCTCAGTGCGCCCTATTTGAGCGAGGATCCGCAGCACCAGGGCTTGTTGTTGCACAGTATATATCACCAACCGAATGGTTGGGATTATGTGCCTCCGGGCAAAAAGATCGCCCAAGGTGAAGCTTGTATGTGGGGCGACTACCATGTGCGTGAATTGGCCCTTTATATTCAGAGAGAAGCCAAAGGTGAGCCGTATTACACCTTTTTCAGCGGAGTGCGTTCATGAGTGCCAGTGCCATTACGGATTTATCGCGGCTGTGTGTGCACACCGCAACCACCAAGCCCTGGAGTCTGAGCATTGCTGCGCGGGAATACGCCAGGGCCGGTATCAAAGGCATCACCGTGTGGCGGGATGCGCTTGCGGCTTTGGGTCCCAAGGAAAGCGGCAACGTGTGCCGAGCTGAAGGGCTGGAGATTGTATCCTTGTGTCGAGGTGGATTTTTTCCGCATGTGGATCAGGCGGGCAAAACAGCTGCCTTGGATGACAACCGCCGTGCCATTGATGAGGCCGCTGCGTTGGGGGCTCCCCTCATCGTTTTGGTCTGCGGAGCGCATCCGTCCCTGTCTCTGGAGACCTCGCGCAAGCAGATTGTGGAGGGCATAGCGGAAGTGCTTCCCTATGCGCACGAACGGGGCATCAAGCTAGGTATTGAACCCTTGCATCCGATGTACGCGGGCGATCGCTCGGCGGTCAACACTTTACGCCAGGCCAATGATATGTGCGATGCGTTAAAATCGCCCTATGTCGGGGTCGCTCTGGATGTCTATCACCTGTGGTGGGATCCGGAATTGAGAGAACAAACACTTCGTTGCGGCAAGAGCGGCTATCTGTTTGCATTCCATGTGTGTGATTGGCGCACACCGACACGTGACCTCTTGCTCGATCGCGCCATTATGGGCGACGGTTGCATCAATATTCCCGAAATCAGGGGATGGGTAGAGGAAGCAGGATTCAAGGGCTTTAATGAAGTCGAGATATTCTCCACCGAATACTGGTCCGGCGATCAGTCCCCCTATTTGCAGAAAATTGTCGATGCATACCGCAAGCACGTTTAAATTTTAACCCTCCATTCCTTCCCAACAACCCATTATCCTCTCAACAACATGAGTATAGAAACCAAAGTTCACACTGTCGGCATCATCATGAACGGCGTCACCGGGCGCATGGGCACGAACCAGCATTTGTTGCGTTCCATTGCTGCCATTATGAAGCAAGGCGGCGTTAAAGTCAGCCCGACTGAGTTTATCATGCCAGATCCCATCCTGGTGGGACGCAATCCGGTCAAACTGCAAAAGTTGGCTGAAGTATCCGGGGTCAGCAAGTGGACCACTGATCTGGAGTCTGTGATGAAAGATCCAGCCTATCCTGTTTATTTTGATGCCCAGGGGACCCTTTTGCGGGCCGATGCTGTGCGCAAAGCCGTGTCCTATGGCAAGCATGTTTACTGCGAAAAGCCCACCGCAGTGGACACCGAAACAGCGTATGATCTGTACAAGACCTGCCAGGAAGCCGGTGTCAAAAACGGGGTTGTTCAGGACAAGCTTTGGTTGCCAGGTTTGGTGAAGTTAAAGCGCCTGATTGAAAACGATTTCTTTGGCAAAATTTTTGCCGTTACCGGCGAGTTTGGCTACTGGGTTTTTGAAGGGCACACTGTGCCGGCGCAACGTCCATCCTGGAATTACCGCAAGGAAGATGGCGGCGGCATGATCATTGATATGTTGTGCCACTGGCGTTATGTTTTGGACAATCTTTTTGGTGATGTGAAGGCCGTCAGTTGTTTGGGTGCTACGCATATTGACGAGCGCATCGATGAAAACGGCAAACCCTATAAATGTACTGCAGATGATGCGGCCTACGCTACCTTCGAACTTGCCGGTGGCGTCATTGCCCACTTCAATTGTTCGTGGGCTACTCGCGTGCGTCGCGACGACCTGTTGACGCTGCATGTCGATGGTACCAAGGGTTCAGCTGTGGCAGGGTTGCGCAAGTGCTGGTTCCAGCATTATGGCAATACGCCCAAGCCGGTATGGAATCCCGATATTGATCAGCCCATCAACTTCTACAGCAATTGGGCGGAAGTTCCCGATCAGGAAGTTTATGACAATGCCTTCAAGGTACAGTGGGAAATGTTCCTCAAGCACATAGTGTTGGACGAACCGTTCCCATGGACCCTGCTTGAAGGTGCCAAAGGTGTTCAATTGGCGGAAAAAGGACTCGAAAGCTGGAGTCGCAAAGCCTGGGTACAAATTCCGGAATTGAAGGCCTGAGATGAGTGCGAGGCGAGTTGCGTTTGTCACTGGCGGTAGCCGGGGAATTGGTTTTGGTATTGCCCGCTGCCTGGCTGCGGATGGTTTTGATCTGGCAATCAACGGTATGCGCCCAGCCGATGCTGTTGGCGATGCCCTGGCTGCTTTGGAACAGTTGGGAGCCAAGGTGGTTTACGTGCGCGGTGACATTGGTTCTGCCACAGACCGAGCTTCCATGCTAGCTGGTGTTCGCGAGGGGCTGGGGGCACTGCATGTATTGGTCAATAATGCCGGAGTGGCGCCCAAGGAGCGCAAGGACCTTTTGGAGGCCACCGAGGATAGTTTTGACTATGTCGTCGGCACCAATCTCAAAGGGGCTTACTTTCTGACACAGGCAGCAGCTAACTGGATGATTGAGCAGAAGCGCAAGGACACGAAGTTTCGCGGAAGCATTATCAATGTATCTTCGATTTCGGCCACGGTGGCATCTGTCAACCGGGGGGAGTATTGCGTTGCCAAAGCCGGTTTGTCGATGGCGACGCAGTTGTTTGCCGTGCGCTTGGGCGAATTTGATATTCCCGTTTATGAGGTACGACCTGGCGTTACCAAAACCGATATGACCAGCGGTGTGGCAGAGAAATACGACAAATTGATTGCTGATGGACTTTGCGTAACAGCGCGTTGGGGTTTCCCTGAGGATGTTGGCAAAGCCGTAGCTGCACTGGCGCGGGGTGATTTTCCGTATTCCACCGGCCAGGTTATTATGGTGGACGGCGGACTTACCATTCCCAGGCTGTAAGCCAACGTAAGTCCGTATCTACAGTTGCCTCAATTCCCCTGGTGGAGTTGAGGCATTTTTGCGTGCAAATCTTACTTGCAACGACGGCAGAGGTGACCACCTTTAGATCAATGTCTGACAGTGTGAACCCCGTGGAAGAATCCAGTTTTGAAGACTCATTGCAAAAGCTTGAGACGTTGGTTAAGTCTATGGAGGGCGGTAATTTACGCCTCTCCGAATTAGTAGCTGCCTACGAAAAAGGTGTAACTTTAATGAAGCATTGCGAACAGGAGCTGCAAAAGGCTGAATTGCGTATACAAACGTTATCTCAGGATTCCGGGACCACCGCATTTGATCCTACTGCTTAAATTTTCCACTGCGAATGTCTTTACTGGCCACCATTAAAAGTCCTGCGGATCTCCGTCAACTGCGTGCTGAAGAATTGCCCGCCCTGGCTGAAGAAGTGAGGCAAAGAATTATTCAAGTCACTGCTGCCAACGGTGGTCATATCGGTCCCAATCTGGGAGTTGTCGAGCTGACTATTGCCCTGCACCGGGTGTTCAATACACCGGACGATCGGCTGTTGTTTGACGTGTCGCACCAAGGGTACGTTCACAAGCTGTTCACTGGCAGGCAAGGAGAGGACTTTGACCGCATTCGGCTGGGCGGTGGACTCAGTGGCTTTTTAAACAGAACAGAAAGTCCCTATGACTGCTACGGCGCCGGGCATGCCGGCACTGCGTTATCGGCTGCCCTTGGCATGGCCGTGGCGCGGGATCGCGCTGGTAAAGACAACAGCGTTATAGCTGTACTGGGCGATGCAGCGTTCACCTGTGGGATCACCATGGAGGCCTTGAACAACGTGGCAGATTCCACCAAGCGCCTGATTGTTATTCTCAATGACAATGAGTGGTCGATAGCTAAGAATGTGGGTTCACTGGCGCGTTACTTTAATGAAATCATCACCAATCCAGTGTATAATCGCATAGATCGGGGGATGAAATCGATGTTGGCAAAATTGCCCGGTGGTGGGGCTTTGCTGCGCTTTACCCGCAAATGGAAGAAGGAGACCAAGGACTTTTTTGTGGGTTCCAGTCTGTTTGAAACTTTTGGCATGCGTTATATCGGTCCGATTGATGGCCACGACCTGAATGCCTTGCACAGTTATCTGGAGTTTGCCCGCGATAGTCAGCAACCCATTCTCCTGCACGTGATGACCGTTAAGGGCAAGGGCTATGAACCTGCTTTGGCGTCACCGGAAAAATTCCATGGGCTCGGGCCGTTTGATCCTATGACTGGTAAGTCGCCGACTGCCAAGGCTGGTGTTCCGGTCAATTATCAGGATGCATTCGGGCAGAAACTTTTGGAGTACGCACGCAAGGACAGTAAAGTGGTGGGTATCACTGCCGCCATGCCTCCTGGAACCGGTTTATCTTACCTGCGGGATAATCTGCCAAAGCAGTTTTTTGATGTTGGCATTGCCGAAGAGCACGCGGTTTTGTTCGCCGCAGGCTTGGCGACCGAAGGCTTTCATCCTGTCGTCGCCATTTACTCGACCTTTTTGCAGCGTGCTTACGACTGCATTGTACACGACGTTTGTTTGCAAAATCTGGCAGTAACTTTCTGTATGGATCGGGCGGGATTGTCGCCCAATGATGGTGCCACGCACCATGGCTTATTCGACATCGCTTATTTGAGGTGTGTGCCGAATACAATCATCATGCAACCCAAGGACGAGGACGAGTTGGCAGACATGCTATGGACCAGTCTGAATACACCGTCCCCTACCTTTATTCGTTATCCTCGCGGTTCGGCGGTAGGCACGCCCTACAAGGCTGCACCTGTGCTGATAGAGTTAGGTAAAGCCGAGGTTATCAAAAAGGGCGAAGCTGTGCAATTTTGGGCACTGGGTCCTTGGGTGGCAGAAGCCAGGCAGTTGGCTGAAGAACTGGAGCGTGAGACCGGAGTTACGATTGGAGTAGTCAATGCCCGCTTTGCCAAACCATTGGATGTAGGACTCCTCGAACAACAATGCGCGACAGCATTGCTGGTAGTTTCGTTTGAGGATCATGTCGTGCACGGAGGTTTTGGGGCCGCCATTTTGGAAGCTTTGTCCGATGCCAACCTTCAGGTACCTTTGGAACGCATTGCCTGGCCGGATGTGTTTGTGGATCATGGATCCAGCAATGAGGAGCTGAGAGCACAGAATGGTTTGGCACCTGCTGCCATCAAGGCTCAACTTCTGGCACGTATCCAGGAACTCACGGCTTCCGCGCACCGGCGTCCATCCAGCGCTGCGCTGACAATGCCACCAGCGTAGCCTGCTCCCTCGCCGCATGGAAACAGGCCCGGAGTTTCAGGGTGGACCAAACTGTGAGGATCACGGGGAATTCTGACTGGCGAGCTGGTGCGCGTTTCAAAGCCAATCAGATTCACATCGCTGCCCAGGTATCCCTTCATTTGTTGTCCAAATAATTGAAGCCCTTTGCGCATGCGGTATACGATCCAGTTCGGCAGGATTTTATCCAGTCGAGCGCTTTGAATGCCCGGAAAATAGCTGGTTGCAGGTAGCGAGCCTGATAGCCGACCTTCAATAAAGTCGGTGACAGTCTGTGCTGGTGCGATTTGCCCGCCACCGCCGGCTTCCTTTGCCAGTTGCTCCAGTTTTTTTCTGCCACATCACACCAGCCAGCACACCAAATTGAGCATTACAGGCTGCAGTATCCTCTGGTTCGACAGTTACTACCAGTCCGCTATTGGCAAATTTTGAGTCACGGCGGGACAAGCTCATACCATTGACTACGACCTCGTCATTTTCAGTTGCTGCGGGCACAATAAAACCTCCTGGGCACATGCAAAATGAATGCACGCCTCGGTCATCGATTTTAGTGGCTACTCTATAGCTTGCAGCTGGCAGCAAGTTGTGACGCTTGTGGCCCGGAGCCAAATGGTATTGTATAGAGTCAATCCGCTCTTGTGAGTGCTCAATGCGCACACCAACTGCGAAAGGTTTCTGTTCCAGAGTGACGCCAGCGGACAGCAACATTCGGTATATGTCGCGGGCGGAGTGGCCGGTAGCCAAAATGACTCCATCGGCTAAAACCACTTTGCCATCCGCACATTTGACGCCGATAACTTCCTTTCCAGAACGAATCAATGCCGTGACCCTGGATTGGAAATGTACTTCGCCACCACTGGCAATAATGGACTTGCGGATTGCCATGACGACATTGGGCAAAAGGTTTGAGCCGATGTGTGGGTGAGCATCCACAAGAATGCGTTCGGGAGCGCCGTGCGCTACCAATGCTTCATAAATGTCGCGTACCGGGCCGCGTTTTGTGGCTCTGGTATATAACTTACCGTCGGAAAAGGTGCCTGCACCACCTTCGCCAAAACAATAATTCGAGTCTTCAATGACTGTTCCCTTGCGCAGGATTGGGGCCAAATCAAACCTGCGTGCCGAGGCGTCTTTGCCACGTTCCAGCACAATAGGTTTGATGCCTAACTCCAGGCAACGCAAGGCGGCAAACATGCCGCCCGGACCGCAGCCGACGATCACAGCCCTGGGCATGTCTGAATCTACTTGAGGGTAGTCCGGAGTCGGTTGCTGAGGAGGGGCGAGGGGTTCATCAATGCCCACATCCAACCTCAGTTGCACCTTGATCTGACGCTGTCTCGCATCCAACGAATGCTTGAGTAAGTGCCAGTTGATTACTCTGGAATCTGGCAACTTCAGACGCTCAGCCAGGGCCTTGCGAATGGCGTTCTCGTTTTCGGATTGCTCCAAGGGCAGGACTATGTCCAGCGTCTCCCTCATAAAATCAGGATCTTGAATTGTACTGTTGAGCTTCCTGCTGAATGGTCGTTGGCAGGTCGTGTTGCGGCGTGAATCCCAATTCCTGCGTGATTTTGGCCGAGCTGTACCAGGCGGAACCAATCAGTTTGTGCAAGGCGTCCGAATCAAAGATGAAACGTCTGCCGCGCAACTTGCCGATCAGATCGCCAGCCACGCCCAGGATTTTCAGCACCCAGATCGGCACGGTGGTGGTTATGGGGCTCATGTTGTATGACGCCCGCATCCAGTCGAGAATTTGTCTGGTGGAATAGGCATTGCCGTCGGTAACCAGAAACCGTTGGTTGGCGGCGGCGGGGTGTTCCAGGGCAAGGCAAATTGCGCTAGTGACGTCCTCAACGTGAACCATGGAACGCTTGTTGCCAATCTCTGGCAAAGGCGGAAATCTGCCCCGGCGCACAGCGTCAGCCATTTTGGGAAGGTTGCCCTTGGCATCGGAACCGCCGTAAACCATCGCCAGCCGCAGGACAACTCCCTCGGGAATGAGACCACTATTCAGGACCAGCTCTTCGGCAGCGAGCTTGGAAGCCCCGTAAGGCTCGCATGGATGGCATGGACTCCTTTCATCCAGCGGTTGAATGGGCATTTTCTCAGGATTACCTTCACCCATTGCCTTTACGGTACTCAAAAGCACAACCCGGCGTACTCCGGCCTTGCCAGCGGCAGTCAATACGTTGCGGGTACCCTCGGTATTGACTGCAAAATAGGCATCATGATCGGCAGCGACCTCTGCCAAAGCGTGTACCTTACCAGCTAGATGAATGACAGCATCGACGCCAGCGAAGATTTCCACTGGCAAAGGCCTGGTAATATCAGCAGCTGTAATTTCGATGCCGTTGCGCGTGCCTGATTGCAGATCCAAGCCGCACACTTGCCAGCCGGCTTGCCGCAGTTTGGCGGCCAGAACTCCGGCAATATACCCTCCGGCCCCCGTCAGTAAGACCGTACCGCGGTCAGCATCGTTGGCTGTTGTCATATAAGCATCGGAAAATTGTTTAGTAGCCGCTGGAAGAGAGCAATTCTTGCAGGCGCTGTTGAAACGCAATTATGTCCTGCTGATTGGGTTTATAACCGGGAGCAGTACCTGACAATCCGAGACGTCCCATTTGATCCAGTGACCATTGGGCGGAGGTGCCATCGCTGAATGTCACCTGCCCACTGACGACTGCTCCTGGGCGGGTGATGCGATCGAGACTAACCTTGACTGGTCCAGCGGACGCAGGTTCGCCAACCGGATCCATGTCGAGAACATCATCTTCCGCAGGTTCCTGCGCTTCTGCTGGTGCAGATAAATCGGTAGTCTTGGCATCGGCCTTTGGCTTTGCCGGAGATTTGATTTCCAGGGCCAAATCATCCACCAGGAACCGGACATCCATGTAGGTTAAACTCAACCCGTGTTCCGAGCGGAGCAAAGTTTGTACCTCAGATAGTGTTTTGCCGGCCTCGATCCATTGGCGCACTGCGGATTGTTGCACTTGAGTCAATTGCATATTCAGCAGTACAAGCCAGGTAGCTCACGATGTAAAGCCGACTTTGCCAGTACCAATCTGAGTATTGGATTTTGCAGCGATGGCAAAAAAACGGTTGCCAAGCCTTGTGTCCGAACATGACATTCACCCGATATGCGGGCTCGCTTACAGTCTAAAGAACACCTTTCGGCATCATTGGGGTTGGTCAACCTATGGATTGACCGCCCTGTTTGTGCTGGAGGGTTCGACATACGGAACAACTTTTTTGCAGACTGTCATATGCCGTTTGGCGTGTTTTTACCGGAGGAGGATAGTGATACTGACTGATCTTAACCGCGATGGCGGAATTGGCGCCAACTGTTATCTGCTTAGCATAGGTCCATTTAATGTGGTGATTGATGCCGGGATTCATCCCAAGAGGGCAGGGTTGGAAAGCTTGCCGGATTTAAAGCCGCTGCGAGGCAAGCGCATTGACTTGGTCATATTGACACACTGCCATCTGGATCATTTGGGTGCGTTGCCCGTTTTGTTGCGGGAACATCCGAATGCGCCTGTGGTGATGACTCAGGCATCCATGGTGCTTGCCGAGAGGATGTTGCATAATTCCTGCAATGTTATGATGCGGCAACGCGATGAGACAGGGATAAAAGATTATCCCTTTTACACGCACGGCGATGTTGAGCGCATCAGCAAGAAATTCGTGGCATTAATGCCCGACCACACCAAATTTTTTCATAGCCTCTGTGGTGAGACTCTGATGATCACTTTGCATCGTTCCGGGCATGTTCCTGGCGCGGTCGGCTTTACCCTGGAGTTTCGCAAGCGCAGATTATTTGTCAGCAGCGACACGCTTTTTGATGATCTGACCATTTTGCCTGGTGCCAAATTTCCGCATGAGAAAGCGGACGCCATTATCATTGAAACCACCAGAGGCGCTACCGAACGAGCCCAAGGTTGCAGCAGGGCAGAAGAAATGCAACGCATGGTGCGCCTGATTCAGGAGACAGTGGCAGCGAAAGGCCATATTCTGTTTCCGGTTTTCGCACTGGGTCGCATGCAAGAACTGGTGGCCTATCTGGCTGCTGCCCGCAGAGCCGGAGAACTGCCTGAAATTCCCGTTTTTGTGTCTGGTTTGGGAATCGATCTGGCTGATTATTTCGATCAAATCGCCCGCAAGGTGGGTGGACTTAATTTCGAGCGCAATTATCTGAAGCAACTTCAGGCGCGTAAAGTTTCCGACGATATGAAACCGGGAAGGCAACCCAAGGGATCAGCCTTATATTTATTGAGTAGCGGGATGATGGTGGAAAACACACCCTCATATCGCGTTTGTGCCAGTTTGCTGGGCGATAGTCGCAATACAGTGTGCTTCTCAGGATATTGTGACCCAGACACACCCGGTGGTCAGCTTTTGGAGGCTAAAAACAAGGGGGATAGCCACTTTTTATTTAAAGCGCTGGATTATAAATCCAAGATAGCTGCCAGAATAGAAAAGCTGGATATCAGTTCGCACGCCGACCGGGAGGAATTGGTGGAACTGGCAATGAGCAAGCATCCGGCCACCGTCGTTCTGTCTCACGGTGACCAGGATGCCCGCGACTGGTTCAGGGATACATTGTCCGCGCGACTGCCCAAGGCACGCATTCTTGATCCCCAACCGCTCAAACCTTGCGAATTGATTTCCGAGGTTTGAAGTAAATCCCGGCGCTAGGTTAATTGCCTGGGTTGAACGGAATGGTGGACTTGTGCAGAATGATGCGCAAGTCGCCTGCGTCGTCGCGGCGATAGCCAAAGGTCTTTTCAACCGTCACAGTGCTGCCGTCTTGATTGGTGAAGGTGAAGTGACCCATTGTCAGCGCGGTGTTGCCTTCAACGTAGGCCAAAACTGTCTTTGGTTCAACGGCGACCCAACCCTTCAGGGCAAATCCTGAATCATTGGGGAAGTTCGGATCACCACCCACAAAGTAGGCCAGGGCACCCTCGCGGGTGTAGCGAAAAGTTTGCTCGCCATGGGTCAAGGTCGGTTTAAATAAAACCGGGGCGTGGGCATAGTTGTAGGCAGCATCGATGATGTCGCCCGCCAATGTCCGGTAGTCGCCGCCACTGCGGTGGGTTTCGGCAATGGCAAGCAGCGCATCTATCCAGCTTTGTTGGGCGGCCAGCAAGTCTGCTTCAGTGATCGGTTTTGGACCACCTGTTTTAATGTGATGAGCAGCGGAACCACTGACAGTGGCTACTGCGAATGTGAACACCAGAACCAGGGATTTTAGCATGAATGATTTCATGCAGTTGAAATACTCATCCGCACCATTTGCGCAAGTGGTGCCGGTGCATTTTTTTTGAAAATCAATAAAGCGCCAAACGTGGTGGTACGTTGAGCGCTTTGTTGAAGGGATCAATGAGGCGCAACCAGCAGTCGGAAATAGATTTGTGGGAAGTCTGTCAGTGGCTCAATTGCCCGGATCAGCAAAACTTCATCGGTGTCAGATACAATTTCCATTGCTGCCTCTGCATCCTGCCAAAACCGTAGATCATGGGAAAATTGTACGCGGTACTGCAGGTCGGCGGCTGCCGGATTTTTTTCAATCCAGTAGGCAGGGTAGAGGATGCCATCTTCCTCTACTGAGGTCGCGATCGGCAATACTGCTGAATCCGCCACAAGTGGATGCCCGTTCAGCGCGTACTCAATCAAGTTGGCAATACCATCACCATCTGGATCGGCATTCCAGGAAGCATTGCCGGACGCGCGCGCAGTGCCAAAATGTTGAATTAACCACTGCTGTTGTGCTGTCGGTTGGATACTCTCAGCTGTCACCCATTGACTGGCGCCAACACTGTTGACTGCCCTGATTCGGTAGTGCGGCAAGGCAGTTCCCGCTGGTGCGGTCAAGTCGATGAATCGGGTCGCATCCGGTGTGGTTTCGGTCAGCAATTCCCAAGAAATTCCATCGCTTGACCTTTCGATCTGGTAAAACTCTTCATCCACCGCTATGTCCTCCCATAGCAATTCCACGGAGTTGCTGTTGATGCGCATGGCAGTGAAGGAATCCGGGGCAAATGGTATCGCAGGTGGACCACTGAGGGTAACGGTGATGGGACCGGAAGAGGGTACTATGAAGCCTGCGCCTTGAACAGCGATGTAGTAAGTCGTGCCCTCGACTGCATCAAATGTTACTCTCATAGTGCCCGATCGCGCCCTGACGCTGGCATCTCCATTGAATGGATTACCAGGATCTGTTGGCACAGGTGTCACCGGATTCAACGCATCCACGCGGTCGCCGGTAAACACCGCCAGCACATTGTACATTTGGCTGCCAAGAGTATCCACAGTGATGGTTCCTGATACCGGTGCCGTCCACTTCCACCATACCGAGCGATAGTTGGTGTTTGGCGGATTGAAAAACCACTCCAGCATGGTTTCTCCGGGTTCTTTGGTCGCTCCGAGATTATGACCATAAGCTGTCCAGCGGGATCCGCGCATCTCGGTAGCATCGGCAAAGTTGTCATTGGCGGGAGGCTTGGTCAGAATAAAGGAAAGGTTGCCTGCGATCTGGGCATCCACCGCGAATGGTAGGTTTGCCCCGCCACTGCATCAAATTCAGCCAGACTCCATGTATCTTGACCGGTATTGATTCCGGCACCATTTTGATTGGCAGTTATTTGAGTGAGCGCACCCAGTGCAGTACCGGTGTAAACGGCAATCGCAGTTTGGCGGGAGTGGTAATCATCGTACAGAAGTCCGGCTGTGGAGGCGACAAAGCGGCCACTTTCCGGTGCTGTCCAACGCCACCACAAAGACCGGCCACCTGAAAGACCAGCGTGGTTGTGTTCACCGCTTTCTTTCACCGCGCCGAAGTTGGTAGTGATTTCGTGATAATGTGTGCCCTCAATCACGGTTGCGTTGGCGAAGCGAGTATTGGCAGGTTCCCGCAATCGCTGCAGATTGAGTTTTATCAGACCGGTATTGGTTTGATTGGGTTGTGACATCGTGTCCAGATTTTCGCCGTTGACCAGAAACACGTAGGTGGTACCGGCGGTGGCACTGAATTCCAGTCGTGAATTGCGCTGGAAATCGATCCATGAATTGCCAAAACTTTCCTTGGTGCGACTGTCATTGACAGCGATCTGGGTTAAATTTCCAGCTGAAGTTCCCACAAACACCCCCAGGCGGGTATCAAAACCTAGAATAGTACGATCCGGATAGGCGATGCCATCCTCAGATGTGGGTGTCTCTGAACCAATGGTATCCAGTTGATAGCGTCCACTGGCCGGAGCTGTCCACTCCCACCAGAGCGAACGGTGTCCCAATGAGCCTGAAGGAACGCCAAACGTCGGTTCTCCCGGTTCCCTAATGGCGCCGTGATTCTGGATTTCAATGCGGGCAGATTCGCCGACAATTGCCGCGCGGCCAGCGAATGTTATATTGTCTGGCACACGCTGGAAATGCACAATGTGCCTGCCACGACCCCCTTGCATCCGTTCCGACACAATGAAATACGTTTCCCCGGCTATGGCCGACCAGGCTACTTCATTAAATAGTTGAGTTGCAGTGGCCACGTTGTTGGCGACCGGCACCAAACTGGCAAAAGTCGGGTTGCCTGGTTGCGTGGTACGGTACACAGTCAAGCCGCGTGAACCCTCCGAAAGAGCTGTACTGAAAACGTGCCGCGCTGACTCCAGAGCGGTGAAACGCCACCACAAAGTTTCATCAGCGGAATAGCCTGAATGTGCTGGCTCGCCCGGTTCGCTGCGGGCACCATAGCTATGCGTTCGCAGATTATATACCGGACGGGATGGATCCAGTTCCATGGCGTTGGCAAACCGCCAGTTAGGCGCAGTATGTTCATCCAGGGGGCGAAGATCCAGCGAGAAGGGGCCAATCCCTCCAATAATGCCGCTGCGTGTTAAACCTGTGACCTGAATATGGTAAGTGGTGCCCGCCTGAGCTTGCCAGAAGACGAAGGCATCACGGCCTATGCCATTGCCAATGTCCAACTTAACATGGGTCAGCTGATTCACTGCAGGACCTGTGAACACGTTGAGTACAATGGACCACAGGTCGGGACGATTCAGGCGCTCACCATAAATGGCAAACCAACCGGAGCTGGGTGCCGTCCAGGTGTACCAGACGGAATTGCCGCCGTTGGAGTGGTTTTCCGGTTCTCCGGGTTCGCGTGACGAGCCTACGTTAGAGCCCACTGCAGTATCACGCAGACCTTGTAAGGCTATGGCATTGGCGAAGGTGTCATTGGGTGGTACTGGTAATACCCGCAAACGCAACGGAACGTTCAGCAGCGAAAAATCCCAGGCGTCCACCATAATGCGGTAGGTCACCCCTTGTTCGGCATCAAAGGTTACTTGTGCAAACCGGTTGCCGGCACCATCGCGGGTTACCAATTGCAGGTTTTCCAAGGTGGTGCCGGTGTAAACGGCGATCATTCCGGGGAAGAAAGAGGCCGACAGATCAATGGTAGTGCGCCCGGCTTCCGGGGCGGTCCAGGCAAACCAAATGGATTCTCCCCGTCCGCGTCCAGGAAAAGGAACGGGCTCGCCTGCTTCTCTGGATGCCAGATTGGTGCTGATATTGCGGGTAACATCCGTGCCCGACAAAATGGTTGGTGAAGCAAAATGATCGTTTTGTGGTGGTATAGCCAGGAGAGCAGAGATTTGACCGGTGGCACCGTTTTTTCCGTCCACTGCAAAGTAATAGGTTACGCCCGCTTCAACCACGAACTCAATGCGACTGGTAGTGCGGCCAACCTCGTCATCGTTGGATGCCAGCGGAACCAGATCGGCAAAATCCTCTGCTGCATCGGGGCCGGCATACACTGCAGCTACCGTATTGAATGAGCTGCCACGGGTAGTGAAAACGATTTTTCCAGTCAAGTTGGAGGTCCAACTATACCATACTGATGCGGTTGCCGGCTGTCCGGCATGAGCCGGTTCGCCGGGTTCGGACAAGGCATTGTGGTTGGTTCCTGTGGCGCTATTGCCAAACCGCAGCGGTGTGGCGTTGGCTAAAGTGCTGTTGCGCGGAGCACCTGTGATTTCAAGCACCAATAGCCCTTGCTGGTCGTCAATTGCAGCTACCGCAATGCGATAGGTCTCCCCGGCAGTTGCCACGAAGGAGACTTCATCAACCCCGGAATCCACTGCTTCCAAAGTCTCCAGAGTATCACCGGTAAAAACAGCCACTGCCACTGGGAAATTGTCAAACGGCAGAATCTCAGTTTGGCCGTTGGTAGGATTCAGGAAGGATTCTCCTTGCAGGGAACGCACACTGGCTGCTCCGTTCGCAGATGCTGTAAAGGTGAACCAAATAGTTCCTGAATTTGTCTCCTCGTGAATGGCAGGCTGGCCAGCTTCCACAGTAGCTCCGCGCAATGTCGTTCGCAGAATCGATCGGTCGCCAAATACCGGACGGGCTTCGGCGAATGCGTCATTGAAAGGAGTATTTATTGGGGTGTTCAATGCGCGCGCGCATTCAGTCTGCCTCCTGTGCCCACGATTCCACCTGCAAGCGATTCCAGTGTATCAACTCCCCGGTACATGCGGTTAATAAGCTGATACCAGGTATCTTCCGGAAACTCTTCTCTTAACAATGCCAAAAGCACCGGCGACATGAGGGGCAGCCATGGACGTTCCACTTTTTATAACGTAGCTGCTGTCAGATTCAAATCCGGTGGACAATATATCACTGCCTGGCGCGGCAATTTCAACAGACCCCTGACCAAAATTGGAAAAATTGGATAGCGCATCGGTCCTGGTGGTTGAGGCTACTGATACGATGTTATCCAGCGGCAATGAGGCAGGAAAAATGGACGTGATATCGTTGTTGGAGGTGAAATTACCTGACGCAGCCACTATAATGACACCCGCCTCCAATGCGTCTTTCAAACTATCATAGAGGGCCTGACTGAAAAACGTACCGCCCCATGAATTGGATAAAATGTGCGCGCCATTATCGATGCCATACTGAATGCAGGTAATGGCGTCAGAGGTGGCACCACCGCCACCTGAGGACATGAACTTCAGTGCCATCAGTTGGACATTCCAGGCCACGCCAACCACGCCTATGCCATTATCACCTACGGCACCCACCGTACCTGCACAATGCGTTCCGTGTCCGTGATCGTCGTTGGGATTGCCATTCATTGTGATGGCATTGATACCGTGAATGTCGTCAACGAAGCCATTGCCATCGGTGTCTGTGCCGTCGCTGATTTCATTTGGATTTACCCAGAGGTTGGCTACCAAGTCTTCATGCGTTAGTCTGATTCCGGTATCGACAATCCCTACGATCACAGTGGCAGCATCAGATCTCACTTCCCATGCTGATTGCGCATTGACGTCGGCTCCTGCCATGCCACCTTGTTGGCCGGTGTTGCGCAAGCCCCACAAAGAGCCGTCCAGATAACGGGGATCATTCGGACTTTCCAGAATTCGCACAATGTAGTCGGGCTCAGCAAAAATGGTCTGTCCGCTCAGTTCGCTCAGGCTAGCCAGCAACATCGGCAAGGTCGCCGGGTCTTCCGGTGAGAAATTCACTACATGCAAGCCGCGGGTATCCAATTGCCGACCCAACTCGGCACCCATGGCACTCAGCGCGGTTTCGACCGTGCCATCCGCAAGTTTCACCGGCGAAAATCTGGCCATCAGGCGATTGCCAACCATTTCCACGGTTTCCATCAATTGCTCGTCGCCATTACTATCAGCGCGATAAAATTTTTCCAGGCGGATCGGGTAGGGCAAGTCAGCGGGTTGCACCAATGTTACCTCTGCACGCGTTGCCGCAGGATGGGCATGAACCGTGATTAGTCCGCTTGAAGCGCGTGGCAGAGGCTGTTCAGATGCCAATAAAGGCAGAGCCTGCGCGGGTTTATGAGGTACCTGAATTTCCTGAGTCGCTTCTGTGACCGAGTCGTCAGGTGCTTGATTCAACAACCAGAGTCCAGTTGCCAGAGTGAATATCAATGCCAGGGAGTAATTTCGGAGACTTTTTTTTCATGTTTGCTTGTCCACCGGATGGCGGGATAGCCGTGTGAGTGTGGTATTTACTTTCTAGCACAAAGCATGCCGCACAAGGTTGTACTCGTGCAACCTTGCGCGTTTTTTTCATTTTTTCCATCCGGTTAAATCACGATGAGGCAAGATGACGATCAGCGCGTTTAAAAAGGAGCGAGGCTCCGTGCTTCAGGGTTACGGAACAAGCTCGATGCACCGCTTCATATTTACAATAATAATTGTTGAATCTTAAAATTCAGCACCATAATTTTCGATTTCAACAACGAGCACGGAGTAATATGAGAATCAAAATAAAGGTATGGGTACCGATAATCACGCTATGCGTTCTTTTAAGTGGATGCAGAACAACCTGGACGGATGGGCAGAAGTCGCAGTTGAGTCAGATTGGTGTTGGCAAGGTGGAAACGCAGGAATTGGCTTACCACTCTCCGGATCCGACAAGAACGTCGGCGATGGTTGCGGCTATACCTATCGCAACTGGTGGAGGTTTGATACCGGCCTTGATAGGCTCTGCCGTTGATGCCACTGTCAAGGCGCGGCAAAAGAGCAGTTATGAGGCCCTGTACGGGGAATTTACCGAGGACATCGATTTGCTGTACGCGGAAACGCCTGAGGCTTTGCTGAAAGACAAAATGAAAGTCTTTCTCAGCGAGCACGAATTTTTTGCCAGCCGCATCAGCGAAGAACCGACATCCTTTTTCAATGTGGAAATCCTCAAGGTTGGATTTGTGCGTTCTCCTACGGCGAAAAATGATGCCACCGATTTGCTTTATGAAATTACCGGACGGGTGCAGTTGGTATTGCCGGACGGCAAATTGTTGCTGAATCTGCCCCTCAGCGGGGCATCCACATTGACTGCATTTCCGGAAGATCTGGCGTCCAAGCCTGAACTGGTCGCCGTATTCAAGGAGGAGGCTGTGGATGACTTTATTTTAAATCTGCAGAAGTTTATTGATGCCAGGTTGACCGGAAATTAATGGCAAAAGATGAACAACAGAGGCTATGACTGCCAGGTTGGTGATAGCGGATAAAACGTTATACTGGGGAGAATGTTTTGCTTTGCTGTATGAGATCTGAGTGCTAAGGTGACGGGTTTTAATTTCAAAAATATCCAGCATGATAATAAAACCCAAAATTCGCGGCTTCATCTGTATCACTGCACACCCTGAAGGATGTGCTGCTCACGTTCAGGAGCAAATAGACCACGTTTTGTCAGGGGGTCCGATCAAGGATGGTCCGAAGAACGTATTGGTTATAGGCTCATCCACGGGGTATGGTTTGGCGGCCCGAATTGCAGCGGCATTTGGATCCAGGGCCTCTACATTGGGCGTCTTTTTTGAGCGCGGTTCAAGCAATGGGAAGCCAGCATCCGCGGGATGGTATAATTCCGTAGCCTTTGAGCGCAAGGCGAAGGAGGCAGGGTTGTACGCCAGATCGGTGAATGGCGACGCCTTTTCCGATGCCGTTAAGCACAGGGTGGTCGATATCATCCAGAAGGAAATGGGCAAAATTGATCTGGTAGTTTACAGTTTGGCCTCACCGCGCCGCACGGATCCCAAAACAGGGGAAACTTATCGCAGTGTGCTGAAACCTATTGGGGCACCCTACACGGCGAACAACCTGGATACTGACCGCAAGGTGGTAGCACCGATAACTATTGAACCGGCAACGGAGGAAGAAGTCGCTGCCACAGTCAAAGTGATGGGTGGAGAAGATTGGGAGTTGTGGATGTCGGCTCTGGAGCAGGCTGGTGTGCTGGCGGATGGTTGTACCTCCGTTGCCTTTGACTACATTGGACCTGAAATCACATGGCCAGTGTACACCAACGGCAGCATTGGTGCGGCCAAGAAACATTTACGCGCAACTGGAGCGCGTATCGACGCCTCATTGAAGGTTAACAGAGGTCGGGCATTTGTTTCAGTGAATAAGGCGGTTGTCACCCAGGCCAGCAGTGCCATTCCCGTGGTGCCGCTGTACATATCCATTCTCTTTAAGGTTATGAAGGAAAAGGGATTGCACGAGGATTGTATTCAGCAGTTGGACCGCCTGTTCCGCAAACAGATGTACAATGACGGGTTTCTTGAATTTGATGATAGCGGGCGTGTGCGCATGGATGAGTTAGGAATGCTTCCTGACATACAGGCTGAAGTTGCAGCTATTTGGCCCCAGGTGGCCAGTGCAAACCTGGAGGAATTGACAGATTTTGCGGGCTACCAGAGCAACTTCCTGAAATTGTTTGGCTTCGGACTTGCCGGTGTTGACTATGAAGCGGAGACGAATCCAGAGCAGGACTTCGGATACGATGTTGAGGTGCAGGCATGAGTTTGAAAGTTTTTTCCGTGCTGGATTATGGTCCGGTTGCCGATGGAATTGCCAATGATGCCCCTGCTATTCAACGCGCTGTTGACGCCTGTAATGCAGCGGGCGGCGGAAGGGTTTTGATTCCCTCAGGGACCCGCTTGCGGGCCGGATTCATTTTCCCTGTGCAGTAACCTGGACTTTCATGTTGAAGCCGGTGCCGCATTGCTGAGTGCCACTCAGGTTGAGGATTTTCCATATTTTGTGTTTACCTTTGGTCCGGAGTCCGAAAAGCGTGCCTGGATTCATTGCAAAGATGCGCAGAATATCACACTTTCTGGCAAAGGCATGATTGACGGGCAGTGTACTGCATTTGCATTAGCGGAAGGCCCGCAAGGGTTTACTAAAACCGTCCGTTGGCGCCCGGCCATGACCTGCTTTGAAAACGTCCATGGTATGGAAGTACGAGACTTGTTGTTCAAGGATGCCGCCAATTGGACCCTGCATTTTACCGGTTGTACGAACGTTTATGTTCACGATATCAAAATCGACAATGATTTGCGATTTCCCAATGCGGACGGCATTGATCCTGACCATTGCAAGAATGTGCGTATTGAGCGGTGCCACATTGTTGCTGCTGATGACTGCGTAGTATTGAAAAACACCGCACCCTTTATCAGTTACGGTGACTGCGAAGACATTTCGATAACGGATTGCTACCTGCGCAGTGCATCCTCGGCGTTCAAAATTGGATCGGAATCCTGCAATGCTTTTCGACGCATCCGTGTTGAACGTTGCACGATTGAACACAGCAATCGCGGCTTGGCGATACAGCTGCGCGATTGCGGCGACGTTGAAGATGTTCACTTCGAAGATATTGATGTTCACACCGTGCGTCATGATCCCATGTGGTGGGGAGCAGCGGAACCCATTTATGTGACTGCGCATCGGCGTAATCCTGCCACTACAGTTGGGTCAATCAGACGTATCAGTTTTAACAATATCCGCTGTCGCGGCGAGAACGGGATCGTAGTGTACGCTTCGCCTGCCGGGAAAATTGAGCAGTTAACTTTGTCGGATGTGACCGTGGATATTGCCCGTTCCACCCCCTGGTCATCCGAGATTTTTGATGTGCGCCCGCATGTCGCTGGACTGGAGATTCCAGAATGCACTCCATTGAGTGAAGACACCCCTTGGGGCCGCGCATTCAGTCGCCAACCGGCAGCGGTTTCCATCGAAGGCGCCAAAGGTGTTCATTTTGACAATGTAGTCGTTAATCCTCCCAGTGATGACACTTCGACCTGGTTGCCTGTTCGGGCTGATGCTCCGTACAGTGGCAACTTGTTGGTGAAAACGGCAGCCGACTGATTTTTATCCCACCCCAATCCCATTACCCACCTACACAAACAATGGACTTTTTTATCACTGATTTCGGCGCGAAAGGCGACGGAACCACCCTCAACACGACTGCCTTCAATGCCGCCATTCAAGCCGCACACGATGCAGGTGGCGGCAGGGTGGTCGTCCCCAACGGCACCTTCCTGACGGGAACGGTGCAATTGCTCTCCAATGTTGAGCTTCATTTGACACACAATGCCGTACTGTTGGGCTCTACCCGCCTGGAAGACTATGCAACCCGGGTGTGGGGCCATCATAATGACATCACCCCCTGGCATTTGGTGTTAGCTCGAAGATTGCGAGCATATCGCCATTACTGGCCCTGGGAAAAATAAAGGGTAACGGTCCGGCCTTTTGGCAAGCGGAACGCCCACACCAATGGCATTTTTGGCGCGAGAAGCTGCACCGTGTCAGCCCAATGGTGGAACTCGTTCGCTGCAAACATGTTCTGGTCGAGAGGGTCTGGATCGAAGAATCGGCGGGATGGACTTTGCACGGCCACGACTGCAAGCATATGCGGATCGAGGGCATCACCATTCGCAGCACATTCTTTGGGCCTAATTGTGATGGCATAGATTTAACCGGTTGCCAGGACGTCATTATCCATGGCTGTGATGTCTCGTGCGCCGATGATGCCATCGCGCTCAAAACCAGCGAGTACAGCACCTCCTGCGAACGCATAACCATCAGTGACTGCATCCTGCGCACCAGTTGTGTTGGCGTGCGCATTGGCTATGAATCCAGGGAGGATTTCAGGGATATTGTCATCACAAATCTGGTTATTCCACGGTGTACGCGTGCCTTTGATTTGCGCGCCGTGGAAGGCTGTACCATTGAGCGGGTTCGCATCAGTAATATCGTGGCAGTGACCGATGGCGGTTGGCCAGCAACGCGCATTATCGAAGTTATTCAACTGGATCGCCCCAACGTATTTAAGGGCCTATTGCCGCCAGAGCACCAGGATTATGGCAAGGATCGTCCGCTGACGCGTCCAAGCCGCATCCGCGATGTTACCTTCAGCGGATTGGATATAGTTTCTGACGGTCGTATCACGATTATTGGCAAGCCCGATCAGCCTATCGAAAGCGTGCGGTTCCAAGATATCAGGATACGGTATGTTGTGCTGGACGACGCTACTCCCTTCCGCAATGCGCAATCCACTGGATTTATCCCAGGCGATTTCGCCGACGCCAGATCTGCCAATGCGGTGTTTGTGGTGCAACATGCCCGGGACGTGGAGGTGTCGGGATTGCGTGTCAATTGGCCGGTTTTTCCTGCTCCAGCTTGGAACATGTTTGAGTCTGACAATGCCGCATTATCTCCTTTCTGGAATGGAAATCAGGCCGCAATTCGCAGTGGCGAACACAAAGTTGGATACCAGATTTTGTGGTCGCGCGATGCCGAGGTTGCCATTGGCGGACGTAATCTGGTCGCCAGTGAGCCGGAGTTGGTGCCATACTCAGCGGATGCATCTTCGATGGTGGTATGGCGGGATGCCCTCTGCAATGATAACAGGCGATGCCGTTAAAATATTGGCTATTGGCCGCCCGGCCAAAAACACTTCCGGCTGCTGCGGTACCAGTCGTCCTCGCAGGTGCGCTGGCAGGTGAAGTAGCCGACTTTGACCCAGTCCCATTTTTGTTGTGTCTGTTGTTCTCCCTGTTGATCCAGATCGGCACTAACTTCGCCAATGACTATTTTGATTTCGTGAAGGGTGCGGACACCGATGAGCGTATTGGGCCTGCACGGGCGGTCGCATCTGGCTGGATAGCACCTAGTGCGATGCAACGCGCTACGGCAGCCGTGTTCGCGCTGGCATTCATGGTGGGTCTTGGATTGCTGCCGTATGGCGGTTGGTGGCTGATTGTGGTAGGCGTGTTGAGTGTAGCCTGTGGCTATGCCTACACCGGTGGACCTTATCCGCTCGGCTACAATGGACTGGGTGATATTTTTGTCCTGATTTTCTTTGGAGGGGTGGCTGTGATGGTCAGTTTTTACCTTCAGGCAGGCGCTGCATGGATCCAATGGTGGTTTCATGCGGCACTGCTTGCCTGGGCGGCCGGGGCCCTCGCCACAGCCATTCTGGTAGTCAATAATCGTCGCGACTGGTCAACGGATAAAAAAGGTTGGCAACGCACTCTGGCGGTACGGTTTGGACCTCGATTTGTTGAGTGGGAGTATGCCGTTCTGCTGTTAGGTGCCCAATTGGCACCTCTGGGATTGTGGTATCTCGGAATGGGTAATCCGGTTCTGTTACCGCTGATGCTATTGCCATTTCGTGCGACTCGCACTGAGGTTGCCTCGCTGCTCTGATTCAACAGATTATAATCAACAATTAGCCCTGACCGCAGCTGTTCTAGTGGTTTTTGCGATCCTGCAAGTCCTGGGGTTGTGGTGGGCATAAATTTTATTCACCTTGTTCCGGTGTTTACACCAGCCATGTTAATGGTTTGATTTCTAGCGTCCATATTCAACTTTTGCGCCAAGCACAATGAGCCTTCCTCCATCGACTGTCTATAAACCTGCTTTCCCATTGGATTTTCACAAACTGCAATCCATAGGGCAGGGCAGTGAGGCTGTCATTCCCGTTGTTGTTCAGGATGCCAACAGCGGCGCGGTATTGATGCTTGGTTACGTCAATGAATACGCTTTACGGACGGCCTTTGCCGAAAAAATTGCGGTGTTTTGGAGTACCAGTCGCAACGAGTTATGGCGCAAGGGCGCAACCAGCGGTCATGCCATGCCATTGATCGACGTGCGCATCAATTGCGAACAAAACTCCATCCTTTATTTGGTTGAACCCAATGCTGGGGGGTGTGTGTCACACGACCAATCAGTTCGGCAAAAATCGCAAAACTTGTTACTACCGCAGTTTGGCTGCTGATGGTACTTTGAAAAATCTTGATCCATAACTAATATGGCTGATGCCCCTCTAATCACCGGCAATCGCGCTCCTTGGGCGTTGATGCGTTCTGTAACTTTTCATCCGGCCGTCTTTGACGGTATGATCAAGAAGGTGGATCCGCTGGCACGGGACGGCGATGAGGTCATGCTGTACAGCAAGGAAGGTCAGTATTTAGGCACTGGCTTGTGGAACCAAAAAGCGACTATCGCAGTCAGGGTTTACAGCACCGATCCAGATGAAGTGTTGGATGACAATTTTTTTATCCAAAGGTTGCACCGGGCCATGGATCTTCGCTGCAAAGATCTTAACCTGGATGCCAGTACGGATGCCTTTCGTGTCATTCACGGCGAGGGTGACGGTTTGAGCGGCTGCACTATCGACAAATTTAGGGATTGTGTTGTTGGGGAAGTGTTCTCCAAGGCACTTTGGCGGCGCATCCCCAATTGGATTCCGGTTCTGCATCAGAGGTTGGGAACGCGATTCCACCACTTCAGTATGCCGTCCGATATAGCGGCCAAGGAAAAACTTAAAAAGGTACAACCTGTGGTTTCCGATCCTTTTCCAGATAAGATCAAGATAACGGAGAACGGTATCAGATACTGGGTTGACTTCAGCACTGGTCATAAAACCGGCTTCTTTTGCGACCAGCGGGAGAATCGCAAAAAATTGATTCCGTTTTGCCAAGGAAAACGAGTGCTGGATTTATGCTGTTATTCGGGGGGATTCGCACTTTCCGCCAAACTGGGAGGCCAGGCAGCTGAGGTAACCGGGGTTGATTTGGATGAAGCAGCCATCGCGGTAGCCAAGCGCAACGCCAACTTGAATCAGGCTCGGATAAAATGGGTGCATGCGGATGCGTTTTCTTATGCGCGTCAAATGGTTGAAAATAACAACCAGTGGGACGTTGTTATCTGCGATCCGCCAAAGTTTTGGTTATCACGCGATGGCGAGCGTGAGGCCATTGGTAAGTATAATGATCTGAATAAACTGGCAGCTCAGTTGGTAGCTCCTGGCGGTCTTCTGGTAACCTGTTCCTGTTCGGGGTTGCTCAGTATGGATTTATTCCAAATGACCGTCATCAAGGCGGTACACCGGTTGGGGCGGCGGTTGCAGATACTGGATTACACTGGTGCCGGAGCAGATCACCCGGTATGGTCCAGTGCCTTGGATACCCGCTATCTCAAGGTGCTTTGGACACGGGTTTTCTGATCTGTCCAAATGCGTCAAGCTTAGGGTCTTCCTGCCAGTAGCCCATAGCGCAAATTATAGCGCGAAAAGGTCAGGGTAGTAGCCCGCACTCTGGTCATGAGCACCTCAATGACTATCATTGCGGGTACGATGATGTCCGCACGCGCCTCAGGCAGCCCTTTCAGATGCTTTCTCTCATGCAGCGGTAGTGTCGCGGCTTGCGAGCGCATTTTCCGAATCTCATTGAGGGGAATCGGTCTGATGTGGTCCAGCATGGCTGAGGTAACCGCAACCGCCCCTCCGAGCCCAATCAATGGCAAGTCAGGTAGCAAAATTTCATAAACTGCCTCAGCTTCCAACTGCATATCGACGTATTCCTCAATTTCAGCCAAATGACAAGAGTCGATGGGTGCCTTCGGGTCCGAAATCAAAAGTTCTTTCAGCCGCACCGCACCCAATTGGAGAGAACACCGGCGCTCCAACTGGTTACCTGAAAATCTGCCCAATTCAAGGCTGCCACCACCTAAATCAAACAGAATAAATGCATTCATGCCCTGCAACTGTGGATCCAATGCCACTCCTCGGGCGATGTAGCTTGCTTCTTCTTCGCCGGTGAGAATTCGCAACGGAACACCGCACACCGAGCTTACCATCTGCGCGAAATCTTCCCGATTGAGGGCATCGCGCACCGCACTCGTTGCCACCACGATAACCTCGGTAACGTTTAAATTACGCAGATCATCGGCAAACTGAGCCAGGGTTGCCTTGGCGGCAGAGATGGCTTGCTCGCTGATGACCGGACGCAGAGAGCTGATACCAGTACTGATGCGGGTCTCTTCAACCCGCTCAGCTTTTACTTGCACGGCACCGGTTGAGTCGATTGAACCAACCAAATATTTGATCGAATTGCTGCCAATATCGATCACTGCCCTCAAGGATCTCACAATGAAAATCCTTCCTTGGCGATCAGAACGACAAATTCACCTTTGCTGCTGATCTTTTCAAATTGTGCTTGTACCTCCCCAGCTGGTCCGGTGAGCACCGTCTCATGCAATTTAGTGAGTTCACGCGCCAGGCAAATGCAGCGTTCCGGCCCAAGAACAGTAATGATATCATTGATGCATTTGGCAATGCGATGGGTGGATTCGTAGAAGGCAATGGTGGCAGTCGATTCTTTGTGTTGAGCAAAAATTCTTTGTCGCGCGGCCGTTTTGGGCGGTAAAAACCCTAAAAACAGCAAGCTGTCAGTGGGCAATCCTGATATGCTCCACGCTACGGCAAACGCCACGGGTCCCGGTACCGAAAACACCGGCAAACCGCGGGCCCTGCACTCGCGTACAACCCTAAATCCCGGATCACTGATACCTGGGGTTCCTGCATCCGTCAACAAAGCCACTACTTTACCTGAAGCAACTGCGTCGGCCAATTTAGGCGCTTGTTGCTGTTCATTGTGTTCGTGGTAGGCTTGCGGGTGTGCCTTCAGTTCCAGGTTCTGAAACAATCGAGAGCTGTGCCGGGTGTCCTCACAGGCAATATAATCAGCCTGTTGCACAATGCATTGTGCTCTGGGAGTCCAATCGGACAGGTTGCCGATAGGTGTGGCTACCAAGTACAGGCCAGGAGCTGGGCTGGTGTCCTCAGAGGCCATTCGGGAAATCAGTTGTTACGCCGGAATTAACCGCGTTGTGCAGGCATACCGGGAATCGTGCCTTCCCAATCAGCAGGGCGGGACCAAGGCACCTGTTGTGTTTCCTCTTTTTCGTGCAAAGTGGCGCAGCCGCTGAGAAATCCTGCAGCTAATATGAGTGCCAGAAGCGCACGCAACGGGCTGATGGTTTTTTGTGAGTGCGATTTCATAGGTTTAAAGGACTCCATAAGTGCCACTGAATGGACAAGCTCCGGTTTTGCAAATAACTCCTTTGGCAGGATTCAGCACGATGTGCTGCAACAGTTTAAAGACTACCTCAGGATCGATTGAGAGCGCTGATCCGATGTCTTCGACAGTGTGGAAAGTTCCGCGTTCTGTGTGCAGAAAATCGACAATACGGGTCTTTTTGACCAAGAAACACCGCGGCTGCTTTTTTTACCAGCCTCCACGCCTGGTTGATGATAGGCATTTATGTTGACAAGGGATGCGTACAAACCGACTGCACGCTCGTACAGCGCGATCAAGGCTCCCACCGTTTCCGGGCGCACTTCGTCGATGGTGATGCTGATAGACTCACGGCCATTTTCAGCCAGTGCACTGCGAGTGCCGAGTAGGAAAGATTGCAGATAGTCGCCCGAAGTGATGCCTGGTTCAACCTCCAGTGACGCTCCTTCGCGGTCGCGCAAGACTTCAATAAAAGTGGCGAAGAAATTGTTCACGCCCTCGCGCAACTGTTGTACATAAGCATGTTGGTCGGTAGATCCCTTGTTGCCATAAACCGCGATGCCCTGATGAACAATAGTGCCATCAAGGTCACGTTCCTTGCCGAGTGACTCCATGATCAATTGCTGCAAATACTTGGAAAACAAGCTCAACCTGTCTTTGTAGGGGAGGATGACCATGTCCTTTTCACCCTTGCCATTGGTGGCGTAGTACCACATCAAGGCCAGCAATGCTGCCGGGTTGGCACCTGTCGTGCGATTGCGGGTGTGGGCGTCCATTGATGCGGCACCTTTGAGCAGGCCGCGAATATCAATACCTTGAAGTGCGGCAGGCAATAGACCCACCGTAGCCAACTCACTGGTGCGCCCTCCCACCCAGTCAAACATAGGTAACCTGGCCAGCCAATTTTCACGCTCTGCCAACTGGTCCAACTGACTGCCCGCTCCCGTGATTGCGATGGCTTGGCCAGCAAAGTCAATGCCCTCACTCATGAATGCGTGCGCAGCTTCCAGCATCCCGTTTCTGGTCTCAGGTGTGCCACCGCTCTTCGAAATGACTACTGCCAGAGTACGATCCAATTCATTGCGCAATGGCGCGAGCACTTTATCCATACCGTCTGGATCGGTATTGTCAAAAAAGTGGATTTTCATCCTGTCTTCTCCGGGTCTACCCAGAGCTTCGGAGACAAATTGTGGTCCAAGCGCGGAACCGCCAATACCAATCACCAACAAATGTTTAAATGGCTGACCGTCCCCATTCCACTCACCGCGATGGATTTTTTGCGTCACTGCTTCAACCTGAGCCAGAGCCTGTTCAATCTGTTGACGCAGCTCAGGGGTTGGAGCCAAAGCCGGAGACCTAAGCCAGTAATGACCAACCATGCGGTTTTCATCGGGATTGGCTATCGCGCCACCCTCTAAAGCCGCCATGGCTTCATAGGCTTTCTGCATCGCGGGCTCCATGTGTGCCATGAAATCTTCCGGGAATTGCATCCGGCTGATATCCAGACTCAGATTGAGATCCTTCAGGTGAAGATAATGTTCTTTAAATCGGCTCCAGCTCATAAACCCCGCACTGTGAACACCCCTCCAGCAAAAGGCAAGTGTGCTGTGGATCCGGGGACCTGAAGAATATCCTTCAACAATTTGTTGTCAGCCGGGCAATTATGGTCCATGCATAATCTGAGAATGCTGCAGCGGCGTACATTTTTGAAAAAGATAGTATTGGCGGGGACGGGTGCCTTGCTGCTGCCGGCGGGTGGATTGCTCTGGGCTCAGGATGCAGCCACAGTCCACGTTGTTCAGCGCGGAGACACGCTGAGCGGACTGGCGCAGCGCTACAATGTTTCGGTTGCCGACCTCAGGGTTGTCAACAACTTGCAAAGCGATGTTATCCGGGTCGGTCAACGCCTGTCCATTCCCCGGTCTGGAGTCGCTGCTGCGGCCTCCGCCTTGCCTTCTGTCCATGTAGTGCAGCGGGGCGATACACTCAGCGGGATTGCACGTCGATATCAGACCACGATTGCCGAGATTCAGCAGCTCAATGGTCTTCAAAGCACCCGTATCACTATTGGACAACAGTTACGGATTCCCGGTGCTGACGATCCGCTGTTGCGTTCGCCCTATCTGGCTAACGTGATTCAAGCCACCAATAACCTGCGCATTGAACGCGGGCGTTGGGAACACATCGTCGGGCACCATAGCGCTATCGAGCGCGGCAATGCCCGTACCTATGACCGCGTCCATCGGGAACAGCGCGGTATGACCAATGGCCTGGCCTATCATTTTGTAATCGGCAACGGCGTTGATTCAGGTCTCGGTCAAATCGAAATTGGCAATCGCTGGACACAACAACTGCAAGGTGGCCATGTGCGAAATCATCAGGTCAACCTTACCGGCATTGGTATTTGCGTTGTGGGTAACTTTGAAGAGCGACATCCGCATCCCCAACAGATTGAAGCCTTCACTCATTTGGTTCAGTATTTACGCAATCATGTGCTGCGCGGACAGCGGGTACGCTTCGCCGTCCACCGCGAGATAGATCAGCAACACACTTTGTGTCCGGGACGCAATTTTCCCACCCGTGCTCTGCACCGCAGGTTCCCTTCCTGATCGGCCTCGGGGGGTTTGGCGGGTCAAGAACCAAATAGATTTTCTCACTTTTTTGTGAATCGCAGTATTTACAACTGTAAAATATTGTGCAAAGTAATGTCGTTATGGCCAAACCGAAACCGCTTGTATTGATTGTTGAGGATGATCGCCAAATCGCGCAGTTGGTCGCGGATCATCTGGAGATGTCGGGCATGATGACGCAAGTTTTCAATCGTGCTGCCGGAGTGCAAAAGTTTCTCACCACGCACTTCGCCAATTTAATGTTGTTGGATGTCAATTTGCCCGATCAAAACGGATTTGATTTGGTTCACGAGTTGCGCAACAACAACCTGCAAGTACCGGTGATTTTTTTGACCGGAGATGACAGCGAAGTTCAAAAAGTGAAGGGTTTTCAGGTGGGTGGTGATGATTATGTCACCAAACCATTCAGCTTCCCTGAATTGATAGCCCGTATCAATGCGGTGTTGCGTCGCTCTGAGACGGCATTTGATTTCCATATCACCCGCAACGCCAGTCTGATTCAGAGCCCCTTTGAGTTTTGCGGGGTTAAGGTCAACCCGAACCGTATGCAGGTAACTTTTGACAGTGGCGAGTCTATGAAGATTGGTCGCAAGGAGTTGGGCATCATGACGCACATGGTGAACAACCCCAATACTGTTGTTACCCGTCGCAGTTTAATTCACTCCGTATGGGGTATTCATGCCGACATACGTTCGCGCAGCCTGGATCAATACATCGTGAAAATCAGGCACGCCTTTGAAAAACAAAATGTTAATCTGGACGCCTTCCGTACTATTCACGGGGTAGGCTACATCTACAATACGCGCGGCGGTGAACCGAAACCGTTTCCAGAGCCTGCGCAAAGTTAATCGCCATCTGTCAATGCCTCCCTGGTTGGGGGGCTTTTTTTTTGCCTGGATTATTGCTTGATGCTATCCACGTATTCCCTGACGCCTACGGAAGTCGGGTGGTTTTCGGGCGTGTAACCTAAATCGCGTCGCGCTGCCGCAATTGAGTACCAGTGGTCTTTGCTTAGTTCCACCGCGACAAAGCGGGTCATTGGTGGTTCCCCGCGCAATCTGAGCAGGTGCCAAATACCTTCGGCAACAGTGCCAATGGCGAAGGCGGCTTTTGCCGGGATGGGACGTGCAGGCAGCCTGATATTTAACTGCTGCAGCAGATTTTGAATCCAGTCCCACAATATCACCGGTTCGCCCTGTGATAAAAAGTAGGCTTTTCCGCCACAGTTCCCGGATACCAGTGCATCGAAAGCTAATAAGTGCGCATCGGCGGCATTGCGCACATGAGTGATGTCCACTTTGTTGTGGCCAGTGCCTACCTGACGCAGCCTGCCGGCCTTGGCCCGCGCAATAACCCTTGGCAGCAAATGAGGATCGCCCACGCCCCAGATCAAATGGGGGCGCAGCGCGCACACCTTTAGCCCCCCCCTGACCGTGTGACCGCAAAACTTCCTCCTCAGCGATAGCTTTGGTTGCGGCGTAATGGCAGAGCCAGTTTTTGCCATAAGGCAGGGTTTCATCCTCACCACGGAATGGACTGCCGTTGAAAACTACGCTTGGTGTGCTGGTGTATATCAGACGCTCAACGCCGCTGCGTTTACAAGCTGCCAAAACGTTGCGCGTGCCGATGACATTTGTTTGAAAAAAACTGTCGTATGAACCCCAAACCCCCGCCTTTGCCGCCACGTGAAACACAGCCTTGCAGCCGGCTACTGCCTGTTGAACGCAACCGTCATCCGTCAGGCATCCCTGGATGGTTGTTACGCCTTTGGCCGCGGCTGCAGGCTGAGGAGACCGCTGCAAGCTGACTACTTGGTAGCCTCTTTGCAAAAGCAAATCAACGACATAGCTGCCTAAAAATCCGCTGCCTCCCGTAACCAAAACTTTCATGTCAGAACTGAAGGACTAAATCGGATGGCCATGCAAGCATAACACTTTTTAACAGCCCAAAATTGAAGTGGTCAAAAGAGAAAGATTGCCCGCAGGTAAGAATGAGGTTGTTGTTATTTGGATGTCCACTGCCCATGAGCAGCAATCAACAAAACGACGAGGCGATCCATTCCGCGGCGGTGCTCTTCACCGATTATCCGGTTGGCGACTGTGGTTGAGCCGTTTTCCAGTCGTTGGCTTGCGTTGGTATTTGGGTTCCCTTCGGCTTGAGATGCCGGCAATGGATCGTGCCCGTTTGGCGGCATGTCCGCGTCCAGCATTGATCATTATGAGCCATAACCGTTCCTTGCTCGCTCCGGTTATCATCGACACATTTCTGCGTACTGCCAAGGTGACCTGCCTGATCAGTCCCTCCAGGGCGGCAGCCTGGGAAGTGGAGTTTTATGAAGATTGGGGTTTTGATATTGTCCGCGGATCCAGCAGCAGAAGAGGTCTTGCATCCACCCGCGAACTACTGCGGGCCTTCCGACGAGGGCAGGATTTGGGTATGACTCCAGATGGTCCGATTGGGCCATTGTACGCATTTAAACGCAGTATTCTGGGGTTGGCCCGCATGACCTCCGCCCCGATTTTATTGATCTCAGCCAACGCTGAAGTTGCTTGGCGCGCTCCCTCCTGGGATAGACATGTGGTACCCTTGCCGTTCTCAACTGTGCAGGTGAGATGCGATTGGTTGCAGCCATTTACCGATCACACCCAAAATGCCGAGAGTGCGGTTTTGGAAAAATTGCGCAATGCCTACCTTGCACTCTGCAGGGAAAATGACACCTTGCCCTATCATGACGCTTGATTCTGCCAACCCTTCAGCTACCCAATCGCTGGCACGCATCCTGGTGCGCTTGGTTGCTTTCATGCTTGTGCTCATCGGCCTTTGGGGCCTAACCGTCAATGTCGTTGAATCTCTGCCGGGCTTTGATCCAAACTTTCCAGGCTATTATTTCTGGTCAGAAATTTTCCGACCGGCCTCACTGGCTTTTTTAGGCATCATACTCTGGTTAACAGCCCATCCTGTCAGCCAGCGCATTTGCCGCTGATCAACAACCTATGAATTCATTTGCTTCGACTCTTGTGCGTGTTGTGACGCGCAAATCCCCTTTGGCTATGGCCCAGACCGAGCTTGCCATAGCTTGGTTGTGCGAGCGTATTCCGGGCTTGCAGACCGAGATTCTACCTATGTCAACGGTGGGCGACGAACGCTTGAATTGGTCACTGGCCGAGAAGGGCGGCAAAGGGTTGTTTACCTCCGCATTGGAGGAGGCCATGCTCAAGGGGATGGCTGATCTGGCCGTCCATTCAGCCAAAGATCTGCCGACCGAAATGCCTGATGGTTTATCCCTGGCTGGCTATCTGCCGAGGGAAGATGCCAGGGATGCGCTTGTTGTGCGCGCAGGGGTCGCGCTGCCAAATACCATTGCCACTGGCAGTCCGAGGCGCAGAGAACAGTTGCGCCGCTTGTATCCTGAGGCCAACTGGGTTGAGATTCGTGGCAATGTCGGCACCCGGATGGATAAAATTCGTTCGGGTGTCGCTGATGCAACCGTTATGGCTATGGCAGGGCTCAAGCGCCTGGGGTTGACGCAACCAGAGGGCTTGAGTGTGCTGCCGTTTTCGCTGGAGGATTGCATTCCTGCTGCCGGTCAAGGAGCCATCGCGCTGCAGTGCAGACAAGCGTTGCTGCCGTTGCTGGAGCCGGTTTTGTGTCAGGAAACCAAGCGCGCTGTGGATGCTGAAAGATCGGCATTGGCTGTGATGGGCGGTGGTTGCCAAAGTGCGGCAGCCGCTCATTTTCACCAAGGCCAATTGCATTGCTGGCAGGCCTGATAAATTAGGCAGACTAATTGCCGTTTTGCTTGAAATCAGCCACCGACCGGATATCCGTCATTGCATGCAACGAACCATGATTCGCCAGGCACTGGCATTGGAAAACCCGGTAGAAACCATTTTGATTCAGGGCTGGATCCGCACCCGTCGCGATGCCAAGTCTTTCTCCTTCATAGAGGTGAATGATGGCTCCTGCTTTGGTAACATGCAGGTGATAGTCGACGCGTCCTGTCCCGAATATGCCGATATTCATTCGTTCACAACGGGAAGTTCTGTTGCCGTCGAAGGGCGCATGGTGCCTTCGCAGGGAACTGAACAGAAGTGGGAAGTACAAGCAACCAAGCTGCAATTGGTCGGCGCTGCTGACGACACTTATCCTCTGCAAAAGAAGCGACACACCTTGGAATACCTGCGCGAAATTGCGCATCTGCGACCCAGGAGCAATCTGTTTGGGGCTGCTTTCCGGGTAAGATCCCGACTGGCTTATGCGATTCACAATTTCTTTCAGGAACGGGGTTTCTTGTATGTGCACACGCCCATTATCACCAGCAGTGATTGCGAAGGGGCAGGGGAGATGTTCCGGGTCACTACTTTGGACGGTCGCAAACTACCCCTGACTGACAAAGGTGAGGTCGATTACAGTAAAGATTTTTTCGGTAAGTCTGCGTTTCTGACTGTCAGTGGTCAATTGGAAGCGGAGATTTTTGCATGCTCCCATTCCAATGTTTATACCTTTGGTCCTACCTTTCGCGCAGAAAATTCACACACCTCACGCCACGCCAGCGAGTTTTGGATGATTGAACCGGAAATGGCCTTTTGCGATCTGCATGGCGACATGGACACCGCCGAGGCATTCGTGAAATATTTGATAGCAGACGCCTTGACTCATTGTGCAGAGGATCTGGACTTTTTTTAACAAGTTTGTGGACAAGGGATTACTGGAGCGCCTGCGCTTCGTTCTGGAACGCCCTTTTGTTAGAATAACCTACAAGGAGGCTGTGGAACTTTTGCGCAACTCCGGCAAAACCTTTCAGTTTCCTGTGGAACCAGGGGCCAATCTGCAGAGCGAGCACGAGCGTTATCTGACCGAGGAGCACTTCAAGTGTCCCGTGACCGTTTACAATTACCCGAAAACGATTAAGCCGTTTTATATGCGGCAGAATGATGACGGTGAGACGGTGGCCGCGATGGATGTTTTGGTCCCTGGTATCGGTGAAATCGTGGGTGGCAGCCAGCGCGAGGAACGCCTCGAACGCCTGGATAGCGCTTTGCAACATCATGGGTTGGATCAGGAAGACTACTGGTGGTATCGCGACTTACGCCGTTATGGTTCAGTTCCGCACGCCGGCTTTGGCTTGGGTTTTGAACGCATGCTGATGTTCGTAACCGGGATTGCCAACATCCGGGATGTCATTCCCTTCGCCCGCACTCCAGGAAGCGCAGAGTTCTGATTGGAATAGCGGTGTCGGGATACTCAGGCGTCAGCAGCGGCTTTCTTTTTGACTTTAGCTGCTTGTCGTTTGGCTTTCAGTTCCTCAGCACTGACGCCGATGTGTCGCTCGCCGCGCTTTTTAGCCAGATCGATTTGTTTCTGACGCTCGCGTAGAGCGCTGCGCTGAGCTTCGGTCTGTCGGCTGCGGCAGTGCCTGCAACTGACGTTTTCCTCATAATCGGGGTGGGTGAGGTCTTCTTTGGTCAGTGGTTCGCGACAAGCGTAGCACAATACGTGTTCACCCGCGCTCAAACTGCCGTCCACAGCCACCCTTTGATCAAAAACAAAGCACTCGCCATCCCACAGGCGCTCCTCCGGCTGGGTATCCTCCAGATATTTCAGGATTCCGCCATGCAATTGATAGACCTCGCGAAATCCTTTGCGCAACAGGTAGGCTGATGCTTTCTCACAGCGGATCCCGCCGGTACAATACATGGCCACCCTGGTATGCTTTGCTGGGTCCAATTGCTTATCAACAAAGTGAGGGAATTCCCGAAAACTTTTGGTATTGGGGTCCAAGGCTCCTTTGAACATGCCAACCTTTGTCTCATAGTCATTGCGGGTGTCGATGACCACGACATCCTGCTGCTGTAGCAGTTCATTCCAGGACTGTGAATCCAGACGAATGGCAGTTTCCTGATGCGGTGCAATTTCCGGCACACCCATGCTCACAATTTCTTTTTTCAAGCGCACCTTGAAGCGATAGAACGGGGCATCCTGGTGCCGGGAAAACTTCACTTCCATCGTGGCAAACCTGGCGTCGGAACGGATAAAATCCAACATGGCTTTCATGCCCTCGTCGGTACCGGCTATGGTGGAGTTCATGCCCTCATGAGCCAGCAAAATACTGCCGGTAATGCCGTGTTGTGCGCCCAATTCCTGAAGCGGACGCCGCCAATCGCGAAAGTCGTGAAAGTCGCAAAATTGATAAAATGCTGCTATTTGAAAATCTGACACGACTGCATTTACAGCTTATCGGACGAACTCTAGCAAGTCTGTAGCTGAGGCTTGCGTGACGGCTGAGCATGTACAACAGTAGTCCACATGTTGTTGCCTTGCACAAAAATCTTCAAGCGAGCTGCTCTGCTTTGGCGCTCTGGTTTTTTGCAACCGCCAACCACTCTGCCTTACACGCTGCAGGTGAGATAGTGATACCGTTTGTGAACGAGGAGGTATCGACTGAACGGGTAACGGAACTGCGTCATTCCGCCCTGCGTGCGGTCACCGCTGCCGACGCTGCTTTTGCCCAGGGATTCACCGAGGCCGCTTTACGCCTTTATGTCCAGGCTTTTGGCGATGATAGTCCGTTAACATGGGAAGATTATCCGGCCAAGGCCTACAATTACAGCCTTGCGTTGCTCATCGAACAGCATTTGGCCGCCGCTCGCCAATTTTTGGGTCAGCCTTTTGTGACGGACTCTCCCCGTTGGTTGTTGCGCCGGTTGTTGCTGGAAATTCAAATCGCCGATTTTGAGCAGGCGCGGGTGGTGCGCGATCAAATTGACCCAACTGCGCTTCCAGCTGGCGAAAGGCGCTGGTTGCATCTCGCCGACGGGTGGTTGGCATCGCGCAGGGGACAATGGGTTGCCGCCAATGATGCCTTTGCCAGAATGATAGCAGCCTCCACCGGGCCGGCCGAGGTGGCATTTGCTGAGTTGATGAGGGATTTTGAAATCCTGCGTTCCGGACGCACAGATGAATCAACCATTGCAGGTTTGCGTTCGACAGAACGGTCTATGCAGGGTCGGCGCGGCGGTTTTGAGGCCGCACGACTGTTGGCCATCGCCCTGTATCAACTCGATCGCCGCCAGGAAGCGATGGATGTCCTCGAGCGCCAGTTGCGTCTTCCAGCTATTCAGGAACTCGGCATGCGCGAACAGTTTCTGTTTCTGATGGGGCAAATAGCCGGTGCGGAAAGTCTGCGCGGTCGGCTGGCCTTGCAGCAGCTTTTGCGCGATCGCACCAACGAAGTTTATCAACGCAACGCCTTGTTTCTGTTAACCAAGGCTGCGCAGGAGGGCAATGGTCGCCAGGAACTCATAGCCCTGCTGGACGAGCTGATAGGCAGGCCCCAGAGCCATCCTCTGTTGGATCTTTTATTGCATACCAGAGCCACATTGCAGTTGTCCGATAATGCCACTGAACAGGCGGAGGCCGATTGGCTGCAATTGTTGGAACAATTTCCCGGATCTGCTCATGTTCGCGACGCCCTGCGTGGTCTCGCCATCAGCAACTGGTTGCGCCAGCCTCCGCGATTCCGCGTTTCCGCAGATTACTGGAATCGGTTGCGCCAGCAATTACCTCCTGGACGCGACCGCGACTGGACCATCGTGCTCATGGCTGACGCCTTTTTTTCTCAATGGCGATTATGTCAATGCCGTCGACTTGTACAATACCGCAAGGCCCAGATTTGCCGGTGAAATGCGTGCCGCTTTAGGCTATCAGCAAGTTATCTCTTTGATCAGATCCGAGCGCATGGAAGATGCTGCCAGGTGACTTGACACCCTGAGACTTGAGGGAAGTTTGAATACCGACTTATTGTGGCGTGCGGAGTGGAACTGGATGGATGCCCAGCGTCGGCGCGGGACTGTGTCTGACGCCTTGGATCGGCTGGGGGCTCTGCGCTCAGAATGGCAGCGGGATGCGGCAAGAGTACCGCCCGCTTTGCAGGTTAGGCTCGCCTGGCTGGATGCCAGATTAGCTTTGGATGGTGGACGTCTCGACCAAGTTCCGGGTCTGTGTAATGACATCCTGCTGCTCATTGATTCCTTGTCAGGCAGACTGGATTCCATCGATCTCGAAGCACTGCGCAGCAATGTGTTGTTGATGCAAGGAGAAGCATTGTTACGCCTGCAACAAGCAGAGCCGGCAGGGGTCGTTTTCAGGGAGCTGCGCGAAAATTATCCGGAAAGCGGAGCGGCCATTTTATCGTTCCTGATCGAAGCGCGGGAACAATCGGCCCAGGACGGCCTGGTTTCCGCTCAGCAAAGCCTTATCCGCCTCGCAGATTTGTTTCCACGCAGCCGATTTGCGCCATTGGCGCTGTGGGAGGCAGCAGTCAATGCCCAACAGCGCGAAACCACCAGCACATACCAAGAGGCCATTACCATACTGGAACGCTTGATCAACGACTATCCCGATCACTACCTGGCCTATTTCGCACGTTTGAAGCAGGCGGACCTTTCCCGCTTGCTCAATGACTTCGGCACAGCTCTGTTGCTCTACGAAAATTTGCTCAATCAGTTTCCCAATCATCCTGATCGGTTTCGGGCTTTGATGGGAGTTGCTGATACTTTGTTGGCCAGAGGCTCTCAAAATCCAATACATTTCATGGATGCCGCTGCTCATTATGAACGGGTTTTTGCCATGGGTATGGTTCCCGTTGAAGCCAGATTTGAGGCAGGTCTTAAATCCATGGTAGCGCTGCGCAACGCCGGAAGCCCGGCAGAAGCTGAAGCTGCTTTTTGGAACATCATGTCTTTGGCCTCCGCCGAAGGTTTTTTTTACCCATGAGACCACGCGGGTAGACAACGCCCGCTATTGGTTGGCACGCGCTTTATTCAACCAGGCTGAATGGTTGGGTGAAAGCGGACAGATGGAGGCTGCACGTGGGCTGTACTCCATTGTTTACGAAAACCGTTTGCCCGGCTGGCAAATTGCCCGTAACCGCTTACCCAGGGAATCCTGATTATGAACGAACAATCTCTCTTTGCACTCGAACGCGGCGGACCCGTATTGTGGGTTCTGTTTCTAGTGAGTATTTTCGGTTTTATGGTGTTTGTCGAACGCGTGCTGTTCCTTCACCGGATGCAGGTGCGCACGCAGGACTTTTTGGCTGGTATCAAAAATCTGGTACGGAAACGGCGCTTGGTTGAGGCCTTGACGGTTTGCGAGGAGACACCCGGTCCGGTCGCTGCCATTACCAAGGCCGCATTACTTCAGTATCAGGAAGATTCAGAAGCTATTCGTTTGGCCATTCAGTCCGCTGCTTTGGTGGAAATCCCAATTCTCGAACGCAGGGTTGCATCTCTCGCTGCGATCGCCCGCATTGCACCGATGCTAGGGCTACTTGGCACTGTGGTGGCTATCGTGGGGGCTTTCTCGCTGGCTGGTAACACTCCTCAGTTGGCCTATCCCAATCCCGCAGAAGCCTTGGCAGGTTTAGCCCAGGCTTTGATCAGCACTGGCCTGGGGATCGCCCTCGCCATCATGGCAACTGTTGGGCATCACTTCGTCGCTGGCAGAATCAAGGTTTTGGTCGGTGATATGGAGTATAGCGGTCACGATATTTTGCAGTTTCTGATTCTCGACGTACCTGAAATCGAAGCAACCGAACAAGAGACCGAATCATGAGTGCACCGTCATTTGTGAAGCCGTTTGGTTTCCAGGATCAATTGCAGTCGGTACCTAAACCCGGGTTCGATGGTCTGCCTTTCTTTGACCTGCTGGTCATCTTTCTATTCGCAGCCATGACCTCTTCTCACTGGGTACTGCTGCCGGGGGTTGCCATTGAATTGCCTGTCGGGACCTCACAGGTCACTATGCCCGCCGGGCCAGTGACTGTACTCACTGTCAGCGCCAATAACATGTTATTTGTCGATGGGCTAAAGGTCACCGATGCCACCTTGGCCGATTTTCTGGAGAGATCCTCGGGACGTGCCCGCAGTGCTGCCCAATCCGGCACTCTCCTGATCAAGGCCGATCGCACCGTACCTTCCGGGCAGATTCTGCAGTACATGGAACTGGCCCGCAGCGCTGGTTTTGAGAGAGTTCAGCTGGCCATGGAACCGGATCGTTCCGCTATTGGCATCAATCCCTGATACGCGTGGCTAGAGGTGGTCAATGGAATGAACCTGTCAAGCCCGGAGCTTTTGCTCTGGTGTGCATTGCAGTGGGCATGGTTCTGCATCTGCTGGCAATCAACCTGGCCAACTGGCAATTGCCTTCTGTCAAAGATTCTCCTCCGGCGCAACAAACCACATACACTTTGATCACAGATCGAACACTGCTCTCCGAACTGTTTGACTCGGCACCGCTGTTTTTACCTACGGCGGTGAATTTTTCCGCGACATTGAGCGGAATTGCCAGTCTGACCGAAGAGCTGGAGGTATTTGCGCCTCACGCCCCCATGTTGGCGGGGCGCAGCGCATTGCGCGAACAACGGGCGGGGCTCGATCAGGATGCCTCAACCTCGCTTGATTTGTATGCCACCCTACTGCGCGCCCAACCGGCTTGGCGTCCGCTGTCTTTGGTCGCAAATGCAAATGTCGGCGACCCTGAACTGCCCCGGTTCAGGTTCTTTTCACTGGCCTCCCCACTGGCGCAAGCACTTGAACAATCCGTCAGCACTGCTTTGGCGCAGGTGGTCCCCAACGACCTTTGGTCTCCGGCAGAGTGGTGGTTTCAGGTCGAACCTACGGGTGTTGTGGGGCAACCCTTGCCGACTGCCGGAACCGGGCATCCTGCTTTTGATGAGGCTATCCGCCAGGAGATTTTGACCCGGTCCCATTTGTGGAATTTACCCCCAGGTTACTATCGTGTGGTGCTGACACCCCCGTAAGAGTCTCAAGCAGCTGCCAACGATACCCGCTCTTTTGGTTATTGGTCGCGGGTACAGTTCTGAATAGAACAAAAAACGCAAACTTCCTGGCATGGAATGCAAGGACTTAAGGCAGTTGGGATGTTAAGATATGCTAATCGTGCGTGAGCATGAGACGACATTTTCTAATTCAATATCCCAGGAGATTTATGGAACCAAAACTGAATGAGTTGAGTGAAGCGATAAAAGCCGGCAGGCGCAAAGAAGCTAAATTGGCAACGGAGGAGTTGCTGGCTGCGGGAGTGGCACCTGAGGAGGTGATGTCGGCTTTGAGCGCTGGCATGGACGACGTTGGCCGTCGCTTTAAAGCCAACGAGATCTTTGTCCCGGAAGTCTTGGTGGCGGCGCGGGCCATGCAGACCAGTATGAATTTATTGGAACCGGTGTTGTTGAGTGTTGGCAGTGAACCAGAGCACACAGTTGTGATCGGCACTGTGGAAGGAGACCTTCACGACATTGGCAAGAATCTGGTGGCTATGATGGTGAAAGCGGCCAATTTCAAGGTGGTGGATCTGGGCACCAATGTATCGCCTGATGCCTTTATTGCGGCCTTGCGTGAACACCGTGCTGCTGTGATCGGCTTATCCGCCTTATTGACCACCACTATGCCCGCCATGCGACGTACGGTCGAGTTGATCAGAGAGAGTGGGGTGGCAGTCAAAGTGATGGTCGGTGGGGCCCCGATCACACAGCAATTTGCGCAAGAAATTGGAGCGGACGGATATGCCCCCGACGCCGCCAGTGCTGTGGATGAAGCCAAGAGGTTAATTGCGCGAACAGCCGCTTAATGGAGCCCATTATGAATAGTAAACAAAGGGTGCGAGCAGCGGTTGACCGGAAATCTCCGGACCGCATTCCCATTGATTTTGGCAGTTCATTCATCACGGGCATGCATTGCAGTGTGGTGGCTGGCTTGCGGCAGCATTATGGTCTGGAAGATACTCCGGTCAAGGTGTGTGAGCCCTACCAGATGCTTGGTTTGATCGAAGAAGATCTGCAACAAGCTTTGGGTATTGATGTTCAGCCGATTTTTCCTCAGCGAACCATTTTTGGTTTTCCCAATGAAAACTGGAAACCCTGGCGAACTCCCTGGGGTCAGGAAGTTCTGGTTTCAGAACATTTTCATGCGAAAGCGGATGCCAAAGGGGATACCTATATCCACCCGAAAGGTGATCGCAGCGCGCCACCCAGCGGGCACATGCCTAAAACCGGCTACTTTTTTGACACCATTGAGCGCAGAGATCCAAATTTTGACGAAGACCACCTGAGCCTTGAAGACAATTTAGAAGAGTTTGCCCTCATGAACGAGGAAGAGGCTGACTATTGGCGGCAACAGGCTGCACAATTTCGCCAATGTGACCGCGCGATCAGCGTCCATTTGAACGGTACCTGTCTGGGTGACATCGCCTTGGTGCCTGCGCCCTTTTTAACACATCCCAAAGGAGTGCGTGGTGTAGCAGACTGGTACATGACCGTCGCCAGCGAGCCTGATTTTGTCATGGAGTTGTTTGACCGGCAAACTGACATCGCAGTGCGTAACATGCAGCGGCTGTACGACATTGCAGGGGATGTCATTGACGTGGTGGTTGTCTGTGGAACGGACTTTGGCACCCAGGCATCATTGTTTTGCGGTGTGCCAACGGTGCGGGAGATTTGGTTGCCCCGCTATCAGAGAATAAACGACTGGATTCATCGCAATACGCATTGGCGCACCTTCAAGCATTCCTGCGGAGCCATTGAACCATTGATAGATACTTTTGTGGATGCAGGGTTTGATATCCTGAATCCGGTTCAATGTTCCGCTGCTGGCATGGACCCCAATGGTTTGAAGGCTAAATACGGTGATAGAATTACCTTTTGGGGCGGAGGCGTAAACACCCAAGAGACCTTGCCCTTTGGTACCCCTGAACAAGTCCGCGCTGAGGTGCTGCAACGCTGTGAAGTGTTTGGCTCAGGTGGCGGTTTTGTGTTCAATGCCATCCACAATGTGCAAGCGCTGACGCCGATCAAAAAATGTGGTGGCCATGATTGAAGCAGTTCACGAATTCAACGGAGGCAAATAATATGACAGGCAAGGAAATTTTAATGGCAGCACTGCGTGGAAGCAAGACTCCAAGAGCACCTTGGGTGCCTTTTGTCGGGGTGCATGGTGGCTCACTGATTGGTTTGGATGCCACTGCATATTTGCAATCCGCTGATGCTATAGTCAGCGCACTCAAGCAAGCAAGAGACCTTTACCAGCCGGATGGATTGCCTGTTGTGTTTGACTTGCAACTGGAAGCCGAGGTTCTCGGATGCCAGTTAGCCTGGGCAAGAGAAACGCCACCCTCCGTCTCCAGTCACCCATTGCAATCAGGTTGTGATTTGTCACAGCTACCTGCATTCAGCACGGAGAAGGGGCGGATTCCTTTGGTGCTTGAGGCCGTGCGTCGTCTTAAAACCGAGATGGGCGACGCAGTTGCACTCTATGGTCTGTTGACTGGACCTTTGACTCTGGCTTTGCATTTGCGTGGCGATGAAGTGCTGCTCGATATGTTTGATGATGAGGACTCTGTTCCTGAATTATTAGATTACTGTGCTGGTATCGCTTGTCAGATGGCAGACGCTTATTTGGACGCAGGTGTGGATGTGATTGCAGTGGTCGATCCTATGATCAGCCAAATCGGTCCGGGGCATTTCAGCACATACGTAGCGCCACCTAACAATCGCATTTTTGATCATGTACGGGCCAGGGGAGCACTGTCGTCCCTGTTTGTGTGTGGCAATGCGACACGCAATTTGGAGGCCATGGCTGCCACCCGTTGTGACAATATTTCAGTGGACGAAAACGTCGATATGGCCGCCTTGGCGCGGATCGCCGCTGCTGCCGGAAAATCTTTTGGCGGCAATCTGCAACTGACGGTTGTGTTATTGCTGGGTGACGAAAACGATGCGCGCAGAGATGCCGTTCGATGTCTGGATCAGGCCGGGTCCTCGCCCGGTTTCGTGCTCGCACCCGGTTGCGATCTGCCATTTGCGGTAAAGCCTGAAAATCTGCAGGCTGTCGCCTCCTTGGTCAGGGATCCCTATCAATTACAAGTGGCGCGCAATCTGCCTGCCAAAGTCGATAGTGACGATTTTGCTGACATTGAGATTCCCGATTATTCGGCTGAATTGGCAGTGATTGTGGATGTTGTTACGCTGGATTCCGCTGGTTGCGCTCCATGCGCTTACACGGTCAAGGCGGCGCAAGAAGCTGCATCAGCTTATGGAGGAGCAGCTGAGGTCAGGGAGCATAAAATCACCGGGCGCGATGGTTTGGGGTATATGAAAAAATTGCAGGTAACTGCCATTCCGAGTATCTGTGTGGATGGTCGCGAGGCCTTCGCTTCCATCATTCCCGACCGCAAAGACCTTATCGCCGCTCTGCGCTGTGCCGCGGACCGCAAATAATGCCATGTCCTTGATTCCGGTAGTTTTGGTGACAGGCTTTCTCGGCAGTGGCAAAACCACCTTGCTTAGAAATTTGGCCCATTCGCGCCCAGAACTCAGGTTGGTTTTTTTGATCAACGAGTTGGCGGATCTGGATGTCGATGGTCCGGAATTGGCCAGCACCGGTGTGGCGACACACAGTGTTGTTGGCGGCAGTTTGTTTTGCGACTGCAAAGCCGGTGAGTTTGTCCGCACCATGCAGGAAACTGTGGTCCAGTTGCACACCGAACAACCGTTGGATTGCGTCATCATTGAGACCAGTGGCATGGCCAACCCCTCCGCTATTGGGACGTTGATGGACCAACATGGCCTCAAGCGTTGGTTTGGCATTCGGTCCGTTGTCACCGTGGTCGCCGCCAATCGCATGCAATCCTTAATTCTGCATCTGCCGGTGGCACGCCAACAGGTTGAGGTCTGTGATCAAATTGTTCTCAACAAGGTCGACACCGTTACAGAAGCGGAACTGGAGGCAGCGGAAACAACCCTGCGCGCTATCAACCAAAAAGCCGAAATTATCCGTGCTCAATTTTGTCAGTTTCCTTTCTCTTTGGACGAAATCAAGCGCACTTTGCCCGCAATGCCTTTGGCTACTTGTGATGCCAACCCATTCACTTCTGTTACAGTGCAGTGGTCATCAATGCTGTCTGTTATTCAGGCCCGGAACTGGTTGCAGAGTCTGCCTGCTGCCGTTGTGCGCGCCAAAGGGTGGATAGACACCCCACAAGGAACGTTTAAGGTGCAAAAAACCCTGGACAGTCTGGACGTCCAGCCGGATGACGAAAACAAACCGACTGGGTTGGTTCTGATTGTTCATGACAAGGATGAGAGTCTGTTGAATGAGGTGATCGCAGCCATGCCTGGAAGGACTTTCAGGTTACCCACATGAATGCTGGTTATGCGCTGATTGCCTGTGATGTTTTTGCCGATGAGTTGAGCGGCTTGTTTGTCGATCCCCCGTGGAGGGATTTGGTGTTTTTGCAAATGGGGTTGCACGACTATCCGGATAAGCTGCGCACGTCCGTTCAAGCGATTGTCGACACCCTGGATGCTGACGGCAGGTTTGATCACATTGCCTTGGCCTATGGGATGTGTGGCAATGGTCTGGTGGGAGTACAGGCGCGCAGTAAATCCCTCGTCATCCCCAAGGCTCATGATTGTATTTCGATCCTTCTTGGCAGTGCCGAGCGCCACGAGGCTATCCTTAAAGCCAATCCAGCAACCTACTTCTACAGTCCGGGCTGGATTCGCAATCGCAGAGTACCAGGACCTGATCGCGAACACTGGTTGAAGTCATTCTACACGGAGCGGTACCCGGATGATCCTGACCTGGTTGATGATTTGATTGCGGCAGACGTCTCTGTTTTTTCACATCACAATTGCGCTGCCTATGTTGACTTAACCAATGATCGCCGTGCGCGCTGTTATTGTGAAAATTGTGCAGGGTTCATGGGTTGGCAAATGACGCAACACACTGGCGATGCGTCCTGGTTACAGGCATTGGTCAGGGGTCCCTGGTCATCGGATAAATTCCAGATCGTTGCTCCCGGTGAAAGCATAGTCGCGGCCTGCAGTCAGTTGTCGATGCAATGAATTTAACTATCCAAATGCCCGATGGCAGTCAGCGCGTGTTGGCGGTCGATGACCCCGACATTCCTTTGAGCGATTGTCTGTTTCAAGCGGGTATTCAGCTGAAAACCCGCTGCGGTGGCAGAGGTTTATGCTTGGGTTGCGAGGTAACATCTTTGGGTCATGGAGTGGTTAAATCATGCCAAGTGCCGGCCAAGCAGTTTGCGCAGACAACAATCACCATTCCCGGGAAATCACTGGCCGATAACAATGTGCACGCGTTGTGTGCATTCGATGTGGTAACGCCCAATGGCATTGAACGCCTGAAGCGCTCAGGACTTGGATTGGCGATCGATATCGGGACCACAACTCTGGCGGCTGGTATTTGGGATTTGATGTCAGGCGCTTGTTTGGCAGTGGCCAGTTTAGGCAATCCGCAGCGCCGTTTTGGCGACGATGTCCTCAGCCGAATCAGTTTTGCTGTTGATAAGGCTGACGGTGGGCGCCAGTTGCAACACTGCCTGGTAGCCGAGGGGTTAGTGCCGTTGTTCCGCAACCTGGCTGCTGCTTTGTCTGCGCATCAACCTATTTTGGCTGCTTGTGTGGTCGGCAATCCAACTATGCTTCATGGTCTGACCGGTGACTCTCTGGCTGGTTTCAGCCGGTTTCCCTTTGCTCCGGTTTTGCCAATGGACGCGTGTTGCCAGCGGGGTTCGCCCAATTGCCTTGGCAGTGCGAAACCTTTCTTTTGCCTGCCGCCGGAGCTTTTGTCGGTGCCGATGTGACCGCTGGCGCAGTTGCCACCGGTCTGCTTGATGAACACCGCGTCACTTTGTTGATCGACTTCGGAACTAATGGCGAAATGGTGCTCAGTAGTCCAAATGCAGTTCTGGCTACCGCCACTGCTGCGGGTCCAGCCTTTGAAGGCGGGCGTCTGAGTTGCGGCACAACCGCTCGCCCAGGTGCCATCTCTTCGCTGGACTTAAATGCATCCCTTGGTTGGCATTGCCACAGGCAGGGTGCTTGCGCGGCGCGCGATTTTGTCGGTATCACCGGTTCCGCTTATGTCGATTTCCTGGCTTTAACCTCCCAGTGCGAACTGCTGTCCGCATTAGGTCGATTCAATCGCCAACACCCCTTGTGGTGCAAATCCGGTCGTATGGTCAATGGATTGGCTGCATTGTTTGTCGATGAAAACCATTTTGTTTCAGAAGCTGATATAGCAGAGTTGTTACAGGCAAAGGCAGCAATCGGCTCAGGTATTGCCATGCTTTTGCGTAGGGCCAGGTTAAATGTTTCCGATATCGAACAACTGCTCATTGCAGGCGGTTTTGGCTACTACTTGAATCCAAGCCACGCAGCCTATATTGGATTGCTGCCCAACCTGCCATTGCAGCGCATCAGGATACCCGGCAACGCCGCTCTCGCCGGTGCCTCGATCGCTCTGCAATACAACTTAACGCTTCCGATCCAACAGTGGCTTTCCCGCGTGCAGTGCATAGAACTCAATTCGGAACCCGAATTTGCCAATCTTTTTAGTGACTGCTTAGCCTTAGAGCCACTGTGATTTCACGCCATGGTGTTGTGTGGCTACATGGAACATTGCGCCGGGTTTGTTACCAATTGCCGGGAACAACACAATGACTGGCCTTATAATGATGAATTTTTCATGCCCCTGAAGACGAGAGTGGTTACGATGCCTGGCTGCGTTATCGCTCAGTGAAAGATCCCGCGCAGGTAGCTCACCTGAAGCGATTGCAGGATTGGTACAGTGAATGGCAGGAGGCGAATCTTGAACCTGTACTGAGCGAATGGCAGCGTGCGCTGGCCGGATTTCTGGGCGACAGCCGCAATGGAGTCATGCGTCCAGTCGCAAGGGATGTCGCTGGTTTGGTTTTTCAGCAGGATGCGACCCTGCCGCCGGAGGCATATATTGTGCGCGAATCAGCGGGTGCACTTACCATTCGTGCATCTGGGCTGAGCGGTATAGTGTACGGTACATTTGCAGCCTTGACCGCTATCCAGCGAGGGCAGGCAATCGAGGGCTTGAAAATCGCTTCCTCACCCTCGGTAGAGTTGCGAATGCTGAATCATTGGGATAATCCGGTGGAAGATCCGGTCATGGGCAGCATCGAACGCGTTAAAGGTGGCAAAACTATTTTTGATTGGACCGATTTGTCGCGCCCAAACCCGCGCTACCGCGATTATGCCAGGCTGCTGGCATCAGTAGGCATCAATGGTTTGTGCATCAACAACGTGAATGCGACTGCTGAGGTACTGTCGGACGCGATGCTCTCCGGATTGTCTGCGCTTGCAGCCGTTTTTCGTCCCTGGGGAATCCGACTGTGGTTGTCTGTTGATTTCGCCTCACCCGTCGAGTTGGACAATTTGCCTACAGCGGATCCATTGGATGAACGCGTGCAACTGTGGTGGCGTCAAAAGGCGCAACACATCTACCGGTTGATTAGACGACTTTGGGTGGATTTGTCGTCAAGGCAGACAGTGAAGGACGTCCGGGCCCAGGTGATTATGGGCGCAGCCATGTGGAGGGGTCCAATTGCCTCGCTTCGGCATTGGCACCTTATGGCGGCATTTTGTTTTGGCGGGCCTTTGTTTATGGACGCGATATATCCAGGCGAACGCCCCATGAGCGCGCTGCGGCGATCGGGCTAACCACGCCAGTTATGAGTTCATGCATTTGGATGGTCAGTTTGCCAAAAACGTCATTCTGCAGATCAAGCGCTCAGCTACTGATTTTCAGATGTGGGAACCGCCACATGCCTTGTTTGCTCATATGCCCAATACCCGACTGGCACTTGAGTTTGATTTGGCGCATGAGTACACTGGCCATGATTTGCATTTGGCCTGGGAAGGCCCTTACATGGCGCGGGTTTGGCAATTTGAAACCGTACCTGGCGCTCCCTGCAAACGCATCGCGGATATCGTAGCAGGTACGGATCGCTCCTGCGGTGCAGGTGCCGTCACCGCCGTCGCGGGTACCTGTGATGCGCGCAATTGGTTTGGACACCTGCTGGCTGGCGCAGGACTTTTTTGCCCATGGTCGCCTGGCATGGAATCCCGATACCAGGGTTGAAGCTATCGCTGATGAATATGCACACCTGATGTTTGGGATAGCGGCCAAGGATAAGGTAGCTTCCATTTTAACGGCCTCGTATCAGGCTGTTTCGCAGTATATGTGTCCCCTCGGGTTAGGATTTCTGCATGAGTCCTTACATCACTTTGATCCCGATCCCTGGAGCAACAAAGATACTGCCGGGATCACCTTCGATGGTGCTGGGCGCGATCGCACCAGGAGCACTGGCAGTGGTTATCTGGCCTTGTATGCTTCCGGACAGGAAGCGGTTTTCAGTGATCCCTTAAAATGTCCTCCGGAGTACCTGTTGTATTTCCACCATCTTTCATGGGCATTCAAGACGAGCAATGGCACAGCCTTGGTGCAACAGTTGTATGATAGTTGCTATCATGGAGTAGAGGCTGTGTGCGAGTTCAAGAACCAATGGCGCTCGCTCCACGGAGCAATGGATCTGGAACGTTGGGCGCATGTGTACGAGAAGTTTTGCCAACAAATGCATCACGCTTGCAAATGGCGTGACCTGTTGTGTCGCTTCCTGCTGGAAATGTCACAAATTCCCGATACCCGGCAGCGCTTTGATCTGACGACCCCCATTCCGCATGCACGCATCCGCACAGGTTTCTGGCACGCTGTCGAAGACTACCACTCGCGGGTTGCACGTATAAGAAAGCGAATACAGGCAATCACAAGTCCTGAGTAACCAGTTCTTGTTTGCGCAATTTGATGCTGGAGTTCTGGGTTTTGCTAACAGATGTAAGCCGGATCCTTGACCTGTTGCATCCAAACTGCCAAATGGCGCTCGAGGAGGGCCGCTTGCTCAGGGTGGCTGCCAATCAGGTTAGTGAGTTCGTCGGGATCCTCGGACAGGTTGTACAACTCCGCGTGCGGACGAGGCTGCAGGGGTTTGCGCTTGAGCAGAGTCGCCGGTGCCAGCTCCCGATAAGGCTCAGCAGAGAAATTGCGAATCAGTTTCCAATTGCCGACACGTACACTGCGAATGCCGCTGTTATGATAAATGCCAAATATCGGGCGTTCCGCATCTGCGCTCTGTTGACCGCGCACCACGGTGGTAAGATCCAGCCCATCCAGATCAGGCGGCAGGTCAATTCCTGCCAGACCCAGCATGGTTGGCAATAGATCGACATTGGACACAGGTTCACGGATGCGCCTGCCACCAGTCACTCCTGCCGCAGGATACCGCAGCATGGCTGCTATGCCCAACCCGGATTCATAGCAGGACCATTTGTCGCGCACTGCTTCCAATCCATGGTCGGTGGCAAAAACAATCAGGGTATCGTTGGCTCGCCCGTTGGCTTCCAACGCTTCCAGCAGGATACCTATGCCCCGGTCCAGCGCTGCAACCGATCCTTGAAGCAGGGCGAAATGTTGTTCCGCCTCGCCATCCTTCTCAATCCACCCAGGCACGGTAACGCCTTTGGCTCTATCGGCAGTCACTCCTCCAAATTCAAACGGAGTGTGTGTTTCATTGAAATTAATCTGGGCAAAATACGGCTTCTCAGTAGTGCGCCCCTCAAGAAAACGACCAAATGCAAGCGCCACTTCCTGAGCGGGTCTGGCCATGTTTGGATACACCGGTTCTTCCTCATCCCGCGATTGCGCCAAATAGCGGTCGAATCCCAGTCCAGGCCATTCGTGCTTTTTCAGCCACATGCTGGAAATGAAACAATACCGTTTCATAGCCACTGTCGCGAAAGATCTGCGCGGCATGCCGCTCATTGCTGTTCAGTCTGAAACCATGATGCGTTAATCCCAGCAAGCCATTGCGTTGCGGCCAACGCCCCGTCACCATGGCACCTCTACTGGGTGAGCATATCGGCGACGCCGCAATCATGTTCTCAAACAACACTCCTGTTGCCGCGAGACTATCCAAATGAGGACTATTGACCGTGGCCACGCCGTAGCAGCCAAAATAACGCCCACTGTCGTGGGTGTTGATCAACAGAATGTCAGGGCGCTTGTTTACTGTCATGATGATAGTCTTGCCATTGCAGCTCTCGTTGCGAGACCCACAAAGTTTACTTTAAACCGGTTTACGTTACACTGATCTGACGGGCTCGCCAGTTGACGATGGAGCGGGAAAGTGGAAAATTCTATACATGCTCACGATACCCCTTATCCGCAAGCGCATTGGCATCCACACTGCGAAAATCTCACTTCTGGCAGGAATTGCTTGCCTTCTGGCAGCACAAGTTGCTCAAGCCCGAGAAGAGATCATTTATCCGCAGCTTGACGGTTTTGTCATCGACGTAACAAGTCCTCCGTTCAACGCTGATCCTACCGGACAGGTTGACAGCTCGGAGGCCATTTTGGCTGCATCCTTGCACGCCCGCACCTGGCCACGCAGAGTGCCGATGTTTGTGTACTTCCCCAACGGTACTTATCGCATCGAGCAACCCGTGGTGTTGGAGACCCGCACTCCGGGTGGACAGTATATTATGATGCAAGGGCAGAGCCGTGACGGCGTGGTGTTGTATGTGCCTGACAATACCCCGGCCTTCCAGAATGCATCCGCACCGCGTCCGATGATCAGCTACTTTGATGGCGATTGGACCAATAACGGGTTCCTCAATACCTTCGAGAATTTTACCATTGAGATAGGCGCTGGTAATCCGGGGGCGATTGGGGTGCGTTTTCAAGGCAACAACGTGGCGCGCATGAGCAATGTGATTATTCGATCGCTCGATCCCGATGGAGTAGGGGCAGTGGGACTGGACTTGTCCTCGTCCATTTCCGCTCCTGGTGTGGTTGAAAACGTCATTATTGAGGGTTTTGATCTAGGTATTAAAATGGACAACACCATCACCTCGGTGTATTCTTGGGTATTGCGCGATATAGAGATTTATGGCCAACGTGTTGCCGGTATCCGTGCTCATCGCAAACCGGTCACCATTCATGGACTGACCAGCGTCAATTCAGTTCCGGTTTTTCAAGGAGTATTTCGCGATGGCAATGTAGTTATTTTTCATGCCGATTTGAGCACGCCTGACGGTGTTGCGGTTGATGGTCCGGCTATCGTCGGACGCGGCGACTTTTTCTATCTGCGCAATGTGGTACAAACCGGTTATGAATACTTGTTTGATGACAATGGTACTCGCGTGGAAGCCACGAATGCCAACGGTAGCTTTCGCACCGGACCTGTTTATAAAGTGTGGGAAGATTCACCGGAGGACTTTCTGTATTTGGATGAAGTTGAATTTCCTGTAATTCCTTGGACTGCTCCTGAAGAATGGTTGGTGCTGGAACCGGCCGGCGTATCTGACCACACCGAAATGCTGCGCGAAGCATTCAATTCCGGCGCGGAAACTATATTTCTCAAGCCTGGCGTGTTTGTGGTCAGTGAAACAGTGCGTATCGGGCCTTCCGTGAAGCGCATTGCCAGTAATTACGCCCAAATTCAACTTGGCTTTCCCCTCACGTCCGCACCCGGTCCGGTGTTTGAACTGGGCGTTAGTGACCATCCTGCTGTGATCATTGAGCAGGTATGGGGCAACTGGCAGCAAAACATCAGTAACTATTTTATACATAACCGCTCAAACGCAGACCTTTATCTGCGCGATATTTTTTTGGATTTCCGGGGGCGTGTACCGCAACGATCCATCCACCGGCAGGCTGTTTGTTTCCAATGTGCACAACGTACCGGGCGGACAGCAGTTTAGACCAGACCTCGCAGGCTGGATTATTCACGATCAAGAAGTTCACGCCTTTCAGTATAATCCGGAAATGGCACTGCCGATGCTGGTTATGAGCGGTGGTTCCATGTGGATTTTTGGCGCCAAGTTTGGCGAACGGCAGGGTCCAATGGTATATGCCCTGGATCAGGCTAAGGTTGAGATTTTTGGCGGCGTTATGAACGTCAGTGATGGCTTCGAATTGAACCCGATTGACACGTCTATTTTTGTTGTTCACGACGCGCAGATCACAGTTTCCGGTTTGGAGCGCGCTGTGGAAATCAACGGACCGCCCAACTGGAATTTCCGTCATCGTTTTATTGGCGATGAAGTGCGTGACGGTGAGCGTCGAAGATTGGCCACTACGGATCCGATCGTGGTACACCGTGACACCTTAAGCCGTGCTGGTCCCCGTGGTGCGGGTGCTGTTCCGCTTTACACCAGCCGCTATGCACCTGATGCGACCAGTTCTGCACCAGAGGTTCAGGTCCGTGCTCCTGCCCTGGCAGCCATTTCAGCGGGCGCGTTTCTGCAGGCGGATGTTATCGCCGCCAATGGTCCCGGTGTACCTTCGGCGCATTGGTCAAGGGTCAGTGGACCCGGGGAGGTGTCGTTTGACGATCCCGCTGCGGCAAGCACTACTGTTCATTTTAGCCGGATAGGTGACTATGAACTCGGTGTACGTGTACGGAACGGTTTCCACGAAACCTTCCATGTTTTTCCGATCAGTGTGGTCTTGGGCGAACGCATGGAAATTATTCCTCTGCGCGGTGCCTTCAGGCGATTGGATGACCGTGCGCCCCGCAATGGTACTGCCAATTCCGCGATTGAGGCATTATTGCTTCGTACCGGTGATGAGGCTGTTGTTGGGCAAAGTCAGGATACTGAAGTGCGTATTCATTCTGAGATTGACCTGTACCGCTTGCGTGGCGCTGGCTCGCAGATTGTTTCCGCTGGATTCCGAGTCACCCCGCGACTGCTGATCAATGCGCCGGATGTGACCCTTCATCACGTGCGTGCGAATTTGTTTGGTCGCGTTACTGTAGGTGACTTTTTGCATCCGACTGTACCGCAACAGACCATCCCTGCGCAAAGTATGTCGATTAATCAGCCTGTGGAGTTTGATTTGACCTCGGCGCTGATTACCAGCCTCAATGCGGGTGAACAGTATATGGGCCTGCAATTGCGCGGCCCGGTCAATGATGATAGTCAGAACAACTACGTTGAGTGGTATTCTCCGGACCAGACCACCGCGCGCTCATTCAGACCGACATTGACTGTGTATGGGGATACCTCGGGTATGAATTTCCTGCAAAGTTTCGCTGATTTAGGCGGCACTTTGTTCTTCCACCCTGCATTTGGCTACGTTTTTGACCTGGGTACAGGTTGGCTGTGGTCGTCCGATCAACAGCGCTTCTTCTACCTAGCGCAGGATAGCCTGTACAGTGCATGGATGTGGCATCCAGAAGGCGGCTGGCTGTGGACACAGTTGAATTTCCATCCTTGGTTTTACCATCACGAAACCGAAAGCTGGCTTTATTTGATTGAGGCGGAAGGCCGTCTCAGGTTCCTGGACGTCGCTGCTATGCAGTTCAAGCCCTGGTAATTTCCCAACCCCAACTCTCTGCAATATGCTCAACACAAACAGATTATTCAAACTGTCTCGTTACGCCTTTCCGGGCTTGCTTTCCGTGGCGCTGCTGCCGGTTAGCTGGGCGCAAACCAATGCATCGGATGATGATATCATAACCTTGGATCCTTTCACCGTTGTCGGTGGTGAGGTGCGCGGCTATCAGGTCCGTAACACCTTGTCTGCGACCAGGTTCAATGCTGTGGTACGCGAGGTGCCTCTTACCATCACTTCTTTAACCAGAGAGTTTTTGGAAGACACCTATGCCCAGACTTTGGAGGATTCAGTGCGGTTCACTGCCGGTATCACCCAGGGCGCTTCCCAGACCGCTGAAGAAACCGGAGGTTTCTACATCCGTGGTCTGCGCACCCTGCGCTCCAAACGCAATGGCGTCAATCAGCTATATAGTCAGGACATGACCAATGTGGAGCGCGTGGAGGTGGTCAAGGGTCCCATGTCATTGCTTTACGGCCAGGTTGAGCCCGGCGGTATCGTCAATTATTTGACTCTGCGCCCATTGGATCAATTCCGTACCTCCATCCAGTTGACCGCAGGCAGTTATGACCATTATCGCGTGCAATTGAATCATACCGGTCCTTTAATCAAGGGCGACAGTGATGGTCGCAACCAACTGCTTTATCGTTTTGATGCCTCGTATAAAGTAGATGGTGGTTGGCGCGACAACACCGAGGATGAGCGCTCTTTTTGGTCAGGCCTTTTGCAGTACAAACCGTTTGCCAGAACCACTGTTACTGTGCAGTGGGATTATCTGAATCAAAATTCCTTCAATTCAACGCCGATGCCTGAATACAACACTCGCTGGCGTGAGATTTTTAACAACTTGGTAGCAGGTTTCGATCGTCCTGTGGATAATTTGGGTGTTCGCGTACTCGCTGGTCAGGATCCCAATGATTTGTACTCATTGAATCCTCCACTTACCTTGGTGGATCCAGGTACTGGTTTATCCTATAACTTCTATTCCGCTACCAGCGGTGGCAACCGGTTCTGGGATGGCTACGCCGATTTCTGGGGTCGGCGCAATAACTTTGTACCGGTGAACGCCTTTAATGATGTCGATCAACACACCGTTTCCTTTGAATTGCGTCAGCAGTTATCAGATACTTGGGCAGCCCGCTTTTATGGTGTTCACCACAATATAGTGCGCCGCTCCGTTTGGGGGCGATGCTTGGGCATTGGGTATTTCTGGCGACCGTTCGGCAGTATTCCTGGAATCATTGGAAACGTTTCAACTATGATTTTCCAATCAATTGGAGATTACTGGCAAATGGGAAGTCGCTGGTATCGAAAATCAGACATTTATCTCCGGTGAATATTTGCGCAACCGCTTTCGTGGGTCTGTCGCCACTGGAGGTGGCAGCAACATCCTCAATCCTGAGGTTGCCGATCGTGTACGCAACGATCCCTTCAATCCTCTAACTGGCAGTGCATTCATTGTCGCCAATGAAGTGGTGGCCGATTTGAATCGCCCATTGGAACCGCAAAATTTTCAAAACCGTACCAACAAGGCAGCCTTCATCTCCAATCTAAGTCGCTTCTTTGACGATCGCTTGATTGTGCTCGCGGGCATTCGTTATGACGAAGAGGAATCGCAGCGAGTTGAAAGGCCAAATCTGCCGGTCAATACTAGCAGAGACACCACCATTCAAGTGGGCTCCTCTTTCCGCATCACCGAAGACATCAATATTTACGCCAGCTACAGTGAATCGTTTTTGCCACAAAATGGTTTCGTTGGTGTGCTTAAGTCTGGGGATGCCCTGCAGCAGGAGTTGTTGCGCCCACCGGGTGAGCGGGTTTTTACCGAGCAGGAACCCCTCAGGCCAATGAGTGGCGAGGGCATTGAAGTCGGTGCAAAATTCGACTTGTTCAATGATCGCATTTCCGGTGCATTTTCGGTGTTCCGTACTGAGTTAGTGGGCGTGCCCAAGTCCTTCTCATTTGCCGTTCCCGGTGCTATTGATGCCAGCGGAAATCAACAGACCGCATTGATTGGTAATCAGAACAATGGTCGTTTGATCAAGGGTTTTGAGACTGAACTGTTTTTGCGTCCGCTTGAATCCTGGCAGATTGTGCTGACATACACCTATCTCGATTCTGAAGAAATTCTCAATCAGACCGTTGCTGACATCCGCCAGGGCAACAACATTCCCGTGTCCATTCCTTCGCTTTCAGTTCCCGATCACCAGGTCGGAGTGTGGAGCAAATATACTTTTAGTGAAGGCACGCTCTCAGGTCTTGCCATCGGCGGTGGCTTCAACTGGTCCGGTGAGCGTTATGGTGCTTACGCCCTGCGCACTGAAAATCCGGCAGCCAGCAGCTTCGTTGGCGCAAACGACGCCGTCGAACGCGAAATTCTTCTGGGATCGCAGATTTTATGGGACGCAATGGTCAGTTACGCATTCACCACCGGACGCTACCGGCATTCTCTCCAGTTGAATGTGCGCAACATTACTAATCGTCAGTATTTTCATCCCGGTGGTATGCCACAGGATCCGCGCATGTTTTTCCTCACGCTGCGCTCAAGCTTTTAACTGCTGATAACCCTTAATACATAACCCTTATTCATTACACCATCATGAAAAAACATACCGTTTCAGTCTATTGGCCTTGGGCCTGTTTCCCTTTGTTTCTGCGTCGGCAGAGGAGGTGATTTCCATCCATCCGCGTTTCGACTCAGGTCGGGTTTCCACCAGTGACATCTCCACTACCAACTTTGCCCAGTGGACAAACGGGGTCGGTGCCACCCGTGCCAACAATGTCGGTTGGAATGAGCAGCGCGGTATCTGGTACAGTTTTATTCGCTTTGCAGGTCCGCGCCTCGATGGCACGGTTGAGTATGGTCTGACTCTGGAAGATTGGCACACCCGTCTGCTGGCTGCCGGTTCCATTACTCTGCGCGGTGATGTCAATTGGCTTGAGGTTAACACCGATTTCCCTGTGGACCCTGGTGTGCCTGTTTCCGTTTGGTTGGTGCCGGGTTTTAATATCGCCGAGGGCTCACTGCCCGGTTTCGCCAACACCTGGCCGTGGAACTATCCCAATGCTGTCAAGGTCACTTCTTTTGATGTGTCTGAGTTTACTCCATTGCGTCCAGGCTGGAATGAGGCCGAAGCCAATCCAGTCGATACCCGCGACAAGATGTCTTATGCTTTTGAAGTGGACTTGACCGATGCCATTTCCGCTGCTCTCGCTGCAGGCCATATGAGTCCCAGCACTCCATGGGGTATTGTTCTTTTCCCCGAGGAAATGGAAACTCAGTTGAATGTACCCAACAATCCGGCTTGGATTGATCAACGCCAAACTGTATTCAATGGTGCATTCTGGCAGGTTGTGCTCTCCGAGGATTCTGGCACCACTCCCACCTGGGCAGGTTTTCCCATGTTCGAAGACGGCTGGGTCTTCACCGGCAGTTTTATGGGATTTGTATTCCCAGTAGGCGATTTCGTATTTGTCGATGCCATCCAGAACTGGGTGTTCCTGCCCGAATCTTTAGTGGAAGAGGGTGGCGCCTGGACCTATGTTTTCCGTTAACCCTAAACAAATCAACAACGATATAATGCAATCAAAGAAGCTACTCCTGCTCAGCGCTGCGCTGGGTTTTCTATCCACCTCGGTTCTCGCTGCAGACACCGTGGTGCAAATTCATCCTCTGTTCGACTCCGGGCGTATCCGTACCAATACTCAATTGGACGGTCAGGGCTTTAATCAGTGGACCAATGGCACCGGTACCAACCGGGCCAATAACACCGGCTGGAACACCAATGGTGTCTGGTACAGCTTTATCCGCTTTGCCGGTACCCGTGCTCAGGGTGATGTCACCTATGGCAAGGATTTGACCGACTTCCATGCTGCCATGGCTGCTGCCGGATCCATCACCTTGCGTGGCGACGTAGTTTGGCTCGAACGCAACCCTGACTTTCCAGTGGATCCAGGTGTCGATGTGGCCGTGTTTTTGGTACCCGGCCTGAATATTCCTGAGGGCTCCTTGCCCACCTTTGCCAACACCTGGCCCTGGAATTATCCAGATGCCCAGTTGGTCACGGTAATTCCAACCACTGAAATGGTACCACTGCGTGCCAGCTTCAATGCGGCTGAAGCCAATCCGGTAGATACCCGCGATAAAATGGCTTACAATTTGCAAATCGACCTCACGGCCGCAGTTCAAGGTGCCATTTCGTCCGGTGTGCTTGAGGCCGGAGAGCCCTGGGGCATCGTCCTGATTCCGAATGACACGGTTAACAGCCTGAATGTTCCCAACAATCCAACCTGGGTTGATTTGCGCGGAACAGTGTTTCAAGGTTCCTTCTGGGAAGTTGCCATTTCGTCCGAGGGCGGAACTCCTCCTCCTGCCACCTGGGCTGGCTATCCCATCTTTGAAGATGGTTGGGTGTACACCGGTAACTTCCTCGGTTTCATTTACCCGGTAGGTGATTTCATCTACGTTGATGCCTTGGCCAACTGGATGTATCTTCCCGAAGAAATCGTCGAGGAAAACGGCTCCTGGGGCTACGTTTTTCGTTAAACCATTCTTTTTATAGGCAAGGCACGGCAGTTGTGCCTTTGTCAGGGTAGTAGGGGACGGGTCGGGTCATCTATCAACAGTGGCCCGACCCGTGTTTCCAAACCATTCAAGCCATGGCCATAGCATTAGACGAGTTGCGCAACGGAACTTTGGATATTCAGTCCAGCAAACCAGTGTCCTTCACCAACCCGGTGATCAAGGGTTTTAATCCGGACCCTTCCATATGCAGGGTAGGAGACGACTTTTATCTTGCCGTCAGCTCGTTTGAATATTTTCCCGGTGTCCCTTTGTATCACAGCCGCGATCTGGTACATTGGCGTCCCATCGGCCATGCGCTAACCCGCACGAGTCAACTGAATTTGACCGGTCGGCCTGGTTCACTCGGCGTTTTCGCCCCAACGTTACGTTATCACAAGGGGCTGTTTTATTTGGTCACCACCGATGTCGGTGGATGTGGCAATTTTTTGGTCACGGCGACCGATCCTGCGGGTCCTTGGTCAGAGCCTACTTTGATCGATACCGGTTGTTTTGACCCATCTTTATTGTTTGATGACGATGGCAGGGTTTATTACACCAGGCGCTTTCATAGCAAAATCGCACAGGCTGAGCTCGACCTCGCCACTGGTAAACTTTTAACACCTTTGCGCCTGATTGCAGATGCTTTTTCCTCAAGTGATGCCGAAGGTCCTCACTTGTACAAGATCAATGGTTGGTATTATTTGCTCTGTGCTGAAGGCGGAACTGGTTATGGACATATGATAACCATCGGGCGCAGTCAGTCCCCATGGGGACCTTTTGAATCCTGCCCTGGCAATCCTATTTTGACACACAGGCACAAGGTGCCGCATGCCATTCGCTACACTGGACATGGTGATTTGATTGAACTTCAGGATGGCTCTTGGTGGATCGTATTTCTAGGCACACGGCATGATCCGCGTTATGGGTATAATTTTCATGTCATGGGACGCGAAACCTTTCTCGCTCCCGTCGATTGGATCGATGGTTGGCCCGTGATCAATTCCGGCAGACCTATTGAATTGTCCATGACAGGGCCTGCGCTTCCGTCCGCACCCTGGGACACTGCTGACGATGATACGGTTTTTTGTCAGGACGGATTGGCCCCACAGTGGTCAACCTTAAGGGCTCCTTTGAGTCAGTCAGAGTGTGAGCGTTTGCCAGACGGTGGTTTGCGCTTGCGCGGAAATGCCACCCACCTCGATGGTGCTCATTGTCCGGTCTATGTGTGCAGGCGTCAGACAGATCCTGATTTTACTTTCTCGGCAACTGTGCGTTTCAATCCAGCAAATTATGGAGAGGAGGCAGGTATCGCCTTGCGCCAGAGTGATGATTGTTTTCTCACACTATCCATTTGCCGTGAAAGCACCGGTGTGTTTCTGCGGGTGCGGCGTCGTGTGCTCGATATGTACCAGACCATGGCCCGCATTCCCTTTAATGGCGATGTTTGCCATTTTCAGGTGTCTGGTAACTGGACGCACTATACCTTTTCCGCCGGACAATCAGAACAGGCTCTCACCGTCCTGGACCGCTGTCCCATTCGATTTTTATCAACTGAATTGTCCACGGGTTGGACAGGTGTCACAATGGGTCCTTTCGCGTCTGGCAATGGGCAGGTTAGCCGATCAACTGCTGACTTTACCCGGATTTCCTATCAAGCACATTCCTAGTTCCATTTACCTCGCCAGGTAAATTTCATTCGACAAGGGCAATGAGAATTGTACCATAAACCAAAATGGGTAAAGAGCGCGTATCATTGGTGGACATAGCCCGCAAGACGGGTTATTCGGTGATGTCTGTTTCATATGCGCTTCGCAATCATCCTAAATTAAAGGAATCCACCCGCGATATCATTTGCAAGGCAGCTGAAGAGATGGGCTATGTGCCCGATCCCGATATTGTCAAATTAATGAGCAGGATCCGCATGAACCAGAAGATCGAAACCCGGTCTTTTGTCGCGGTTCTGGATCTATTCGAAGACCGCAAGTCATTCACCGCCGACCCTTACACCAACACGCTTATCGCTTCAGCTCAGGCTAGATTGGAGAAACTGGGTTACCAAATGACACGTATTTCCGTGCTGCAACCCAGATTGAGTCCCCAGCGAATCAGCACCATTTTGCAAATCTCGCGGTATTGAGGGTGTAATCTTGCCACCCTTTCCAAAAAAATCTCAGCAACTTCGAAATGGATTGGAGCATCGTTTCTCTCATCTGCACCGAGGAACGTTTTCATAAACCAGCTCTGAACAAGGTCATTCCCCATCACTACAACAATATGATTCTGGCAATGAACCGGTTGTTTGAAATGGGCTATCGTCGTCCCGGTTTTGTCTCCTGCCGCAATAGCCTGGGGCGAGACAATTATGCCTGGTTCGGTGCCTACTACTCGTTCATGATGGACAGGTCAATTGCGAACCTGTACCCCCGCTTCGAGAGGTTTCCAGTCCAGAGGAAATGCTGGAATGGTATCGTTGCCACCGTCCGGATGTCTTAATTGTCACCGAAAGTTGGATCATGGATAGCTTCCTCAATCTGGCAGGATTAAGGATGCCCGAAGATGTGCCCGCCATTGCCATTTCTGCCGACTTTGGTGACCTCTCCGGTGTGCGGCAAGGAGCAGAATCCATCGGTTGGGCAGCAGCCGACATTTTAACTGCGCACATTATTCGCAACGAGCGCGGTATTCCCGAACGCCCCAAAACCATGATGGTGGAGGGTAGTTGGGTGGATCGCGGCTCCGTACTTCCGCTCGCAGGATGCAAACCTTCCGCCACAAAAAAGCCCCGAACCCGGCGCCAAAAAAACCGACCGAAAGTAGAGGAACAAGCTCAGCTTGTTTCTACTGCCGCTCAAGGATATTCCTGTTCCACAAAAAAAACTACATACGCCCAACTATGGGCTGCATAACCCGCGCCAAATTTTCACCCATAATCATATGCCCATGCGCTGAAGGATGTAACAAATCAGCTGACAGCCCGGTGAAATCCGTTAACACATCCCGTCCCTCAATGAGATAAACGTTGTCGTCACGGTAGTCCGTGGCCAATTGCCGAATATGTGCATCAAAGGCCTGTTGGTTGGCTCGGGTCTTTGCGCCGTCCTCCGACTCTGAAAAATGATCGCGGTTGGTAAAGTGGGTAATTAAAAACAGGGGCGCATTCGGCTTCGCGGCTCGCAAGGTTTTCACCAGATAGCGGCTGCGCTGGGCAAACTCTTCCGGCGTAAACAGCTCGCGCATGTTCACACCCAGTTCCAAAGATGCAAAAGTCCCACTTGTTTTCATTGGCCAAAAAGTCCACCGTCTCCGGCTCAAATATCGGCACGAACCGGAAAGTCCTTTGTTCAGTACATCCACTTTCAGGCGGCGTGCCGCTTGATAGGGATATCCCTCAGCGTACGAGTGTGTTGATTGACGAACCAAAGGCCAAATAACGCAAGCGCGGCTTTTCCGCATCAGTAGGGGGCCGCAAGGCATCGCTGAAGGTCTCAATCCCCAGGTAGCTCATGGTACCATAGCTTACCTGAATGCGCCAAACTTTGTGACTGAATCCTCCCAATCCAAGAGCCGGAACATCGACCTTGGAAAACCATGGAGACTTTTCCAATTGTAATACATGCGTTGTGCCCGGAGCGATGCGCAACTCACGCTGATGAAAATTGCCGCAGAAGATATTGAGTATGACTTCGCCGGCATGAGCCGTGAACGCTACCCTGGTCTGTGGACACTCGGTTACAAACCTCAACTCTACTCCCGCCATGTCCACTGGAACCGTGCGCGCATACTTGTTCATAACAGGTCGCAGTTGGCGCGGAAATCTGACCGGACATAATCCCGGCATACCATTCATTGGCTCAAGCGCAGCCACATTGTGAAATTCAATTTGATCGTGGATAAGACTCATGGAAATAAGAATAGAAAATTACTACAAAGCGCATTCAATCAGCCCTTTTTTGTGTGTCGAGAGCGGCTTTTTGTACTGTCAAAATGAAATTCGCTGGAAATTGGATGCTTTGTGTGCATAGTAATGGTATTCAATAAGTTACGTTCCTTGTATGAGTGTGTTTTTCGTTTAAAAAATATGTCAATCAAGTCTACCCCTGCTTTGGTATTTTTTATCATCCTTTCTGTGTATTTGATATTGGATGGTACCAGCGCTTTGTCTGCTCAACCTGTTGCGGTGCATGCTGCGACCTCCGAGGCTAAACCTTCCCAAGGCCTTGAACGGGCCTACGCGCGTATAAGTAAGGATTTTCCTGATGTTGATGTGACCGAGATCCGTCAATTCCATGGCTTATTACGTGCTCAACGCGCTTGGTTTGGACACGACTTGGCTGATCATGAAGTTGAGACATACAGACTATGGGCTTGGGAAGCCGATATGGTTCACCGCGAACTTGTTTTGGATCGCGCCCGCGCCCTGGGTATTTCAACCGGAGGTATGGATGCCCACGGCAGAGGTTACGCCTTGATTGGCTTTGATGAGGGTGAGCCCTTGTATGTTTTCACCGCTAACATCGAAGCTGCTATTTCCACCGGAGCGCATCTGGTGCGCTGGAATGCTGATTTTGATCCGGCGGTGGGAGCCACTATCGACGGAACCGGATTGTATGTAAATATCAACGATCACGGCGAAATTCACGAGCATCTGGAGTTTCAATTACCGGACAACGGCGGCTCCAGGATTCTGGTCAAGGAGACCCCCTGGTATGACAATGCGAATCGCAATCACATGACTCATGTCACCGGCACAGTTACAGCCTGGGGATACGATTCACGTTTGCTGGGTATGGCACCCAGGGCCTGGATTCGTTCCTTGATTCAGCAGAGCACCAGTCATATCTCCACTTATGGTATGCGTTTTCCAGGTGAGCTGCACAATGGGCTCAATCCCATTACTGGAGAGCTGCAAATGAAGTCGGTCATTGGCAATACTTCCTTGGGCACGGAGCTGCCCAATACCCGCTACACCGCTTTATCCAGGAGCTTTGATCAGGTCCTGCGGGATTTTCCCTATTACGTGCATTTTTATGCCGCTTCCAATAGTGGGCCCAGCTTTGAAACCTTGGGCGGCGGAAATCCCATCGGAAAAAATGTCATTACCATCGGTGCGGTCACCGACGTTTTGCGCGATGCCAATGGCAATTACACCAGTGGTGGCAATATCGCCAGCTTCAGTTCCAGAGGTCCAACCTGGGATGGCAGAATCAAACCTGATTTTGTCGCCAATGGGGTAGGGGTGTTGTCCACCACGGGCACATCCAGTACAGCCAGTTGGCAAGGTACTTCCATGGCTTCCCCCAATGCGGCGGGCAGTGCTTTGCTCTTGATCGACTACGTGCGTCAGCGCTTCCCGGGTCATTTTTTCCGCTCTTCTACTTATAAGGCACTTTTGATGAATACCGCTGATGATCGCGGTAATCCGGGGCCGGACTACACCTTCGGGTGGGGTGTGGTCAATGTGCACAAATCGGGGCAAAAGTTGCGTTTTCACGCCGAAAATTCGTACGCCCGTGTGTTGCGTGAAGAACGCTTAATGCCCGGACAGACGTGGAGTTACCAATACGTCAGCGATGGAACTCAACCCGTTCGGGTCAGTTTGGCTTGGCTTGATGTTCCCGGTGGTGCCTTGGTCAGCGATAGTACCGATCGCAGCCCTCGGTTAGTCAACGATCTGGATATGCGCGTCATCGGCCCTGAAGGTGAGGTTTATCATCCTTATGTGTTGCCATTCGTTACAGGGCAGGGGAGTACCGCACCCTTTGACTCCAGTTTATTCAATGCCCATGCCACAACTGGAGATAATTTTACCGATCCGGCTGAACAGGTTTTTATTTCAGCACCGACTGCCGGCACTTACACCGTTCAGATCACCCACAAGGGGAATCTGAGCGGTGGTCTGCCCTCAACCATTCTCGTTGGCCTGAGTGGGTTTGGTTTCCGCCTCCTCCACCCCGGCATCAATCGCCGCCATCACGCCAGCCGAAGGTACTGAACTCAACAATGTGCCTATGTCAGTTCAGGGAGCCGGATTTGTCCTGGGTAGCGATGTTCTCCTCAGGCGTCAAGGTTCGCCGGTTGTCCAGGCGTACCGGGTTATCCCGCTCGGTGACCGCATCGACTTTCACATGGATCTTCAAGGGATTGATCCCGGTTTTTACGACGTCGTAGTGCGTGCTCCGGATGGGACTGAATCCATTTTGCCCAATGGTTTCCTGATGCCGATCTCAGGCAGCGCCACTGGGATCCATGTTCTGTACAGCAATACGTTTGAATCCGCTGATGGTTTGTCCTTAACCGGTGCCTGGCAGGTGGGTGTGCCCAATCAGGCCTCGGTCAGTGGTCCCGGCAGTGCTTTTGTCGGTTCACAAGTCCTGGGTACTTACCTGAATGGTAACTACGAAAATAATATCAATATTACCGCAACCTTGCCGCCGTTCAGCACCGTTAACCGCACCAATGTACGCCTGGAGTACAGGCGCTGGCTCGGGTTGGCTTACCTTCTGAGCGGCAATCCCAACAACCGCCACCGAGATGACGCCCGCGTTCATTATTCTCTGGATGGCATCAATTGGCAAAAAATCTGGGAGAACAGCTCTGCTTTCAATGATAGTTCCTGGACGCAGCAATCCATTGACTTGCCGTCAGCGGCCAACAATCGCAGCCAAGTCTTTATTCGCTTCCAGTTACAAACAGATAACACGCAGGTTTCCTATGGATTCAATATCGATGATTTGAAGATAACGGCAGAAAGCCAGGGGCCATTGATCCCCCCCTCTGTTTACTTCCGAACCGGTTGTCACGGCGCAGGCAGGGGCACCTTACCTTTATGCCATCACTGCCACTGATAGTGATACTGACGCCGCAAGTCTGTTTTTTCGCCGTTAACAGTAATGATTTGCCCTCTGGTATAACTCTGACACAAAACGGAGACGGTAGTGCTCAGTTGAGTGGTACACCCACGGAAAGCGGAACATTTGAGATCATGCTCACTGTGACTGACGGCGATTATGTCACTTGGCAAATTTTTGACCTTGAAATTGAAGTCCAGCCCACCGATGGCCAGAGTCTATACGCCAATTGGGCGGCATCCAACGCAATCGTGGGAGATGCCACCGATGTCACCGATGGTGTCGTCAACCTCGTGCGCTATGCCTTGGGCGGCACTAAGTCTACTCCTGCCGCGGACCTGCTGCCGCAAATGCAGGCCAGCCTTTCTCCCGATGGTCTGGGCCTTCAACTCAGCTTCCATCGAATTGACGATCCTTCGATTCTTTATGCCGTTTGGCTCAGTACCGATCTTAATGATTGGGGCACTGAACCGGTTTGGCAAGGTCATGGTGCCAACAACGGCATCCCAGGCATTCAAGAGGTTCAAGTCCAAACCCCAGGGCCCCGCGGCTTTCTCCGCCTGCAAGTGACTCTGCAGGATTAAGTTCCAGGTTCATGCAGCGAATCAGGCTCGGCCTCAGTGTGTAGCCCAACAAGGGCGGCTTGATTCGAAAGGGGCCAGCCAAACAATCTGGTCACTTCGTGCGAAAAGCTAAGCACAAACTTGACAGGAATGATTGATTTCGAAAAATGATCAGGCATGAAATCTGAACGAACACGCATTGCCAATCCGATCTATGACGGTGCCTTTAAGTACCTGTTGGACGATAATCGAGTGGCGCGGTTTTTTTTGAGTGTGCTGATGGATGAGGAGGTGGTTGATCTGGAGTTGCGGCCTACCGAACATAACACGGATATTGAGCGCAAGAGTTTGACAGTGTTCCGCATTGATTTTGCCGCCCGCATCCGGTCGAAGGACGGGACGGAGAAACTGGTGATCATTGAGATCCAAAAGGCGAAGTACGCGACTGACATCATGCGTTTCCGCAAGTATTTGGGGCAGCAGTATGCCTCGGAAAACAACGTGTGCGAAGACCCGCTCAAAGCACCCTGTGCTTTGCCTATCTTCAGCATCTATTTGCTTGGGCACAAACTGGATTATATCCGCGAACCGGTCATTAGAGTTACCCGCGAATACCGGGACATGGCGGGCAAGGTGATAACCGGTCCGCGTGAAGAATTCATCGAAAGCCTGACCCACGACAGTATCGTGGTGCAGATACCACTGCTCAAACCGAGTCGTCAGACCGATCTGGAGCGTTTGCTGGGATTATTTGATCAAACGCAAGCGGAACCACCCAGCCTGCAAGTGTTGAGTATCTGCGATGACGACTACCCGGAACGATTTCAGCCGGTGATCCGCCGCTTGATGAAGGCAGTCTCCGAACCGGCAATTCGCGACAAAATGCAGGTCGAGGAAGATTACCTCAATGAACTCGAACGCCTCGAACGCACCATCGCCTACCGCGAGGATCTGATTGCCAGAAAGGAGGATATTATTGCGGAAAAGGAGGATATTATTGCGGAAAAGGAGGATATTATTGCGGAAAAGGAGGATATTATTGCAGAGAAGGAGGGTATCATCGCGCAAAAGGAGGATAAAATCGTTGAGCAGAATGCAAAACTCGATCGGGCCATTGCGGTGTTGGTTTCCAAGGGTATTCAAATTGAGGAAGCAAAGCGTCTCTTGCAGGATTCGTAGCGCCACCATACCGAATGCAGTCCCCCTGTTTTTCTGTTGAAGGCGTGCGGATGGGGTTTAGTTCTTCAGGCTTTTTCGGGAATGGTGAACTGAAAGCAATGGATCGCGAAATTGTCTACTGAACCTGCTCCATAATAAAACAGATTGCAGGAAAATCAGGCCGTATTTGCGTGGTCGGTCAACCATGATGCTGATTTAGCAACGTACTTTATTGCTTTCGATCAAACTTTTTTGGTCTTGGGGATCAAGTACTTCCAGTCTGAGTTATGCGCAAAATGGCACTTAAAAAGAAGCAAATGGGTATTTTCAGCGAGTGTGAATTCTGGTAAATTTACAAACCGCTAAATTTTGGTTCCTCGCTATTTCGCGTTGAAATAGGCGGCACATGGGATGTCGAGATTTGAGGCGGTGAAGTAGAGCATGGCTCTGAGGTTTGCAAAAGTGCGGTATCCTCTGGCTTTGCGTTTGGTGGCTGAGAACACGCTCATGAGGCCTTCCATAAAGGCGTTGGTCACCTTGTCTTGCCAGTGGGCGAGGATTCCATCAAGGTGCTCCGCAATGGTTGCGGCAAGGCGTTGCATTGGCTTGAGATAGACGTCTTTAGCGGCGATTTGCCTGACCCATCTGATCCAGGCCCTCATCCCGCGGTGCGCCCTCAAGTGATCCTCCATTCGGTAAACATCCTGCAAGTTGAGCTTCATTTGATAAGCCTTCGAAGTGCTCAGATTCATTTTCGCTATCGCATCCAGCTTTTGCTGTTGTTGCTCATCGAGTTTCTGCGGATTCTTCAACCAGTGGTAGCGGGTGTTCTTCATCTGGTGGCGGTAAAACGGGTGATTGCGGCACTCCGTACGGCGCACCTGGTCAAGGGCATCATTGGCCAGCTTGATAACATGAAACTTATCAAAGACCTTGATTGCCTGCGGGGCATATTCCTTGGCTGCTGCCTTGTAGGCACCGCTCATATCCATTGAGGCGTACTCAATCCTTTTGAGGTCGCCGCCGTGCTTGGCCAGATCCTCCCCAAACACCTTCCATGTTTTCTGATCCTTGCCTTCTGTGGCAAATATCACTTCCCGCTTCTCCAGGTCCGCAAAAACCGTCGCGTAATTGTGCCCTTTGCGAATCGACATCTCATCGCATCCGAGCACGCGCAGATCCGCCATCGACTTGTTCGGACGGGCCTTCACCACATGGCGTTTCAGCGTCCGCCATAATTTGGTGTGATGTTCCCCAACACAGGCCGAAACCTGCGCCATCGGCATCTCCTTTGCCAGAAACAGACAAAAGGATTCAAAGGCAACCGTGAAGCTCTTGCTCAGTCCCTCCCACGGTGCACGGACTGTACTGACTTTCCCACTACTCATACAACGTCCACGCGGCAGGGCGCACACGATCTCACAGCGATATTCGAATATATTCAAGTGCCGCCAACGACGCTGGGCCCCGTGACCGTAAGGTACCATTGTATCGCCACTTTCAGCACACTTCACCCCCAGTTCCCAAAACCGGGAACTTTCCTGAATGTGTATTTCCACAGTCCCACTGGAGCGATCCACTGCAAGTGATACCACTTCCCAACTCTCGCCCAATCCCAACAACTGATGAAACAATGTCTTTAACTCCATGGTCCGCAGATTGACTTCTCCAACCACGCCTTTCAACCTTCTTCAACGGAGATTAGCGAGGAACCAATGAAGTGATCGCCAAGAAGTTTAATCAGGAGGACGGTTGCAAGGGTCACTTCTGGCAGGACCGGTTTCACAGTCTGAAGCTGGAGGACCGCGGAGCGGTGCTGATGGCGATGAGTTATGTGGACTTAAACCCGGTACGGGCGGGAGCGTCGCTGGATTTGCTGCGGAGCCACCATACCGCGATCAGCAACCGTCTGCGAGCGGGGCTGTCGGGGCAGTGGAGCACGCCGATGGATAAGGCGTTGGAAGGGCGTGCGGTGAGGCTCAGTGAGAGTCTCTGCCCTTTGGAGGAGATCTTTGCGGAGGTGGAGTGGCCGGTGCAGGAAATCACTCTGGGCGAGTACGTGGCGTTGCTGGAGGATTTGGGACGGTTGAGCCGTGAGGGGAAGGGGTGCCTGCAGGAGGAAACCGCGCAGGTGCTGCGCCGCATGGGGCTCAATCCGGAGAGCTGGGAACAGATCTTAGGATTTAAGCGCATTTACCGCCACCGGGCAGGAAGTCGCCAATCGCTGGAAGAGCAGGCTGCGGCGCACGGACGCAGCCACTACCAGGGGGTGGGCAAAGCGAGCGCCCTGTACCTGTAGAAAAAAGCACAACCCCTCCCCATGCCCACCGGAAGTCAGGAGCTTTCCGGCGGGCTCTGCCGTTTACGGATATCAGGATTTGGAGCGAGAAGCGGGCGTGAAACCCGGGCTCATGGCCCCGCAGTGAGTCAATTTTAATACAAAGAGCAACTATCCCCGTGCCCGCGCCCCCCCACCCAATACGTGACTGTCCACCAATCGGGCAGGTAACCGAATGGGTGACTGTCCACAAACCGGGCGTGGCCCGAGTGGGTGACTGTCTACAAGCCGGTGGATGCCGAAGGCGGGCAGGGATGTCTGCTTTCCGTTTGGGAATAGATGTCGAGTTTTGTTAAGCGACTGTCTGTAAATTGTTGAGGGATTAGAGTAGGTGTGGCGTTATACCGATTATGAATGAGAAGCAGTTGGATCAGTACTTGGAGGCATTGAAGCGCAAGGAATGGGTTTATGGGGTAGATTCGATTGACACGCGGGTGTTTCAACGGGTGGACCAAATTCGTGCGTTGCGTGGAGTGGAATGGTGGCGTGGAGCGTTGCAAATGGCTGCGAATCCGCAGTTTGCACTGTTGCTGTTGATAGTGACTGTTATGGTTGGCACGGTGACTTCTGTTGTGGCCGGGGACAGGGATCAGGGTTCCACGGCGGTGCGGGTTGAGGATCCGCTGGGGTTCAGTTTATTATCGGACACATCAACGATGGAGTGCTTTCATAAGTGTTTCATCGCAGGAGCTCATCACTAATTGCGGAGGTTGACTATGGTTACAGAGCGTAGAATCTCCCTGAAAGTATGGATGCAGGCGGTGTTTATATTGGGATTGGTGACGTTGACCGCAATTGGGTCTAGCTTGTTGGTGTTGCGGTGGATGTTAAAACCAAGCGAGGGACATTCATCACACCAAATGGTGCCCTTTTTCGAGCAACTGAATTTATCTCCCGAGCAACTTGAACTGGCGCGTGCGATTGACACTGGTTTCGAGAGGGCCCGGAAACCTCTGGTCCTTGAGTTTCAAAGTGTGATGCGTGAGCTGGCCATGTTGCTGGAACATGAAGATTCCTTTACCGAGGAAATCGCTGAAAAGGTGAAGGAAGTGCATCAAATCCATGGTGCGCTGCAGGAGATCAGTATTCGGCGATATTTTGCGGTTATGGAAGTGTTGCCAGGGGAGCAACAGGCAGAACTGCGCAGAATTGCATCCACCTCCCTGAGTCAGCCGCAGTGAAGTTGATCAATGGACGCTGATTATCAGTTGCTGCAGCGTATTGCCGTTGAAGACGATGATCGCGCCTTGAGTGCGATCATGGCGAGTTATCGTGATCCGCTATTCCGATTCGCCATGCGATCGGTTGGCAATGAGATGGATGCAGTGGAAATTGTGTCAGAAGCCTTTGTACGCTTATATCGTCATGCGGCCCGTTTCAGACCGCAGGCAAAGGTGTCCACCTGGTTGTTTGCGATTACGGCTAATTTGTGTCGAGACTATCATCGTCGTCAGAAAAGAAGGCGGTGGCTGAGTTTTTGGTCTCCCTTGGAATCGGGCGAAAGCGGAATGGTCAGTTTGGATCATTGTGCCGATGACTCGGCTGACGCAGGTGAGGCGGCAATGGCGGGTGAACTTCAATGTCAACTCGAGCGGGAGATTCGTGATTTGCCGGATGCGTTGCGCACACCTTTCGTGTTGTATGTTTTGGAGGATCACAGTCAGGCGGAATGTGCGGAAATATTGGGAGTGACAGAAAAGGCAGTGGAGACGCGCATCTATCGGGCTCGCAAGCGCTTAATGGAGAGGCTGGAAAATAAAAAAATCTGAGGGGTGATGCTGCATGCAGCGTTGAAGTGGGTATGAAGCTGTTGTGTAGAGCACATGGAGTGGTCTGTCTGTTGTGGATACTGCCCGTTTTTTTTGTCCGCTGGCCTGGAGTTTAGGAGCGGGCAATTAGAGGCATTGATTCGCGAGGCTTATGCCAACAATCCTGAGATGCGAGCTGCCTGGTACCGGGCGCAGGCCATGGATGAGCGTGTGATACAGCAAGGAGCGCTACCGGACCCGGAAATCAGGTACGGGTATTTTATTCAACGCATGGACACCCGGCAACGCATTGGGATATCGCAAATGTTACCTGGTTTAGGAAAGCGGGGATTACGGAAAGAGGTAGCGGTGGGGGAAGCGCGTGGAGCGGAGTACGAGTTGGAGCTTTTGGCCACGCAAATCAGGGCCGGGATCCTACGGTCCTACACTGAACATTTGTCTGTGATTCGCTCGGTCAATTACTTGAGAAAAAATGCCCGCTTGCTTGAGGATCTGCACGAAGTGGCAGAGCGCAGGTTTCAAAGCGGTACAGCAAGCCGGGCAGACCTGTTACGATTGAAGATGGAGGCAGCGAGCAACGCCGTGGAGATTGAGAACATGCAGGACCGCGTTAATGCCACCCGGGCCGCACTGAATGCCCAGTTGGGTAGAGAAGTGGAGGCTGAACTGGAATTGCAGGACCTATCCTTGGAGTGGAACTATTCTGAAGTTCGGTTGAATGAAGCGCGGTCGCGTTTGCGCGCCCATCCGGAGGTTTTGCGGCGTGCCAATGAGGTTCGGATAGCGAGCGACAAAAGAGAACTGGCGAATCGCGAGAGCAGACCCGATCTAATGGTTGGGGGTGGAGTACATGGACAACCGGGGGATGGCGCGGGATGAAAGTGATGGCGATGGTATCCATTAATTTGCCGCTTTGGAGAGGACGTTATTCGGCTGGGCGCAGGCAGGCTGCGGCGGAATTTCGAGCGGCTGAATATTCTTATTTGAGTGGAGTGAATGCGATTGAGTCAGAACTTAATCAGAGATATAACGCGCTGCGGGAAGCGCACAGAAGGCAGCATTTGAATCAGGCGATTTTATTGCCGAGAGCTGAGGAAGTTTGGGAGACGGTTGAAGCCGGCTATCGAACAGGGATCAGTGACTTTCAGGAACTGCTGGAAGTCCTGAGAATTCTTGTTCAGCTCAGACTGGATCAGGTGAATTTGGAAACGGAACTGTTTCGACGTTATGCAGATTGGGAACAATTAGCGAGACCCTTTGAATATGAAAAAAGTGAATACTAAATTGTGGGCAACTGTAGTTGGGATCGCCATCGCGGCCTTTCTTTTGGGGTTTTGGTTGTCTGGAGACAAGCGCGATGATCACGCACACCAAGGTCACCAGCATGGTGGATCCACGGTCCAGGCAGCCGCAGAAGTATGGACATGTTCCATGCACCCACAGGTACGGCAGCCGCAGTCCGGAAAATGTCCCATTTGTGCTATGGATTTGATACCGATGGCGAATGATGACAGCAACGGGGACGACGCTGATTTACCGAGACTCACCTTGAGTCCGAGATCAGTGGCCCTGTTGCAAGTGCAGACTGTGCCTGTGCGCCGAAAGCAGGTGCATGCTGAGGTACGTATGCCAGGAAGGCTTGCTGTAGATGAAACCAAGTACACTGAAATCAGTGCGCGGTTTGGAGGTAGAGTGGAGCGTCTGGAGGCGGACTTCACAGGGAAGCCGGTGAGGGAAGGGGAAGCGCTGTTTCAAATCTACAGTCCTGAAATGCATTCGGTGCATCAGGAGTTATTGCAGGCCCTTCGACGCACTGGGGAAGACTCCCGTGAAACAGCAATTGCACGGGAAAAAGTGCTTTTGTTGGGGCAGACCGAGGTGCAGTTGAGAGAACTGGAAAAAGCTGAGGAAGCGGCTACCCATTTTACGGTGTTGTCACAGAGCGATGGGGTGATTCTGGAGAGATTTGTTTATGCTGGTCAATATGTGGAGCCCGGTGATGTTCTGTATCGCGTCAACGACCTCAAAAGGATCTGGGGACTGTTTGAAGTATTTGAGTCCCAACAATCTGGGTTGAGTGCTGGCCTGGCGGTGGAAGTCAGCATTCAAGGTGTGGTTGATGCAAGGGGTGATGCAATCATTGAGTTTGTTGATCCAGTTGTGGATGTTGAACGGCGCAGTCTCAGGGTGCGTGTTGCCCTGGACAACCGGAACCATGAGTTGCGTCCGGGAATGTTGGCTAGTGCGGTAGTTAAGGTGCCTGCTGCAGAGGAAGGAGGGGAACCATTGGTGATACCGACCACAGCACCATTGATCACGGGGCGGCGCGCTGTTGTGTATGTGCAGTTGACGGATAAGGAGAGGCCTACCTTTGAGGCCAGGGACATTAAACTGGGGGGGCGCTATGGCGAGTTCTATCACGTGAAGGACGGGTTGCGTGAAGGTGAGTTGGTTGTGACCCATGGTCAGTTCAAAATCGATAGTGAACTGCAAATACGCGGTCGCCCGAGCATGATGGCGCCTGGAGACAAACAGCATGTTGAGCAATCGGATTCAGAGAAGTCTGTGGTGATCTCGTATCGCGACCATCTTGATGATGCCTTCAGGCAGGATGTACGTTTATTGGCTGAGGCCTATTTGCGGTTGACCGAGGCACTAGCTGCTGACAGCGAGTCCCGGACAGCAGATGCGATTGATGCGGTACGGGAGCGCTTGCGTTCGGTTGGGGAGCACCGTCTGCGCGGAGATGCACATGTTGCCTGGATGAAGATATATCAAAGTATGGATACTGTGCTCAGGCAGATTGGAGAAGATGTCAATGTAGGTAAGGTAAGGACGCATTTGCAAAGATTAAATAACCAAGTCGAGATGCTTTATCGACAATTTGGAGGCGAGCACCTGCCAAAGGCTTATCTGGCCTATTGTCCGATGGTGGATGGAGATAAGGGCGGGTCTTGGTTGCAGAGCGGGGAACGAGTAAACAACCCGTATTTTGGGTCCATGATGCTTCGGTGCGGCGATGTTTTGGAGCAGTTAAATTAGGAAGTAGTGATGCGTAAATACATCGAAATTTTGCTGCAGCAAAAACTGGTAGTGACGATCTTGACCGTTATTGGTGTTATCTGGGGTATGGCTGTGGCACCCTTTGATTGGAATATTGACTGGTTGCCGCGGGATCCGGTTCCGGTGGATGCCATACCTAATCTGGGCGAAAATCAACAAATTGTATTTACGGATTGGCCTGGGCGTTCTCCGCGCGACGTTGAGGATCAGGTGACCTATCCATTAACGGTCGCTCTTCTTGGAGTTCCCGGCGTACAGGAGGTGCGGAGTCTGTCGATGTTTGGATTTTCTTCGGTCTTTGTCATCTTTGACGAGAATGTTGAGTTCTACTGGTCCAGATCCAGATTGCTGGAGAAGTTGAACAGTTTGCCGGCTGGAACTTTGCCGGACGGGGTTAATCCCGCATTGGGGCCAGACGCGACCGCTCTTGGGCAGGTGTATTGGTACACCTTGGAAGGCCGTGATCCGAAAGGGCAACCAGTTGGTGGTTGGGGCTTGCAGGAGTTGCGCAGTATTCAGGACTGGTTTGTACGCTACGCATTGCAGTCGGCAGAGGGGGTCAGTGAAGTGGCCTCGATTGGGGGGATGATTTCCGAGTATCTGGTAGAAGTGAATCCCGATCAGTTGAGGTTGCACGGAGTGAGTCTAGGAGAAGTAGTAGCTGCTGTGCGTGACAGCAATCTTGATGTTGGGGCCCGGAGCACTGAAATCAACCGAGTCGAGTATTTGATCCGAGGGGTTGGGTTTGTTCGGGCACTGGAAGATATTGAGAATGCAGTGGTCCGCAGCGGCAGTGACAACATCCCCCTGCTGGTGCGCGATGTAGCCACCGTGACTAGAGCGCCGGGCGAGCGACTGGGTGCGTTGACCATAGGTGGAGCAGAGGCGGTTGGTGGAGTTGTGGTGGTACGCGAGGGATACAATCCGCTGCAAGCTCTGCGAAACGTTCAGCGAAAGATTGAAGAGTTGTCTCCTGGAATGCCATCGAAGGCCTGGATCCATTGGGAAGTTGTCGGCATTGCTGAGGTTGAAGCGTTTGGCGAGCGGCACGGACTGGGTCCTGTATCGGCAGAGGGTTTGCCTGAACAGGAAAGCTGGTTGGCTTGGCTTAGAGCACATCCGATGGAAGATTGGCCGGAGTGGCTGACGCGCAGCACGGTGTCCATCGAGTCATTTTATGATCGTACCGGACTGATACATGAAACATTGGGAACACTAAATGCTGCCCTGATACAACAAATACTGGTAACTATCATTGTTGTCATTTTGATGGTTATGCACCTGCGTGCCGCGCTGGTGATCAGTGCAATGCTTCCGCTTTCTGTCCTGCTGGCATTTGTCCTGATGAAGCATTTTGGAGTGGACGCCAACATTGTGGCACTGGCTGGAATCGCGATTGCGATTGGAACCATTGTGGACATGGGGATCATTGTGACGGAAAACCTGCTCAAGCATCTGCGGGAAGCTGACAAGGATGAGCCGCGCAGAGCTGTTGTGGCAAAAGCTGTGGGCGAAGTGGGCTCTGCGGTGATTACTGCCATTAGCACGACTGTGGTCAGTTTTTTGCCTGTTTTCACGATGACAGGAGCGGAAGGAAAGATGTTTGGCCCCCTTGCGTACACCAAAACCTTTGTTTTGTTGGCCTCGGTTGTGGTGTCCTTGACCGTGATCCCTACTGTATTGTACCTGCTTCTATCGCGACAAAGAGATCGAGGTGAAATCAAAGAGCGAGGCAAACAAGGCTGGGTGTCGCGTTTACCGGCGCTGATTGCTGCCGGGCTGTTTACATGGCTTCTGACTACTGTATGGGAGCCACTCGGGCCGGAGTTCAACTTTTTGCGCAATCTGTTGTTTGTGGTTGGAGTCGTGGGCGGTTTAATTGGACTCTTCTATCTTTTGAGTCTGGTGTACCCCTTTCTCCTGCGCAGTGCGCTGAGACACAAGAAAGTCTTTTTTGCTGCTGCCTGCATCGATTGTGTTGTTTGGGCTCACCGTGTGGTTGGGGTTTGAGCGGGTCTTTCGCTGGATTCCTGATGGATTGGAAGCTGTTGGAGGTAATCGTGAGTGGGTGACGCATTCAGGACCCTGGGTTTGGGCGACGCACGAATTTACCGGATTGGGGAGGGAGTTCATGCCAGCGTTGGACGAAGGATCATTTCTGTGGATGCCAACCACGATGCCACATGCTTCGCTGGGAGAGGCGTTAGAGGTGTTGCAGTATCAGGACCAGGCCATTGCTTCGGTGCCGGAAGTGCATACAGTGGCAGGCAAGATAGGAAGGGCAGAAACGGCATTGGATCCTGCCCCGGTTTCGATGATTGAAACGGTGATTCTGTATCATTCCGAATATAAGACTGATGTCAGCGGACAGCGATTGCGGTTTCGGTATGACCGCCGAACGAACGAGTTTGTTCGTGATCATGCGGGTGATCTGATTCCGGATGCGCGTGGACGACCCTATCGACAGTGGCGTGACCACATTCGCTCGCCCGAAGATATCTGGGCGGAGATTGCTGCTGCTGCGCATCTGCCAGGGACAACCTCAGCTCCGCGACTGCAGCCGATTGAGACACGCCAAGTCATGCTGCAAACGGGAATGCGTGCACCCATGGGGGTGAAGGTGAGTGGCCCGGATCTGGAGACTTTGGATCGGATGGCTGTGCGCTTTGAGGAGTTGTTGAGGCAAGTTCCGCAGGTTGAGGCGGCGACAGTCAACGCGGACCGTGTTGTGGGTAAGCCTTACTTCGAGTTGCAAGTCAACCGGGAGGCCATTGCACGCTATGGACTCAGCGTGGTTGAAGTGCAGCAGACCATTGTGACAGCAATCGGAGGGGAGATGGTGGGCATGACTGTTGAGGGCCGTGAACGTTATCCGATCCGGGTCCGTTATCCCCGGGAGATGCGCAATTCGGTCGAAGATCTTGAGGCGGTGCTGGTCGATACGGCCTACGGCTATCCTGTGCCGCTTAGTTACCTTGCTGAACTGAGGTATGTGCGAGGACCGCAAATGATACGCAGTGAGAATTCATTTCCTGTGGCCTATGTAACCTTTGGAGGGGCAAGAGGTGTGGCGGAAGTGGATGTGGTCGAAGCGGTCGAGGCCTATCTGAGTGCTATGCTGGCAGCGGGTGAACTGGAAGTTCCTGCTGGAGTGAGTTGGAAATTCGCGGGAACTTATGAGAATCAGATACGAGCCGCAAAGACCTTGGCAATTGTGCTGCCACTTTCGCTGGCGATTATTTTTATGATCCTATACCTGCAATTCAGAGGTACGTTGATTACCCTGATTGTGTTCAGTAGTATATTGGTGGCTTGGGGAGGCGGATTCACCATGATTTACTGGTACGGGCAGGATTGGTTTCTAAATTTCCATGTACTGGGAGTGAATTTGCGGGACCTGTTCCAGTTGCAGCCTATCAACCTCAGTGTCGCTGTTTGGGTGGGATTTCTCGCTCTGTTCGGGATCGCTGTGGACGATGGGGTAGTGATGGCAACCTATCTGCGTCAAAGCTTTGAGCAAAATGCCACCCGGACAGTGCAGGAGATCCGGGAAGCGGCAGTGATGGCAGGAGAGCGCAGACTGCGGCCCTGTCTGATGACAACGGCAACGACGGTGTTGGCATTGTTGCCTGTGTTGACCTCAACGGGTCGCGGGGCGGATGTGATGATTCCGATGGCGCTGCCAACTGTTGGCGGCATGTTATTTGTATCCTTATCTCTGTTCACCGTGCCGGTGCTTTACAGCTGGATTGAGGAGCGAAAGAGCGGAAATTTGCCGGAAAAATCATGATCTGGTAATAATTCGGTAATAAACATCTGCGATACTATGGGGCATGAAAGCGAAATTCGTGTCTCTTGTCTCCCTCGTCGTTGTGGCTGTTGTTATTGGTCTGAATGCCGGGTGGTGGGTGGAACTCAACAGCCAGTTTTCTGGCAAGTTGTGGTTGTTGGTGGTTGTTTTGGGATTGCTGGGAATGATTGCAATCGGAGAGGTGCGTCGCCAACCTGATTATCGCCGTCCACTGCCACCGGAAGGACCTGAAGTGGATGGGGTGTCCGTCAAGTCTGAAACTAAAAAAACCATGACCACTATCCAAACCCGCGCCACCCGCCCACGCAAGATCGGAAGCTATGCTGCTGTTATCTGTGTGGTTTTGTTTTCGTTGAGTTCAGTCCAAATGCTACGTGGAAGTGCGGCCAGCCTGGAGTTGGAGGAGGCGCTGTATCAAGCAGAGGTGGTTGGCGACAAGGGGGAGCTTTGCGCATGGTGGAGATACTTCTTGTCCGGGAGGGCGGAATGATTCCACAAGTTCGGCTTGAAGCGCTGCGCAACTCGGTAGTGTGGTTGAACGATTTGGGACGCAGGGAGGAGGCAATCAGCCGTGCTGTACAGTTGCGTGACGATCCGGTTGCCGCTGAAAGAGGTTTGGACGACTGGGCAAGAGCCTTTGTGGATAGTCTGGTGAATCCGAATTTTCGTGAAGTGCCCTGGCCGGACCATGAGTATTCTCTTTATCGATTGGATTCGGTTTCTGGAGAGCCCTTTGGTTATGGAACATTTTGGAAGGAGAAAACTGAAGTGGATGGTCGCATGGTTTGGGATCAGAGATCATTCTTGTTTGTAGTCATAGCCAATCAGGTTATGGCTGGGCGGTTATTGTTTGCAACAAGAGAGGAACAGTACCGGCCATACAGCTTCAATGGGCGTACGGCATTTTCGGACAATTACTCGATCCGTTATGATTGGTCGGGAAGACAAGTCAGTTTCCGCAATGAAGACGGCAGGGCTTCCACTAATCAAATGCCGGGGACGGAAATTTTATTTGATGTAGAGAAGTTTTTTACGATGCCCAGACTATTGGATTCTTCCTTTGGTGAACATTACCGATTTAGTGTTGCGGTACCGGGAGGTTTTTTTTGGCGCGGTGCATTATAGTCTTATGAAACAGGTGATGGAGTCTCACGAAGGTGATTCCGTCACGGTTGAGGTTTGGGAGGCTGACTTGCGGATCGCTGAAAAGAGTTACCAGCAATTCACTGTGATTGTTGAGCGGGATGTGCCTCGTCGGGTGATCCGGATCGAAGGAGACACATTCGTCATGCACTTGGAGCAGAGCCTGCAGCGTCCTTTTTCAGCCTCGCACCCGATTGAGTTCGGAAAAGGGCGTTACAGAGCTGAGGTGCCGCCATTGTGGGTAGCCTACACTGAAGTCCCAGCGGAGCAGAAACATAGAACCTTTTTTAATTCTGCGGATGGGCACGCCATGGCCATTTGGTTGTTGGCGCATGGTGAGTGCTGCGATGAGTCGTTGGAGTCCGTCATCAATCGGGAGGTGAATTTGCTGAATCAATTTTTGCGCAACTACAAGCGAGACAATGAAGAAGGATTTCTGCAGCGTACCATCGGTGGTGTCGAAGCTTTGGGAGTTAGAGGGAGCTTTATGGACCGCAACAAAGTTATGCGCGATGAGCGTTATTACTTTGTGCACAACCGCCAGTTGCATTGGGTGGTGCTGAGAGCGCAGGAATCCGATTGGGAAGAGTACTTGGCGGAGTTTGAGTCGATTATGGACAGCATCCAATTAAACAACACGGAGGGCCAATGATCTCGCATTCATTGAAGTCCCAGGAACCGCTGCGGACTGCGCTGGCACTGATGGTGTTGGCGTTGCTGTTGCCGCTGGGGGTGATGATCTGGTTGTTGATGAAGGGGGTTCAGGCGGAGCGGGTGATTGCCCGTCAGGAGTTGATTGCAGCCTATCGGCAGCAGATGGTGAGTCAGGTGCAGGAGTTGGCCAATTCCTGGAAGGATTATCTGCGTGATCCGGGGCGGAGGGAGATGGATCTGGCGGAATTCGAGGAGTGGCTCCGCGTGGGTGGAGTGGATGCCAGTATTTTCATCCGATTGGACGGAAGTTTTGTTTTATCCGAATCTATCCGGGCAATCTGAGCAGGAACCGATGTCGTTGGTTTGGATGCAACAGTTTGCTGCAATCACGACGGAGCTGAACCGCTCAGACGCGGTACAATTGCAGCAGTTTGCCCTTCAACTGGCTGGTTTACTGGAGCGCAATGAACTGAATCCTGCAGAGTCGTACAGAGCCTTGCAGATTCTGTTGCGCATCAACGAGTTAGAGGCTGGTCTCTTTGGGGGTCCTGTCAGTTCAGCAGAGGTTTGGGGAGAGCTTTTCAGCGGTGATAGCCGCCGCCGCAATCTGATGAATTCAACACAATTGGCATTTCTCGCGCGCCGGTTGGTGGTTCTAGAAGGAGACGCGGGAATTTTCCCCGAGGAATTGACGCAGGGGATGCGACAATTTTTGCGCAGATTTGAGATGCAACAGTCATTACTTCAGGCGTATTATCAGGGTAACTGGCGTACTGATAACGGCAGTGAACGAGGAAGGATACTGATGCTGGCTGGGCGCCAGTTTGTCGATGAGTCCTACATCAACATCATCAATGAAACTCCCCGTAGTGGCACGATACTCATGCATATGTCGGAGAGGAGTATTGCCCGATGGCTTTCCCCACTGTGGGAACATTTACCTGAAGAAACGCAATTGTGGCTACGTATTACAAGCCCGTGGAGTAACTGCGTTTTTGACAGTTCTGCTGAAGGCGTGGGGAGCATTGCCAGTATTGACATGCCGGAACCATTTTCCCGGTGGACTTTGGAATTGGGGTTCGTGGATGACAATTTCCTGACCCGGACCACGAGACAGCAAACAGCATTCACCATCTATGCCGGGGTTGCCTTAGTGTTACTGA
>JAJOKB010000090.1 GCA_021208135.1 Verrucomicrobiota bacterium | reverse complement strand
GGCAACGCATTGCTCAGCGCACGGCCTTCATGATAGCCAATGGTCTGGTCGAAGAAGTACAAGAGTTACAGGCACAAGGACTGGAAACCAATCCAACCGCCTCGGCAGCTATTGGCTACCGTGAAGTTCTTAAGTTTCTAAGGAGTGGCAGCGAAGATCTCGACAGCTTGTTTGAGCTTATCAGTCAAAATACCCGTAAGCTGGTACGCAAACAACAGGCATGGTTTCGCAACCAATGCCCGCAAGGGAAGCATCTGGAAGCCGCTACTGCGACAGTCCCGACGGTTTTTCAGTAACCGGAGTTTCCTCCGATTGGTTTGTTTGCTCTTCCAAGTGAGTCGTAGGCTCTGCGACTGGAGTTGCTTGTTCCTCGGCAGGCGCTACTGGCTCCGCGATTGGTGCTACAGGCTCCTCCAACGGCGTTGTAGAATGCTCTTCGGGCACAGAAGTTTGCTCAATGTCCTGAACAGCTTGCTCCTGTTGCGAATCTTCGTTGCCAGACTCATCCTTATCCGACTCCGCAGGCTCTTTACCGGAGACTGCTTTGCAGGTGGAACATACAAACTGGAATCGCTGTATTCAACAACGTAACCGGTTTGGATCAGATACTTGAGGTCTCTGACCAGCGCGTTGAGGCTTTCCTTTTGGCTGGGCTCGAGAGTCTTGCCTTCGGATTCCTCATCCTTGGATGGAACTTGAATGCCCAGGTATTGCAGAGGCAAATCGCCTACCTTGACCTTGGGGTGGGCTTCAATGAAACCGATGAGATCGGTCAGATTTTCAGCCATAACTTCATTCGGTTCGCGGAAGCGACGCTTGACGGCACAAATGTAAGACACGCCCTTGGAACCACGTTTGTAAACATTGAAGTTCATCCTGCGCAGGCGTCCGCGCAAATGGTTGGCGGTATCAAGAGGGAAATGCTGTTGGCGACCCAGCAGAAATTCAATCGATTTGCGGATACGACTGCTTTCGGGCAGTCCGGCAATTTCCTTGCCGCCAACGCGCAACGACGGGGCGGTTTTGATGAGTTTGTCCTTGGCTTGGGTAACCAGAAACAAGCGGGCTGCGTCCAGGGAATCCAGCACTTTGGGTGTTTCGCCTTCAGCAACAATTTGGGTAAAACGCTGCTGTTTCTTCATTTTGTCCAACCAGGCTTTGACCAGTTCTTCGTCGCGAATGCTTTCCAGGCGTTGGGTGAAGCGTTCGTAGGACATGTTGGCCAGATTTTGCGCGTGGTGTTGCTGGCACAATGCCTGATACCTGTGGTAGTTGGGCGGGGCAATCAGTTCGCCGGTGAAGCCGCAGCGATGGATAACCTGGAAGCTACCGGACGGTGGTTCCACTTCGACCTCTTCGATGGTGAAAAACTTGTCCAGATGCTGAGTGAAAACATGTTGTAATGCCTCTTGTTCAGATTCAAAAGGCAAACCATCGGGAACGGAAACATGGAAGACACCCTCCGGTTCATCGCGGTTGGGCAGCAACTTAATGACCGCGACAAAACGCTCCGGTTTTTCCAGAATCAAGCGCGCAATCTCAAACAACTCGTAGGTGCGGCAACTGGTGCGCAGGTGTTGAGTTAAGACCTTGAATGCGTTGTCTTCGGGGTAGAATTGAGCTTCGACAACTGGACGAAACGGTGCGTAGTTATCAGAGCGACCCCGTTGTTGTCCGCGGTCGCGCTCCTGGCCACGGCCTCTGCCACGACTGCGATCGGCACTGCCATCGCGCTCCTGGCGAAAGCCTCTATCCGCACTGGCATCCGCACCGCCGCGCGATCCGGAAGGTGGCCCCCTCCGATCCCTGCGTGGAGGTGCCCCACGATTGCGGTGGCGTCCAGAATCAGCATCGATATCCATCGAAGCGTATTTGTTGCCCTGTTTTTTGGTATCTCCGGTACCCCAATCGGGACCTAGAGAAAGGTTGCTCAGACTGCTCAGGTCCAAACCCTTCTGGGTTGGATTGGAGTCGCTATCTTGCTTGGATTCTGGCATGGTTCAGCACTAAGAGTGGGCAATTCACAGCGAATTCCGTGCCCAGGTCAAACATTTCCTAAATTTGGCAATCCAGATAGTGCCATGGCGACCTCCGCTTCGGGATATTCGTAGTCCTGCAATTTACCGGCGAGGAAATCGGTGTAAGCCTGCATATCGAAGTGACCATGTCCGCATAAGTTGAACAAGATTGTCTTACTTTCACCGGTTTGTTTGCAGCGCTCGGCTTCCTTCATAGCGGCGCACACCGCGTGGCAAGCTTCGGGGGCCGGGATAATGCCTTCGGCTTTGGCAAATTGCAGCCCAGCGGCAAAGAGTTCCAGTTGTTGAATATGTGTGGCCTCAATTAGGCCTAGGTCAAGCGCATGACTGACCATAGGCGCCATGCCGTGGTATCTTAATCCACCGGTATGAAAGGCCGGAGGCATAAAGGTACTTCCCAGGGTGTGCATTTTGACCAAAGGCGTCAGTTTGGCCGTATCACCATAATCATAGGCGAATTTTCCCTTGGTGAGAGATGGGCAAGCTGCTGGCTCCACAGCTAGAATTCTGGGTTTGGGTCCTCCCCGCAGACCGGCACCTATAAATGGAAAGGCGATACCGGCAAAATTGGATCCGCCGCCCGTACAACCGATGACAATGTCAGGATAGTCTTCAGCCATTTTGAACTGCTCGATGGCTTCCAGTCCGATTATTGTCTGATGCAACATCACATGATTGAGGACGCTTCCCAGGCAGTAACGGGTGCGCGGATCTTTGACGGCCACTTCAACCGCCTCGGAAATGGCGATGCCCAGAGATCCCCGGCTATCGGGGAATTGTTCCCAAAATCGCCCTGCCTGCTTCAGTTTCAGCACTTGGACTTGCCACACAACGCGCGCCGTAGGCCTCCATCAGTGCTTTGCGGTAAGGTTTTTGCTGAAAGCTGACTTTCACCATGTAAACCAGACACTCCATGCCGAATGCCGCGCAGGCCATGGCCATGGAAGATCCCCACTGCCCTGCCCCGGTCTCAGTGGAAATCCGGCGAATACCTTCTTTATAGTTATAAAAAGCTTGTGGAATAGCGGTATTTGGTTTGTGCGAACCTGCCGGGCTCACACCTTCGTATTTGTAATAAATTCGGGCTGGAGTATCCAGCAGCTTTTCCAAACGGCGGGCTCTGAACAAGGGGCTTGGGCGCCATTGAGCGAGCAAATCACGTACCTCCTCGGGGATGGGAATCCAGCGTTCGGTGGAGACTTCCTGCGCAATGAGTTCCTGAGCGAACAAAGGCGCAAGATCGTCTGGCGTAATGGGTGCACCGCTCGCTGGATGCAAGACCGGGGCCATGGGCTGCGGAAAATCAGCCTGCAGATTGTACCACGAGGTCGGGATGGAAGCTTCGGGAAGGAGGTATTTAATGGTATCCATAGTTCAAGTTGCCATAAGGCTGGCAACTTTGCTGAAGGCCCGATGCGTAAAATGTCAACCTTCACACCAGCATCACATGCACTTGTTCGGCTAAACGTTGAATGGCACGCGGTTTACCAGGCAGGCATTGTAACAATCGCGGCATATACGGACGCAGTTCCGGCCACATTTGCGCACCAGCTTCCATGCGTACATTGTTCCCCGACAAAACTTCCCAGTTCGCCAGTGCTTCGCGGCCGTACAGTTCCAATTCGGCAACGCTTCTTTTTCCCCGCAGACAATCGGTGATGATGGCAGTCAAATTGCCCGCCTCAAGAATCCCCATATTCATGCTTTGCACTCCCACGGGACCGGTGATGTGGGCAGCGTCTCCAGCCAGCCAAACCCGGTTGCGGCCAAAACTGGTGACCAGACGCTTGTCAAATTTCACCACAGTACTCCAATACAATCCATTGACCGTGCCATCAAACCAGGGAGCGCGCACTGCAAGCAAGCCCTTGAGCGCCGCAACGTTCAAGTTTCTGTTGCCGTGATAGAGCGAGCCGCGACTGTCCCTGCTGGCAAAAATGTCTTTGGCATCCCCAGTCAGTTCAAAACTCCAGCGACAGGATCCACCGGGCAATGGCCACAACACATTCGTCAAGCCCTGTGACAGCGCTATGTGCATCCGTCCATCCGGTTTCCAATTAGTATCGAATTCAAACACCGCAAACTGTTGACTTTGATCAAACACCGGAAAATCCGTTTTCAACGATCTGCGCACTGCTGAATTGTGTCCGTCAGCGCCAATAACAAAGGAGCAGTTAAACTCATGACTGCGTACTACCTGCCAATCCATGCGCACCACAGCATATCCAGTGAGGCATTCATCCAGTTCGTCCACATACAGGGTCGCTTTTGTCGAATCCTGCTCCACGCGGCAGACTCTGTGATTGCGAAAAATGGGTACTCCTTTGGCAGTAAGCGCATTCTCCAGAATACTTTCCAGCCGGTCCTGTCCCAGCACTGCAAGCCATGGGAACGCTTCATCATAGCCAGCAATATGAACGTCTCCTTTATGCTTGCCCTCAATATGAAAGCGCATGGTTTCAACCTGCAGTGCTTCTTCCAGCACTTGATCAAGTAATCCCAATTCCTTGATGACCGCGAGCGCATCCGGGTTTAATGCCAAGGCATAACTGCGTGTTTCCGTAGTCGGCTCACTTTCCAAAACAACAACATTGGCACCGGATTTGTGCAGCAATAACGCACTGATCAAGCCAACTGGACCGGCACCCACAACAGCAACATCATAAATCCTTTTAGCGAACATGACAGACCTTTTGTTTACGGGGTTAACAAATAGTGTTCTATCGTCCTATTTTGCTAAGGTCAAGCGCTGCCCGAGTCAGATGATTCGATTTGTTGATAAGTCGCAATTTTTCACGCTGGACATATCATCATATCAGCATAAGTTGATGCGTTATGGAAAACAGCTCGGTGCAGGAATTATTACATGGGGAGCGTGGAGTCTGGTCGGTTGAATTCTTTCCGCCGAAGGATGAGGCTGGTGGCGAGCAGATCATTGAGACGGCGCATGCCATACGACAATGGTTTAAGCCGGATTTTGTCAGTATTACCTATGGTGCGGGAGGGGGCACTCGCGAGCGCACCTTCAGATATGCGCACATACTGAAGGATGAGCTTGGGTTTACGGTGATGCCACATTTGACTTGCGTCGGATCTTCGCGACAGGAAATTGGCGAAATATTGCAACAGTATCGCGACGAAGGATTTCGCAATATTATGGCGTTGCGTGGCGATCCCCCCAAAGGAAGCAAGGATTTTAAACCGCATCCAGATGGGTTTGCCTATGCCTCGGAGTTGGTGGCCTTTATCCGTGAGCAACATCCCGAATTTGGTATCGGTGCAGCCTGTTATCCCGAGGTGCATCCTGAAGCTGAGTCTGCGGAAGCTGATATCCGTTTTTTGCGGGCTAAAGTCGATCAAGGAGCGCATTTTCTGACCACGCAATTGTTTTACAGCGATGACGTATTTTTAAGTTTTGTCGAAAAGTGCCGGAGCGCGGGCATCACAGTACCGATTATACCTGGCTTGATGCCGATTAGGTCTGCCAAGCAGGCACGGCGCTTTTGCAAAGTATTGCCGGAAGCATTAAACCGCATGTTGGATGCAGCCGGCGAGGATGACGCAAAATTGCGTGAAGTGGGAATCGAATGGAGCTGTCGTCAAATCAGGAACTTGTGGTCACATGGCTTCCGCGGATTTCACTTTTACATCATGAATCGCAGCGGCATGATTTTGGAGATTATGCAACGACTGTCAGCCTCTGGATTGGGACCATTGGCAAAGTAGTGTGGTTAATCCTGTTGTTGAAAGGCCTCTGGCCAGACGGTTTCAGCGATAGCTTCAAGCACTGTGAGCATACGAGGGCCTGGTATGTTAAGGTCTTCGGATGGGATTGCGTGGACGCGGTTGGTGCGCACCGCCTGAAGTCGGCGCCAAACGGGATGTGTCTGCATGGCCAGCAGTTGTTGCTGAAAGCGTTGCTGATCCGCAGATGAAGCCCCTACTCCCACAATGATGACCTCAGGGTCAAACTTTAGCAATGCCTCGAATGATACCTGCCCCCAACTTTGTCCAAGCTGGCGCGCCAAATTCTCGGTTTGTGCGATGGATAACAAATCATCGGGCCAGGTGTTGGCCCCGGGACTCCACCCCGGTTGTAAGTCATCTTCGATACCCAGCAAGAGGATGGCACTGCGGTGGGTTTGCGGATTGAGGGCCCGAATTGCGGATTCGACGGCACTGCGTCTGGCACGTAAATCCCGCAACAAGCCAGCGGCCAGCGACGGGACACCGGTAATCCTTCCCAGAAACGCTATTTCGGCAAAAAGACCCTCCAGACTGGCGTGGCGCAGACCGGCAACCTGAATGCGCGGAGGTTGATGCAGTCGGGCGATGACATCCGGAGGAGTCAAATCGGTGGCTAGAATTAAATCCGGACGCAGCACAGCGAATTGCTCGAAGTCAGGTTGATCCATTCTGCCGATAGTTCTGCCAGCGCTGCGCAAAACCCGGGCTTCTTCTGGGTAGTCGCAAAAATCGGTCACCGCCATCAGGTGATCGCCCATATTCATGGCGAACAGGATCTCAGTAATACTGGGAGCCATGGAGATAAACCACCTGGGTTGCCTGACAAAATGTGAGCGGGCGACCAAGAAAATCAACAGCCTCCAGAGGATAATACCCCTCGGGTGCGGTCTGGGCGTGCCAGGGATGCTGGTCGCGTTGTGGTCTGTTTTTGGACCACATGGAAACGATGACCATGCCAATCAAAAACCTATGCAGTAAACAAAAACTTTTTTTTGCGGTATCCATGAGATGCTTGAAAAACCAATAGATGAATACAGTATCGCAACCATGCCGATCTATGTTTACGAGGAAATTCTGCCGGATGGGGCGATAGGAGAACGCTTTGAATGGGAAGCATCCATGAATGAGGATCGTTTGCTGACACATCCGATCTCCGGCAACCCGGTACGCAAAGTATTGACTGCGCCGAACATAGTAAAAAAACACACCCCCGGATCAACCCGCTCGAAACTGGACAACAAGAATCTGGAAGCGAAAGGGTTCACCAAGTATGAACGCGACAAATTGACCGGACAGTATCACCGGGTGGCAGGTAAGGACGGCCCTTCAGTCATACAAAAGCCTGTTTGATCGGAAGCGTTGTCGAGTGATTCCCGGGCGACAGCCTGAAGTTGCTCGAAGGTGGTTACCTGTTCAAGTTTAGCGCGCAATTGCCTGGAGCCCGGGATGTTTTTAGTGAAACTTTTCAATCTGGGTCGCATCCATTGCAATTGATTCCACAGTGAATCGCGCGGTGGATTCTCCATCAGTTCGCGGGCGTAGCGCAGCAGTACCCGCCATCGCTCCTCCAATCCCGGAGGTGGCAATGACTCGCCGGATGCCAGCGAGTGTTTTATTTCCCTGAACAACCAAGGATAACCCAGGGCGGCTCTGCCAATCATGATACCCTTAACAGCTGTGGATCGGCGATAACGATTCACGTCCTCAGCGCTGGTGATACTGCCATTGCCGATGACCGGGATGCTGACCGTTTCGGCGGTTCTGTGAATAACATCCCAATCAGCATCGCCGCTGTACCCCTGCATCTTGGTGCGTCCGTGCACTGCCAAAGCTTGAATACCTGCATCCTGAAGACGTAATCCGGCCTCAGGGGCAACGATGGATGCATGATCCCAGCCGATCCGTATTTTGGCGGTGACCGGAACATGATTCGGCACTGCGCTGACTACAGCGGTGGCAATGGCCTGTAACATCGGCAGGTCGCGCAACAGTGAAGAACCAGCGCACTGATCCACCACCTTGGGGGCTGGACAACCGTAATTGATATCGATGAAGTCCGGATTTAAGCGATCTGCGATCAGGGCTGCGGCTCCCCCATTCGTTTGGGTTCACTGCCAAAGATTTGCACACCCATGGGTCTTTGCTTCGGGGTAAAGTCGATCATGCGCCACACGGTTTCGCGTCCTCTGGGATCAAAAAACCGATTGGCCATGACAAACTCGGTAACCATGACATCAGCACCGTATTCCTTACAGATTTCGCGAAACACGACATCCGTAAACCCCGCCATTGGAGCGAGGTACAGCGGAAATTTACCTTCTGAAAACCAAGGCAGCACCGTGATTGCTCCCCAACAGCAGATCAGCGATCTGTTCTGCCTTTTTCGGCCCGTTTGCGTTCGTTTGGATCCAGGATACGTTTGCGCAAACGCAATTCCTTGGGTGTGGCTTCCACGTATTCATCCGGTGCAATATATTCAATCGCGCGTTCGAGACTGAATTTGACTGGTGGGGTCAGCTGGATGCCCTTGCCCTCACCCTGGGAGCGGAAATTGGTCAATTGTTTAGCTTTGGTGGGATTGACCGGTAAGTCGTGTTGACGCGGGTTCTCGCCAATGATCATACCACAATAAACCTCGTCGCCATGAGTCACAAACATCTTGCCGCGTGATTCAAGCGCATCCAATGCGTACGCCTTGGCAGTGCCTTGTTCGAGCGAAACCAGGGTGCCCGTCAGGCGGGTAACGATTTCCCCGGCAAACGGACGGTATTGCAAAAACAAATGGCTCATGACACCGTGACCGCTGGTCATGTTCACCAAATCGAATTCAAAACCGATCAGTCCGCGGGTAGGCAAAATAGCCTCCAGAGTCACGCGACCATTATGCGATTGCATATTTTGCACCTGGCCCTTGCGCCCTGCCAAATTTTTCATGATGCCACCGACATCCTCTTCCGGTGCTTCAACCCAAAGAGTCTCAAAAGGTTCCATCAGCACGCCATTCTCGGTTTTGGTGATAACGGATGGGCGCGAAACCAGCACCTCATAACCTTCGCGACGCATTTGCTCAACCAACACTGCGATTTGCATGGCCCCCCCGGGCAGCTACCAAAAATCTACCTCCCTCTCCCGCGTCGCGGACGGAAATAGAGATATTGGTTTTTACTTCGCGTATCAATCGATCGCGAATCTGGCGCGATGTAACCAGCTTGCCATCCCGTCCGGCAAAAGGACCGTCATTGACGGCAAATTCCATCTCGATGGTGGGCGGATCGATATCCACAAATGGTAAAGGTTCGGCAGACTCATCAGCGGCAATGGTCTCACCGATATCAATGTCCTCAAACCCTGCCAATCCCACAATATCGCCGGCAACTGCACGACCGGTGTCGTTGGTCTTGGTGCCGGCATATTCAAATACCTTGGTGATTTTCAAACGAACGCGTTCGCCGCTGCGATGGATGACGTAAACGGTATCGCCAGTGCTGACCTCGCCTGACAAAACTTTGCCAATGGCAATTCTGCCAACATAGTCATTCCAGTCAATATTGCTCACCAACATGCGGAAAGTACCCTCTTCAACGACGGGTGGCGGAATATGGCGCATGACGGTTTCAAACATCACATCCATGTTCTCGCGGGGACCGTCAATGCGGTCGGAGGCCCAGCCATCGCGGGCACTGGCATACAGAAAAGGTGCATTGAACTGCTCTTCATTCGCCTCCAGCTCCAGAAACAACTCCAACACCTTGTCATGCACCCAGTCAGGACGGGCGTTCTCGCGGTCCACCTTATTGATGACCACGATCGGCTTCAACCCGTGCTGCAATGCTTTGCGCAGCACAAAGCGAGTCTGCGCCTGAGGACCATCAAAGGCATCCACCAACAGCAGTACGCCATCCACCATTTTCATGACACGTTCAACTTCTGCCCCGAAGTCGGCGTGCCCAGGCGTATCGACAATGTTAATGATGGCATCATGCCAGTGAACAGATGTATTTTTGGCCTTGATGGTGATGCCCTTTTCACGTTCCAAATCCATGGAATCCATGATCCGCTCAGCCACCTGTTGGTTCTCACGGAACGCCCCACCCTGCCGCAAAAGTTGGTCAACCAATGTTGTTTTGCCATGGTCCACGTGGGCAATAATGGCGATATTACGAATTGAAACGCTGCTCATAACTGAATCTTTTGATATTTTGCAAAGCGGTTCACAATGCCATCTTTAGGGAGACTGACCAGAAAATAAGTTGCAGAACCATCGGGCAATTCACTTGCAGCAGGTGCATACAACTTATACCACCTACCTTTTAATCAAATAAATTGAATATTACGCAGCGCAAATTTTATCCCCTTTCGCGGACTTGTCTATGGCTGGTCTGGTTTATGTGCAGCCTCGGTTTCTGCCTGTCCAGCAATGCCATATCGCCGACAACCTCTCTGGAGGAGCTGCATTTCACTAATTGGGGCACCGGCAGTGGTTTGCCGCACAATGCGGTGCGCAGGGTGTTGCAGACGGCTGATCATTATCTGTGGATTGCGACCAATGACGGTGTAGTGCGCTTCGATGGTGCAACCATGCGCAATTTCACCCCGGATTTTCCTGTGGCCCTGGCGCATAGTTTTTTTCGTGACATCTCGCAAACCGCAGATGGCAGAGTTTGGTTTTTCTCAGATCCAACCGGGCTATGGGTGTTGCCTGTCGGTGGCGAGCATTTGATTTCCGTGCGCATAGGTGACGGTATTATGGAAAGTCTAAGCGCTATGCCTTTTGATTTTGGCGATGGCAGGATCGCCTTTGCCGATCGCAAACATATCTACTTTATTGAAGGCGATCAAATATCAAAAAGCACTCCCGGTAAAACCATTCATCTTTTGCATCGAAGTCCGCAGGGGCGGGTACTTTTGGCGTCTGATACTGTTTTATATACATGGGAAAGCGGTGCCTGGCGTGAGTTTGCCGATCTGACGGCTACGGGGATTTTCAGGATCAGCTATTTGGCAATCATCAGCCGCGGGAATTTTGGGTGGGGTGCGTACGCAATGGGCTGGTGCAATGGCGAAACGGAGTGATCACCAAGTTTGACGAAAGCAATGGTCTGCCGGACAACAGAGTGCGGTCGGTCTACACCGATCGCGATGGCACGCTCTGGGTCGGGTCCTATGCCGGCTTATCCCGCTGGCGACAAGGTAACTTCGAAATGGTGCGCGGCGTATCGCATGATTCGCGCGATATTGTCTTTGATGTGACCGAAGACAACAGCGGCAACCTGTGGGTCGGCAGTAACGTTGGGCTGTTTCGCATCCGTGAACGACCTGCACGGGCATTCACGGTAGATCACGGTTTGGCGCTGAATGACACGCGCGGCCTGGCCAAGGATGCCGATGGGAACATTTGGGCTGCTGGCTTTCACGGCGGACTGACACGCATCGCTCCGGACGGATCCACCGCATATTTCGGTCAAAGCCATGGATTGACAAGTCGGGCACTCACCAGTGTCGGATTCGATCATGAGGGCATTTTATACGTTGGCACGGAATTCGGAATCTTTCGTCTGGAAGGCAGTTCGTTTGTCGAATGGAAGCCTGCAGGCATCCCTGATCAGGTGGAAGTACGCCGGATGCGGCTTTTTGCCGATGGTACCTTTGCTATTCTTTCGCGCTCTGGAATCGTGAAAGTTACTGATGACTCCATCGACTGGCTATCTTTTGATGACTTGGGTGTACCCAAAGAGGCCAATGACTTTTTGTACGATGCCGACGGTAATTTATGGATAGCAGCAAGATTTAGTGGAGTGTATGTCTATGATGGTCGGGAAGTGGTTAACATAGCATCCCAACTTACCGACAGGGAAGTGCGTGCATTGCTCATGGACAAGCGGGGGCGCATCTGGATTGGCACAGGTAATGGGTTGAATTTATTTATCCCTTCCAGTGGGCCAGATCAGGCCTCCAAACCGTTGTTGAGTCGGCTGGATCCAGATAACAGGGTAAGGAGATTCGGCATTCAAGACGGATTGAGACACAATGAGTTCAACGCATTTCTGGATACCGGTGGCGGGTTTTTATGGGCACCGGCGAATTTTGCCGTGCAGCGCATTCACATGAATACGTTGCTCAATCCTGAGCATTTGTACCCCTTTCCAACCATTGCATTTGATTATAACGATGGATTGTCGGGGGGACGGTTTACGGAGGTGACACCGGGGTCGATTTTACAGGATCATCAAGGCAGAATCTGGGCGGCTAGCCAAGTGGGGTTGGCAGTCATAAGGCAGGACATTCCAGGTAATATTTCGCCACTGCCCCCCGTGCAATTGGCGGGATTACGGGTCAACGGCAAACCCTACCCTATTCAGCCAAACAATGTTCTACCTCCGGAAACCGTCAACCTGACTATTCAAATCAGTGTTTCCAACCTCGACCCATCCCGGCAGTTGGTGCTTCAAAGCCGTTTGCTGGGAATCAGTAATGAGTGGGTATCGAGCAACGGACTGGATTCATTTGGCAATCTACGTCCAGGGCCCTACACTTATCAGGTGCGCGTAGCCAGTAACCGGGATTTGGATAGTGCAGCAGTGAGTCAGTTTAAGCTGCATATCCAACCGCATTTTTACCAAACAACCGCGTTCAAGGTACTGTTGCCGGTTTTACTGTCGTTTGTAATTGCAGTGCTGGTATGGCACCTGACACGCCGCAATCACATCAGGCAGCTTGAGTTAACAAGGCTGGTCGAACAAAGAACCGTCGAATACAGTGAGGCCACCAAGTTGGCTGAAGAGGCAAACAATGCCAAAACTGTTTTTCTCGCCAATGTCGGACGCGATCTACTGCCACCACTTGGCAATATCATTGAATTGGCAGAGGCAATGGAAGCGAGTAGTCCGGATGCGCAGCAACGCGCCTATTTGCAGGAGATGGCTCGCGATGGACGCAGTTTGCTGCAAATGATCAACGGCCTGCTGGATATGGCTAAACTGGAATCCGGAGCGGTTGAACTCAATCCGGTTGCATTTACGGTCGATTCGTTGGTCAATCACATGACCAGCTTAATCGAACCACTAGCCTCCCGCAAAGGATTGCAGTTCAAAGTCGAGATTGAAGAAAAAGCACCACTGATTTTGTTCGGTGACCTGACGCTTACCCGACAAATTCTGGCCAACCTGCTGCGCAACGCAGTTCAGTTCTCTGATGGCGGCAATATCACTTTGACCATTACCAGTGCCACTGCCGAATCAACTGAAATGCCGATGTTGCTGTTTAGTGTTTACGATGGTGACACTGCGCTCAACAGCCAAAAGCGCGACGACATGTTTCAGGCGATGGATGACAATGAACACTCGTGGACAGGGACTTTCGGTGCTCCTGAATTAGGCATCTCCATTGCCAGGATCTTAACGAGAAAATTGGGAGGACGGTTGTGGTACGAGTCCAATAAGTCAGGCGGCAGTATTTTTCACGTCAGGATTCCCTACGAACTGCCTGAAGGTCGGCAATCCAACAGCTTGCCCTCCGGAAACACTCCATCGACAAGGTCTGATTCGGAATGGGAAAACCTCCAGGTGTTGGTGGCCGAAGATAATGCCATGAATCAATCAGTCATCTCGATGATGTTAAATCATTTGCATATCCAGGCAGATGTCGTGGGCGATGGGGAGGAAGTATTGGCTGCGCTCGCCAAAAAAGCTTATGACATCATTCTGATGGATATCAATATGCCAAAGTTGAATGGACTGGAGGCTGCCAGGCAGATTCGCGCCAATTACAGCAGGGCTCATCAGCCGATAATCATTCCAGTAACAGCCTATGCATTCGCTGAAGATATGAAAAACTACGCCGAGCACGGAATGTTCCGCTGTATTCCCAAGCCCATTCAATTGGGCAACTTGAGTTCGGTTTTGGAGGAAGCTGTGCAGTTACGCACAATTCGATGATTGCCAAGCAGTGGCGAACGCATCTAGGTTACTCCGCTTTCACATGAAAGTCCTAGTAGCCGATAAAATCGCAGCCAGCGGTGTACAATATCTCAAGGCCCAGGAAGGCCTTGATGTCATTGAAGCCTATGGCCTGTCTGAGGAGCAACTTGCCGAGCGCGCCAGCGACGTCGATGCCATCATCGTGCGCAGCGCCTCCACCATTACCGCGCGCATCATCTCCTCCGCCTCACGTCTCAAAGCCGTGGCCCGCGCGGGCGTTGGTGTTGACAACATTGATGTTCCGGCAGCTACCGAGAAGGGCGTTATTGTCATGAATACGCCCAGTGGCAACACCATAGCCACGGCTGAATTGGCCTTTACGCACATTCTTTGCTCTGCCCGCCCTGTCGCTCAGGCGCATTCCTCGATGAAGTCGGGCAAGTGGGACAAAAAGTCCTTTGAAGGTACCGAGCTTTACCAGAAGAATCTTGGAATATTAGGTTTGGGAAGGATTGGAACTGAGGTTGCCAAAAGGGCGCGTGCATTCGGTATGCAGGTATTGGCCTACGATCCATTCCTCACCGATGCCCGCGCTGAGCAGTTGGGCGTGAAAAAAGTCACTTTGGACGAGTTGTTGGCTGGTGCTGATTTCATCACCATTCACATGCCCAAGACAGAGGCTACCACCAACATGCTGGACAAAGCAGCCTTTGCAAAAATGAAAAAGGGGGTGCACATTGTGAACTGTGCACGCGGTGGCCTGATTCATGAAGCAGACTTGGCTGAAGCATTGGCTGAGGGTAAGGTGGCTGCGGCAGGTCTGGATGTTTTCGACGTGGAACCATTGGTTGGCGACAGCCCCTTGCGCAACTTTGATCGTGTGGTATTAACACCCCACTTAGGTGCTTCCACTGCTGAAGCTCAGGAAAATGTAGGGTTGGAAGCTGCCGAACTGATAGTGGATGTCTTGAAAGGCGGTTTCATCCGCAATGCAGTCAATGCTCCTTCGGTTGATCCGGAGACACTGAAGACCTTGCGCCCCTACCTACAGTTGGCTTTCCGCATGGGATCTGTGATTCAGTCGCTATCGCCGGATGAGGTGCGCAAGATTAAGATCACATACAGTGGCAAACTGGTTGATCTCGAGGTCAAACCACTCAACCGTGCCATCCAACGCGGCTACTTGCAGCGTATCACCAATGATGTGAATGACGTCAATGCTCCCAATATCATGCGTCGTCTCGGCATTGAGGGCGAGGTGGTCAAATCGAGCTTGGAGCGCGAATATACCGAATTGATCCGCCTCGAGGTTTTCGCTGCCGACGGCAGTTGCTACTCGATTGAGGGAACCTTGATCGGCAAATCCCAAACGCCTCGCCTCACCCAGCTAAATGGACGCGATCTTGAGTGTCCGCTGGATGCGAAGTATCTGCTTGTCTTGGAAAATCAGGATATTCCCGGAATTGTTGGTATGGTTGGTACCGTTCTGGCCAAACATAACGTCAATATTTCCAACATGTCCTTGAGTCGCAACACGGTTGGCGGGATTGCCTTGAATATTTGCGGTATCGATAGCAAACCCGGCGCTGAAGTACTGGCAGAGATTCGTCAACATCCGGCCATTTGCAAACTCGACCTGGTCGAGGTTGGAAAGTAATTTGTCATGTCATTCGCGCTTGCGGCTGTATTCAGTTTGCTGGCCGGCTATATAGCCGGTTCCATACCCTTTGCGGTATTGATAGCGCGCTCCAAAGGCGTTGATATTTTCAAGCATGGCAGCGGTAATCCCGGTGCCACCAACGTCCTGCGCGTACTCGGCAAGCCAGCTGGCTATACCTGCTTTTTGTTAGATGCCGGCAAGGGCATGGCCGCTGTTTTTATCGCGAATGGCATCAGTTTACAATTTCTCGCTACCGACCACGCTTTGCTGCCCATCCTGGGCTTGCTGGGCGCTATACTGGGGCATAGTTTTTCAGCATTCCTGAAATTCAAAGGTGGCAAGGGGGTCGCAACCACTGTCGGGGGTATCTTTGCCATGCTCCCAGGGGTCATGACTGTGGGTGTATTATTGTGGGTTCTGGTGTTCTATCTCAGTGGTTATGTTTCCCTCGCTTCCATTGTTCTCGGCGTCAGCTTGCCCGTGAGCGCCCTGATCTCATCGCAGACTGGCTGGACCGAGGTTATTTTCTGTTTACTCATCGCGATTTTAATCATCATTCGCCATCGCGCCAACATTCAACGTTTGCTTGCAGGCACCGAGAACCGGTACCGCCGTAAATCCTGATTTTCTGCTATCCGACCATGCCAAACTCCAATAAAACTAAAATTCACATCGGTCTGATCGGACTGGGCGTTGTTGGCCAAGGCGTCTGGAAACATCTCCAGAAGCATAAAACTGACCTCGGTCGTCGTCTGGGAGTCGATTTAATTCTCAAGAAGGCCGCAGTCAAGGATCCGGCGCGCGAGCGGAGCGTCAAACTGTCCGATGCACAGATAACCACCGACCCGATGGCCGTCGCCAAGGATCCGGAAATTCAAATTGTATGTGAATTGATGGGGGGTACGACCGTTGCAAAAGAAGCGGTATTGGTTGCCCTCCAATCCGGAAAGACCGTGGTCACCGCTAACAAGGCCTTGCTCTGCGATCATGGACCTGAGCTGTTTGCAGCTGCACGCGCCGGTGGCGGCCAAATTTTCTTTGAAGCCAGCGTGGCTGGGGGCATTCCGATTATCAAGGTGTTGCGCGAGGGACTTGTTGCCAATCGCTTCAGCACCATCTGCGGCATTCTGAATGGCACCTGCAATTATATTCTCACGCGTATGGAGCGCGAGGGACAAGGATTTGAGGCCATCGTGGGCGATGCCCGCAAACTTGGCTATGTCGAGGCAGATGAATCGCTGGATTTGGATGGCTGGGACACTGCGCACAAGACTGCAATTTTGGCATGGTTGGCCCATGGTCGCTGGATCGCGACCAAGGATATGGCCGTCGAGGGCATTCGCGATGTAACCTTGCATGATATTGAGTGGGCTGGAAAGCTTGGCTTCAAAATCAAATTGCTTGCAGTTGTCCAACGCGATAGCGCCAGTGGCAGAATTTTTGCCAGTGTGCAACCGACTTTGGTGCCCCGTTCGTTCGTATTGGCCAATGTCGATGAGGTGTTCAATGGCGTCAGCATCACTGGAGACGTAGTTGGCACCACCGTTTATATCGGACGCGGGGCAGGACAGGATGCAACCGCAAGTTCGGTCATCAGCGATATTGTTGACGCGGCTCTGGATCTGCGCAATGGCGGCTGCCAAAGCCCATTGCCCACTGATAATCCAGTGGATTTGCTGACTCTCGACGAAATTCGCAACTGTTATTACGTGCGTCTTGAAGTGAAAGACAAGCCCGGTGTACTGGCAGAGGTGGCCACCTTGTTTGCGCAAAAGGACATCAGTATTGAAAGTGTGCTGCAAACTCCGGCCTGTGATAAACGCAGTGCGCATTTGATTCTAACTACGCATATTACCACCGGCAAACGCATGGCCGACGCATTACAGGAAATAGCCCGGCCAAGTGGAGCCAGGCAAAACCCTTCCGCTTACCCATAGCGCAATTCAAAGTCTGATTTTTTATACACCATGGCATTGTCGTGCAAAAAATTCGGAGGCACCTCAGTACAGGACCTCGATCGCATTCGTGCGGTAGCAGAACGCATTCGCAACACGCGCGCGGAGGGCCACCAGTTGGGTGGTTGTAGTTTCCGCGCGCAGCGGCGTCACTAATCGTTTGATCGCGGATGCAAAAGCGCTTCACCACAACCCGGACCGCCGTGAGCTGGATCTGCTGCTTTCAATTGGCGAACAGGAAACCATTGCTCTCACAGCCATTGCGCTGCAAGCCCTGGGCGTTCCTGCCGTTTCCAGAACGGGTGCTCAAGCCGGTATTTGTACCGATGCAGTACATACCAAAGCCCGGATCATAGATATCAATGGCGGCGATGTTCGCGAGCAGCTGGATGATGGTAAGGTCGTCATTTTAGCGGGTTTTCAAGGGATCAACCGCAACGGTCAGATCACCACTCTCGGACGCGGCGGATCCGACTTGTCTGCCATCGCCATGGCTGCGGCCTTAAAGGCAGATTTGTGTCAGATTTTTACTGACGTTGATGGCGTCTATACGGCGGATCCACGGATCGTGCCCAGTGCGAAAAAGATGAATGAAATCTCATACGAAGAGATGTTGGAACTGGCAAGTCTGGGATCGAAGGTGATGCAGGCGCGCGCAGTGGAATTCGCCAATAAATACAATGTGGTTTTTGAAGTACGCAACAGCTATAATAATAATCCCGGAACTATCGTGAAAGCAGAAACAACTTTAGAGGACGTCGTCGTCCGCGGTGTCGCATGTGACAAAAATCAGACCAAAGTGGTGGTGACCAGTCTGCCCGATCAGCCAGGAGCAGCGGCTCAGATCTTCCGCGCCCTCGCGGATGCCAACGTCAATGTCGACATGATCGTTCAAAACATCGGACGTGAAGGAGTAGCCAACCTCACCTTTACCGTGGCCTCCGACGATGCCTATATTGCCGATCAGGCGGTAAAGACCTGCCTGGACAAACTGGGCAAGGGTAAAGTTGTTTTGGCTGACCGGATTGCCAAAGTTTCCGTGGTCGGCGTTGGCATGCGCACCCATTCGGGGGTGGCTGCCAAGGTATTCACGACTTTCGCCGAAAACGGCATTAACATTCAAATGATCAGTACCAGCGAAATCAAGATTTCGGTGGCTATCGACATGGAACGCGCCGATGATGCCGTCCGCGTATTACACACGGCATTCGATCTGGACAAGGAATCATAGTCAGTCATGCGCTACGTCTCTACCCGAGGGGAAACACCGGCTATGGGCTTCTGCGATGCAGTTGCCACAGGCTTGGCACCCGATGGAGGCCTTCTGGTCCCGGAACAATTGCCGGACTTAAGCAGGCAATTGCTAACATGGCAGGGTCTCTCCTACCCTGAGGTGTGTGAGGCGTTTTTCAGGCATTTTGCCACAGATGTGCCAGAGGCGACATTAAGTGCAATCGTGGCCCAATCCTATGCCAAATTCACTGATCCGGCCATTGCTCCCCTGAAGCAACTGGACTCAAATCTGTTTGTGCTGGAACTGTTTCACGGTCCTACCCTGGCGTTTAAAGATTTCGCCTGCAATTGCTAGGCAACTTGTATGCTGAACAGATCCGGCGCACCGGGATTCCTATCAGAGTTCTGGGGGCAACTTCCGGTGATACTGGTGCTGCCGCAATTCATGGTTTGCTTGGGCAACCTGGCGTACAGATTTTCATACTTTATCCAAACGGTAAAGTGTCGCCTCTGCAAGAACGCCAAATGGCCTGCACCGGTGCCGAAAATGTATTTGCAATCGCAATTGAGGGTTCATTTGACGATGCGCAAACCGCCATCAAGGATGTTTTTGGCGATTTGGCATTTCGCAATCAATATCATTTAAGTGCGGTCAATTCCATCAATCTGGCACGTATCCTGGCGCAGTGTGTTTACTACGCTTTTGGTTGGTTGCAACTGCCGGAGCGCTTGCGCTATCAAGTGAATTTTGTCGTTCCCACGGGAAACTTTGGCAATGTTTTGGCCGGATGGTTGATGCACAAAATGGGTATGCCTGTGGCAGGTTTCAGGGTTGCCACCAATCGCAACGACATACTTTACCGTCTGTTTTCCAGTGGCGTGTATGCCTGTGGCACTGTTTCTCCTAGCTGCGCTCCTTCAATGGATATTCAAATTGCGAGCAACTTCGAACGCTTTTTGTACTTTCATGAAGGCTGCAATGCGTCACAAGTACGCCATATCATGCAGACCTTCCGGCAAACCGGAAACTATACTTTTCCGAAATTTGAGCGCGACGCGTTCAGCGCATCCCGTGCGGATGACGCGGACATTGAACGCAATATTCAATGGGTGTTTCAAAAGTACGGATATATCGCCGACCCGCACACGGCCTGCGGTTTTCAGGATTTACCTGGCGGTGGGATCAATGTTGTCCTGGCCACCGCCCATCCGGCAAAATTTCCAGAAACCATTCACAAGGCAATTGGCAAACATCCGAAGCACCCGGCGCTGGAAGCCTTGCAAGATTTACCGCTCAGCAGACACCAGATGGCCCCCACCCCGGAGGCCATCAAGCAGTTCATCGAGCGCTCAAGCTGAGCACCCCGAAAACCTCTCAACTGCACCCGAGGGAGGTGCCGCAGTTGAGACAGCATGCGCAGGTCCCGGTAACCTTAACCTTACTGCTGCCGCATTCCGGGCATGTGAGATTGCCCTCAGAGTGCGTCAAAAGCTCTAATTGTTCAGCCGACAGCTTCTTGTTCTCGTGTTCGCGTTCGATGGCAACGGAATTGGGGGCAGTGTCTTCAAACCCTGGATCCGCATGCGCCACTGGTGACATCTTTTGACGGTATCCAGGAATATATGTCATTCCCAGCCAACGGGCCAAATAGTCCATGACGCTCTTGGCCATGGGAATGTCCTGATTGCGCGTCAAACCCTCTGGTTCAAAGCGAATGTGCGAGAAGCGTTTCACGATCATTTCGACCGGAACCCCATACTGAAGACACATCGAAATCAGTGTCCCAATGCTGTCCATCAGACCATTAATAGTGCTACCTGCCTTGGACATTTGAATGAACACTTCACCGGGACTGCCATCTTCAAACTGACCTACTGTAAGATACCCCTTGGTACCCCCCACAATGAAGCGGTGGGTGATGGATTGTCGGGTGTCCGGCAATTTGCGGCGGAAGGGTTCAGTGACCATTTGTACTTCACGTCTGGTTTCCGGGGTTTCCTTTTGTTCCTCTTTCCGCGTTTTCACCGGGGCACTGCGTTTGGAACCGTCCCGGTAAATGGCCACGCCTTTGATCCCTTTTTTCCAGGCGTACAGGTAAGTTGCGCGGATGTCTTCCACCGTTGCCTGTTGGGGCATGTTGACCGTTTTGGAGATACCTCCGGACAAGAACGGTTGTACTGCGGCCATCATGTCAATGTGTGCTTTGTGTGACAATACCCTCTGGCCCAAACCGGACCTGAATGCGGTGTCAAATATAGTAAGATGTTCGGGCTTAATGCCACTGCTCAATGGTTCTCCCTTGATGACCACATCCTCGACAGTGCCATGCTCCTGAATGAAATCCAGAATACGTACTCGATCGGCCTGATTGTAGCCCAAATTTTGCAAGGCCTGTGGAATAGAACGAATCGGGATCTGCAGCAATCCGCCGCCGGCCAGCGATTTGTAGGCTACCAATCCGATGGCCGGCTCAATTCCGGTTGTGTCGCAATCCATCAGAAAACCTATGGTACCGGTGGGCGCCAATACGGTGACCTGCGCATTCCGAAAACCATCGACAGTGCCTTGGGTTAGGGCGTTTTGCCATTGATCCCGGGCGTACTCCAGCATGTCAGGAGCTTCACTGCCATCGATGTTTGCCAATTCGGCACAGTGCAGCCGTATTACTTCCAGCATCGAGTCAACATTGTCGGCAGCTGGAGGGTTGGGGAATCCATAATACCTTGCATCCCTGTAGCCTTCAAAGGGTCCCATTCTGGATGCGAGTTTTGCCGAGGCTCGGTAAGCAGTACCGGTCATCACAGCTGTTATCATCGCTGCCAGGCTGCGCCCTTGGGCACTGTCGTAACCGTAACCATAACTCATCAACAGCGCACCCAAATTAGCATACCCTAAGCCCAGTGTTCGAAACCAATGCGAGTTGTACGTAATGGCTTCCGTCGGGTAGGACGACCGGTCGACAATAATATCCTGAGCAATGATGAACAATTCGCATGCATGGGCAAACCTTTCATAGTCAAAACCCTCCGGTGTTCTGAACTTCAATAGATTGATGCTTGCCAGGTTGCAGGCAGAGTTGTCCAAAAACAAATATTCACTGCAGGGATTGGTACAATTCTGCCGACCCGATCCTTTGCAGGTATGCCACTTGTGAATGGTATCGTCAAATTGCATTCCCGGATCTCCGCACAAGTGGGTGCCTTCAGCGATCATGCTCAACAATTTGCCGGCATTTTTCTTCTCGCAATGGGGCTCCATCGGGTCACGCGCCGCGTCCACCACTCACTGCCGCTCTCGGCTGCGTTCATAAAATCGTCTGAGGCACGCACACTCAGATTCTCATTCTGGAACTTTATGGACCCGTAGGCGTCACCATTGAATGAAGGATCATATCCTTGCTCAATCAGTGCCCAGGCTTTCATTTCTTCAATGCGCTTGGCTTCAATGAATTCCTCGATATCCGGATGCCAGGCTTTTAAAGTATTCATCTTTGCAGCCCGCCGGGTTTTGCCTCCACTTTTCACCACCCCTGCCACTGCATCGTAAACCGCAAGAAAACTCAGCGGACCACTCGGCTTGCCACCACCGGACAGTTTCTCACGCGTCGAGCGTATAGACGATAAATCAGTCCCGCTGCCGCTGCCAAATTTAAACAGCATGGCCTCCGATTGCGCCAACTGCATGATCGACTCAAGATCGTCGTCCACATGCTGGATAAAACAGGCAGAACATTGTGGATATTCATAGGGATTGGGAGCCCTCTTCACTTCAAGTGCCTCTTTATCCCAGTAAAAATTACCCTTCGATGAGGTCTTCCCAGCACCATAGGCATGATGCAGGCCAAGATTGAACCAAACGGGCGAATTAAAGGCGGCCACCTGATTAACCAGCAACCAGGCCATGTCATCACTAAAGATCCGCGCCTCTTCCACAGATCCGAAATAACCGTCTTCCAGCCCCCACGTAGTCAATGTATCTACGACCCGCGATACTACCTGCCGGAATGAACTTTCCCGACCTCCAGCCTTGGGATCGGTACCTAATTCAATATCTCCATAAAAATACTTGGATGCCAGAATCTTGGTCGCCAAATCTGAAAATGCTTTCGGCACTTCAATGTTATCCTGACGAAAGATGGTTTTGCCGCGCTCATCCGTAATTTCTGCGCTGCGAAATTCCCATTCTGTTTCATCGAAAGGATGGATGTCTGTTTTGGCAAAGCGATGCTGCTCTAGCAGCGCCGCGCGTTCGTGTGATTGGGTTTGGGCGACAGGACTCATATCAGGCTGGGTTAATCGTGAAACACTATATATTGTGGCTGTCGGTACTGAGAACCACAAAATGTGGTAGTTATCATTTCGCTAGCGCTATCTGAAAAGCGAAATCGAACTCAAAACCCCAATCAAAAATCAATGCAATGCCCACAATTAGTCAGCCTTATCAAACCGTGCGCACAGTTCACCACGGAACTCCCTTTGGATCACTTGCACTCATGCGCCAGTTTAAGCGATTAGCTACTGGCTTGGGCTGAAAACAGCTCACTTTCTGGCCAGTGGCGCTCCCATAGGGACTCGAACCCCAATCCCAGCCTCCGGAGGGCCGTGTGTTATCCATTACACTATGGGAGCATAATTGAATGCGCGAGCCTTGAGGAAAAAGGCGTAGCGTCAAGGTTAATTATTCGTGCTTGCTTTTCATGGGTGCCAGTCTACGTTGGGTTGTTTTTCTTGAATTCAAAGTCACCCGAACCTGAAGCACGCCGTGAGAGACGATTACATCAAACAAGCGCAAAAAGTTATACCTGATCCCAACATTTTAATCAATGTGGTTTCCCGTCGCGTTAAGCAGTTGAAAATGGGCCAGCGTCCGCTGATCGAATCGTTGGAGCGTTTGGCTCCCGAAGATATTGCTTTGCGCGAAGTGATTGAAGGCAAGATTACTTACGAATTGTTCGACGACGGCCGCAAGTAATTCGCGCGCAGCGTCAGCCACCCGATGCCGAAAGTTAACAAGGATCGCTACAAGGAAATCCGCAACAGTAAAGCCCACCGCGACTTTTTCGTTGAGGACACACTTGAATGCGGGATCGTTCTGACCGGCACCGAAGTCAAAAGCATCCGTATGGGCCAGGCCCAAATCACGGATGCTTTTGTGCGTTTGGAGAAAAAGGGCCCCACCCTGTACCATTGCCATATTGCCGAATACGCTTTTGGCAATTTCGCTAATCATGCGCCTTACCGGCCTCGCAGATTGTTAATGAATGCCAAGGAAATCCGCCAATGGACAGATGCTGTGAAGGCCGCTGGTAAGACCATTGTTCCCCTCAAAATGTATTTTAAGAAGGGATTGGTTAAGGTGCAGATCGGTCTGTGTAAAGGGAAGCGGGAGTTCGACAAACGGCAGGATTTGAAGGAAAAAGTGGATTTGCGCGAAACCCAGCGCATGGTACGTCATCACCTTTGAGGTGCTCTAATGATTCAGACGCCAGAACCTTTGCTGCATCTCATCCTGTTCAATCCAGAGATCCCGCAAAACACCGGAAACATTGGCAGATTGGGTGCCTACACGCGGTGTCGGCTGCACCTGATAAAGCCGCTCGGGTTTACCATCACTGATCGTCACTTAAAGCGCAGTGGAATGGATTACTGGAAGGAGTTGGATGTTCACTATCACGATGACTGGGCCGCATTTAGAAAGCATCCCGGCTCTCCACGCCGCATTTGGCTCTTTACCACCCGCAGCACAACATCCTTCTGGGATGTCAGCTTTCAGGCAGGCGATGGTTTGCTTTTTGGCAGTGAAAGCAAAGGGTGTCCGGACTGGTTACATGCAGACGTTGGCGATCCTTGGCGCATCACCTTGCCCAGGTTCAGTGAACATCCTTGCGCTCATTAAATCTTTCTACTTCAGTAGGGATTGCAACTTATGAGGCATTGCGTCAGATTCATCTGACATAATCGACTCATGTTAATAAACCTGTTGCAAGCATCCTTCAATATGCCGCTGGCCGGCGTATTGACCTATTTCGCTCAATCCAACACCGCCGGCAAGGTCATTGTACTTTTATTGGTGGCGTTCAGCTTCCTCGCGTGGACAGTGATGTTTGGCAAACGAATGGATCTGGCGCGCATGCGTACTCAGAATCTGAAGTTTGCCAACCGTCTGGGGGCAACCGACAGCGTACTGGTCATTGATCCTGCGCTCCCCAAAGCGCTGGGACCGTATGCTGAGTTGACCCGTAATGCCTTGACCGCCTACCACAATGCAAAGTCCAGTCCGCACGCTGTTTCTCACGCCGAGAACGCTTTGCAGCGAGCAGTCACCAACATCAGCTTGCAGTACGAATCCCGGATGGTTGTCCTGGGCTCTATTGTGTCAGGAGCCCCGTTTTTAGGACTATTGGGCACTGTATGGGGGGTCATGGATGCATTCGGGGCCATTTCAACCGACAGCACCGCAAGCATCGGTGCGCTCGCCCCTGGTGTTTCCGGAGCTTTGCTCACTACCGTCGCGGGACTTCTGGTGGCCATACCTTCTGTGTTTGGTTACAATTTCCTGCTCACTCAAACCAAATTGATGATTACCGAGCTGGAAAACTTTGCCAGCAGCCTGGCAGACCGGATCGAGATTGAACGGGCTCAGCAGAACGATCATGGCGCGTAATTTCACCCGCAAGGAGCGATTGTCCGCAGTCTCGGAGTTAAATGTAACTCCGTTGATTGACCTGGCTTTTGCGCTGCTGATCATATTCATGATCACTGCTCCGCTATTGCAGCAGTCCATCGATATCAACCTCCCGGTCGAAACGGCGCGGGCACAACCACCGCCCCGCACCGAGTTTCAAGTCATCTCCATTGATGCCAATCGCCAGATCTTCTGGGGGACTGATCCAGTGGATCGACAGCGCCTGAGTGACCTTCTCGACCTGATAGCGCTATCCGACGATCCACCGGTCATTCAAGTTCGCGGTGACGCTACCCTGCCCTACCAGGAAATTGTGAACATTATCGATTTGATCAAGTCCAAGAATTTAACCCGCTTGAGTTTGGAAACCCGTGCACGCTAATGACTTGGCACCACAGCAGTAACAACGCCTGGTTGCATTCCCTGTTGGTACATTTGGGATTTATCGCTCTGTTGTTGCTTGGATTTCTATTGAATCTGTTTCAACGTGAGCCGGAACAGCATGTCTTCGAGTTGGTTATGGCTGCCCTTCTGAGTCTGCGCAACCTGCTCCGAGCCCACAGCAAAGGCCTTCTCCAGCGCCCGAACCTCAGGTGCAGTTGCCCGATATTCCGCGCAGTGAACCATTGCCAGCATTACCCAGAGTGGATACCCGCCCGGTGCCGAGACCTGAACCCCCGCCGCCAACCACACCGCCTCCCGCGCCAGCGCCTCAACCGACGCAACAAGCGCAACCTCAGCCGCAACCCCCACAACAGATTTCCATTGATGACTTTCGCCGTAACCGGCCCGTACCAGATCGGGTGCAAACCCGCCCAACCCAACAAAACCGGCCGGTAGATGTGCCCCGCATCGATACTTCCGACATACTGCGCAATCTGCAGTCTAATGTGGTTAACATTTCCGCCTCGGAACTTCAGTCTCTGACAGTGGCGCAACAATCGGATTTAAATGCCTACCACGATCAGATCCGGGCTCGTTTGCGTGCTGTTTTTCGCCCCAATGCCGCCAATCTGGAAGCGACTGCGCAATTCACCGTATTGGCCAATGGTCGGGTGGTGAATGCGTCTATTATCCGCAGTTCAGGGGATCCGGTTTTTGATGCTGCGGTCCTGCAGGCATTCCGCGACATGCAATCTCCCGGCCCTCCGCCGGGTAACCGCAGCTATGATTTCCGTATCATTCTACGCAGCAGCGATGGGCGCAGATAGTCAGACAAGTCAAACCGAGGGCGGACAACCTTTGCCGCCTGAAATTGAATGGCTACAAAGACGCTGGGGCACTTCCAGACAAGCAACCTGGATTGTCGCCCAGTTACTAGAAGCTGAAGCACGCGGCAGCACCGCAACACAACACAACTTCAATTTTTCGCAGTGGGGCAATGAATTGACTCAGTGTGATCCGCTGACAATCACCACCGATGAAGTGGCAGCCATTCGATCGCCTTTGGTGGCACTGAAGGGATCAAAGTTGGACTATCTTCAGTCAACGCGTCTGTTTCAGATCGAGCACGCAATCCGCAAACGTCTGGCGTTGGCGGCCAGGCAACCGGACAATTCTCCAATTCCACAAACTGAGGCAATCTTGCCGGTTTTATTTCCAGACTGCGCACCAGACAATAGGCAACTACAGGCGGTTCGCCTGGCCTTGAAGCGGAACTTCTGTTGGATAACGGGCGGACCCGGCACTGGAAAAACTTATACCTTGGCCCGCATTTTGACCACTCTGCTGGAGGCGGGAATTCCTGCCAACAACGTCTATCTCGGTGCGCCAACAGGAAAGGCCGCGCAACGCATGCGCGCAGCCATAGCCGAATCCCTGCAATCTCTGCCTGAAGAATTTAAGCAACACAAGGAGGCATTGCTACACTCCGCCAACAGTTGCAACACCCTGCACTCTCTGTTGCGCTACAATCCCGGCACCCGCCGCTGCGCACGCCTGTCATTTCCCGAAGGTTCGGTTGTGGTTGTGGATGAGTGTTCCATGATAGATATATTCATGTGGCATGCTTTGTTAAAGGCAGTTCCGCCAACTGCCAGACTCATTCTTATGGGGGATCCGCAGCAACTGGAGAGTGTCGGCAAAGGAAATGTATTTGCGGAACTATTCAAGATGGCCGCTGATCCACCCTGCGATCAACTGCACGTGCACTTGAATCAATCCAGAAGATTTGCCAATCGACCGGGCATCAAGCGGCTGGCAGCCAGTCTGGAAGCCGATAACGCCGATGAGGCCATGGATGTATTGCTGGCCAACAGGCAGAAGCAGGATTCGTCGGGTCTGAGCTGGATTGAGTCTGAACGCGGATGGATTCCAGTTAACAGATTCCCTGGGCAACTTTTGCAGTCTTTGCGTGCAGTGGCGGAGGCCGCAACACCGGAACTGGCTCTGCAAAACCTGGACAAGGTCTGCATCCTTACCGCCAACCGCTGCGCCATTGCCGGTGCTGAAAGTGTGAGCAGGCATATTGATGAGTACCTGCGCAGTTGCAGCCAACTGATAAACAGCCCCATCATTATCAACCGACAATGATCCTGAGACCGGTCTTACCAATGGTTCGGTAGGTGTCTTATGTACAGCGCAAGGCAGCAACAAAGGCGCCTGGTTCCGCAATGCCGATGGTTCGCTGCGCAAGCTGCCTATGCTACGACTTCCTGATTACAGTCCTGCCTGGGCGATCACCATTCATCGTTCTCAGGGGAGCGAGTACGACGATGTTTTGGTTATTTTACCCCAGCATGACAGTCCTCTGGCGACCAGGGCTCTGCTTTACACTGCCATCACCCGTGCCAAACAGTCCGTTGCTGTGCTGGGCACAGAGGCAGCACTGAGAAAAGCTGTTGAAACTAAACAGGAACGCTTCAGCCTGATCCGTGAACCTTTACTCAATTTAGCATGATGAGCCATGCTGCCTTGCCAATCTGCGGCTTGACGGCACTGCGATACAACGCTACTTCAATATTATGAAAAAGCTGTCCGCAGCTCTAATGTTTGTTGCCGCAATTTTTATTGTCGGAGTACTGGTCTTGCAGTTTCTGGCCGGTCCGGCCCTTAAGGCTGCCGTGGAACGCTTTCTGCCTGAGATAACCCGCAGTCCGGTCAGCGTCGAAAAAATTCAACTGCTACCCATCTTCGGCAGGGCTGAAATTCACGCTTTCGCGGTTGGCAATCCCGAGGGCTTCAGCACGCCCAATGCCGTTCGTATCGAGGGCGTGTTCGTGCGCTTTAGTCCGAGGTCGCTGTTTCAGGATACCATTATCATAGACCGCATCGAAATTACCGGGGCCGAGTTTACCATGGAAAACAGGGGCCAGATTAACAATTTGACCGTGCTTTCACAAAACATCGAAGCCAATACCAGGCAGCGAACCAGACCTCCGGAGGATAAAGGTACCCCGGACCCAGCTCCGGGCAGGCAGATTCTGATCAGGCAGTTGATTCTCGACAACAGCAGTATCCAGATTCAGATGGGCGCGGTGCCAATGGTTATGAATTTGCAACGCATGGAGTTTAATAATCTCAATGCCAACACGAAACCAAACGCCTCGGAGCGGAGTTTGAATGAAATCATTGGTGCTCTGTTTCAAAAACAACAACCTTTATGAAAATGCCTAAATTAAAACGCGGCCTTTTGCCGCTGGCTGGTGCAAGTCTGCTAACGATCGGTTCTTTCACCGGCTGCATACATGTCAAAACCGACCCCATACGCATCGAACCCATCTATATCAACATCACCATCAATCACAAAATTCAACGTGAACTGGACGATATCTTCGCGGCGTTGGACCGCCAGTCCGCAGCTACCGAGTATATTCCCCTGGAAGAAAAATAACCCTTGCACTCTTATTTTGCTATGAACGCCAATTACAAAATTTTATCCTACATACTGCTCTGTTTCTTTCTACTGTCAGCAACAGTCACTTTATCCGCTCAAGCTGAACTTCAGCGCATGCAGGAGCGCTTGCCTCAGACCGATGCCCTACGCCTTTCTGGAAAGGTGGGTGAAAATAACCGCGGTTTGCTCGAAGCACGCACCGAATTGACTCCCGAAGAACGGGCTATCGTTAATGCCGAGAATGCCGACCGTATAAGCCTCTATCGTCAAATTGCCCGCAATCAAAAACGTGTCCGTCGAGGAAGTGGTCGTCAACGAGCCATTCGTATCGCCCAACAAGCCCGCAGCGGGGTGTGGCTACAGAACGCCGCTGGCGAGTGGTTGCAAAAACCATGACTTTTCCTGGCCGCCCCGGCAGCGGGCGAATTTTATAAAAAAAAAACTCCCTTACTGCGGGCGGTAAATTCATTGTCGGGAAAAAGTCTTGAAATGTAGCATACATGAGGCCAAAGCTTAGGTCTGTTCGATGGATACCCCCACACAAAACGCAACCAAACGCATTGTAATAGACCTGAGCGCGAAAGCGGCCAGGGCTTTGTCGTTTGAAAATGCCGCCGGAATCTGGCGCGCGACTGATCACTTTTTGTATCTGCCCAACAGCAAGGAATCATTAGCCGACCTGTTGAAAGCATTTTGCGCAGGTACCAGTGGTGTGGGCGTATTGATCCGGGATCCTGACATCCGTTTGCAGACCTTGTCTGCGGACGTCCTCAAGGGCAGTCGCGACGAAGCTGTTCAGAGTGCATTAGGCGCGATGAAACTCAGTCCGCAACAATACCATTTGCACGTTGTGGACAGTCAAACCGGGGGTGAAGTTACCGACAAGACCTCCAGCGTGTTCGCTATTGCCACGCCAAAGTCTGTGCTGGAGGCGTACACCACCCTTCTGGATGAAGCCGGTTTGAAGGCTGATTGGATTCAGAGTGCTGCTGCTGCGCAGATTGGTGGCTTGCGCATTTATGACGCCAACGGCAGTGCGTTACCTTTATTTTTGGTGGACTACTTTGAACAGCAAAGCGTAGTTCACACTTTGGCGAAGGATCTTTGCACCTCAACTGCGACAGCAGAAGGTTTGAACGTTCTTTACACAGCCATTCAAAAGGAGTTGAATCTGAAATTCGCAGGTTCAGCGGTCAAACTTCTCTACGATGGTATCTACGACTTTGGTGAAATCGCTCCCAAGTTGGGCTCAGCTTTGGCGGAGCCGGTGGCGGCTGCCATTGATGGACAAAAGTTGAGTCTGGGAACAACTCAGGGGTTTGCTGCCCAAACTTGGTTTGGTCCTGAACGCGAATGGTTACAACAGTCATGGTTGACTGCTCTTGGGCATAAAGCTCCCCAATGGGCAGATATCGAGCGTAAGCTTCATGCGAAAGTCGATTGTTCGGCGGTATCGGACAAAGTTGATTTTACCACTTTGGGCATTCTCAAAGCTGTCACTGATTTCAGTACAGCTGTAAATCCATGGTTTGTGGATCTGTCTCAGCCATGGAAGGGTGTGCAAACACCACCACCACCTGCAGTGGTTCCTCAGCCTCCGCCACCTCCAGTGGTTGCCAAACCAGCAGCTGCAGTGACGGTGATCAAACCTAAAGTTGCGGCGACACCTCCGCCTGAACCCGCTGGCCCAGTGCCGCCTCCTGTGGCTCAACCCACTCCGGTATCAGCACCGCCAGCCGAAACGCCTTCTCAACCCGCCGCAAAGCCAGCGATTGCCAAGGCCATTGCGGTCAAGGGCAATAAGGTAAAACCGCAACTCAAACAGCAAGACCCCAAGCCTGCTGCGCCAGTTGCGGCCAAAGTTGCGACCCCTGCTCCAAAACCGACAGAAAAACCGGTTGCTGTGAAAGCTGCTGCTGCTCCAAGTACCACTCAGGAAGCTACATCCGAAAAATCAAAAACACCTGTTTTCGTTGGCATTGGTGCGGCCGTACTCGTCATCATTTTGCTGATTCTGTTCTTGCGCCCGTCCGGTTCAGACACTCCTGTCAGCGCGCCTGCCGTGCAGACTGCAAGTCAACCCGCCCCAGTGCAACAACCAGTTGTTGCACCGCCCCCTCCAGCGCCAGAGCCTGCACCGACAGTACCTCCTGCACCAGAACCCGAGCCCGAACCCGAACTGGAACCAGTGCCCGAGCCTGAACCCGTCATCACCACCGGGAGTGTTCTCATCCGATCAGATCCATCCGGAGCCGAGGTGTGGTTGCAAGGAGCAGCCGTGGGCACAACACCTTTGGAACTCAGCGAGGTCGAAGCCGGCAATTACTCTTTTGAACTCAGACTTCTCAATCATTTACCCGGCCAGGGAGCATTTGAGGTTGTTGCTGGCGAGCGCGTGGAAATCGCAGCCGTCAGGTTGTCTCCCGCGTATGGGACCGTTGCGCTCAGCAGCAATATGGAGGGAGCACGATATGCGTTGATGCCCAAGGACATGCCCGACCTCATAGCACACGAGGGCACCCTGCCAGCGCAGGTGGAAAACCTGTACCCAGGTGAGTACCTTGTCGTCGCCAAAAAGGCCGGTTGGCCCGCGCTGGAAATGGCAATCACCGTAGCTCCTTCCGCATCGGTTGAACGTAGTTTTACCTTCCCTGTTGCGTCAGTAGCGCTCTCCACCACACCTGAGGGTGCGACCGTGTATTTAGGCGAACGCGAAGTGGGTGTGACTCCTGTTCTTTTGGAAGATTTACCACCAGGTGAACTTTCCGTGGTTTTCAAACTGGAAGGCTTTGAAGATCTTGAGCATAGTTTCACTCTGGATCCAGATTCGGTTGTGGAACTGCCTGCCGTGGCGATGCTGTCCTGGGATCGTATTGTACCCGCCGGCCAACTTCACGAAATGCCAGGGGTGCTGGAACAGACCAACCCCGTGCCTCCCTACCGCAATCGCGAGGAAGTCCGGGTAGTTATCAGAGCCATCGTCAACAAAGACGGCACTTTGAGTGAGACTACCGTGGTCTCCTCCGACAACAACGACTTCAATAATGCGGCGCTGCGTGCGCTGACCAATTGGCGCTTTGAACCCGCGAAAAGGCATGAGCGCCCAGTTCGGACACAAATCAATATTCCGATTGTGTTTCCGGCATTTTAAAACCAAACCATGTCACAGATAGTATTCACTCCCAGGGAATCCTCGGGGGAGACTCGTGTTGCGCTGACACCAGAAACGGCCGCAGCTTTGCGCAAGCTGGGATTGACCGTTCTAGTGGAAAGTAACGCAGGTATCGCCTCAGATTACCGCAACGAAGATTACACCGCAGCCGGTGCCCAACTCGTAACTGACCGCAAGTCAGCGCTACAGACAGCCGACATTGTGCTGCGCGTGCGCAAACCTGCAGCGGACGAGATTGCGCTCCTGAAACCGGGGTGTATGCATATCAGTTTTTTGGATGCTTTTCAGGATAAGGCGACGCTGCAGTTGCTGGCACAAGCCGGTGTCACAACCATTTCCATGGAAATGATGCCGCGCACCACCTTAGCCCAAAAAATGGATGCCTTGAGTTCCCAGGCCAACCTGGCAGGCTATGCTGCTGTCGTGCAGGGCGCTGCCCGGCTGCGCCGAATATTGCCGATGATGATGACGCCTGCAGGCACCATTGCCCCTGCGCGCGTGTTCGTGATTGGCGTAGGGGTGGCTGGTTTACAGGCTATCGCTACCGCAAAGCGATTGGGTGCTCGCGTTGAAGCCTTTGATACCCGTCCAGTGGTGGAGGAGCAGGTGCGCTCACTCGGTGCCAAGTTCGTCAAAATTGACCTGGGAGATACTGGTCAAACCGCTCAAGGCTACGCCCGGGAACTGACACCCGAACAGATAGCCAAACAGCGCGAAGGGATGGCTAAAGTCTGTGCGCAAAGTGATATTGTCATAACAACTGCCAAGCTATTTGGTCGCAAAGCACCGGTCTTGCTCACTGCCGATATCATTGCCCGTATGAAGCAAGGTAGCGTCATCGTAGACCTTGCGGCCGAATCCGGCGGCAATGTCGAGGGCACCGTATTTAATCAGACAGTAACCACAGCCAATGGTGTCAGCATTATCGGCAGCGGTTGTCTCGAGGCTACGGTTGCGACTCACGCATCGCAGGTTTACGCCAGCAATCTACTCAATTTTATCAGCCACTTTTGGGATGAAAAACAGGGTTCGTTCTCCTTAAAACCCGAGGATGAGATCCAGAAGGGCTGCGTCCTGACCCACGGCGGCGCCATTGTTCATTCACAGTTCAAATAATTTCTTTCGGCAAACCCCTACTCTGTCATGGAAATCATACAGTTATTATTCATTTTCACGCTTGCAGCCTTTCTTGGCTATGAGCTGATAAAAAAAAGTGCCTTCGCAATTGCACACGCCTTTAATGTCCGGTTCCAACGCTATTTCCGGAATCACCATTGTCGGTGCCATTCTGGCTGTTAATACCATGGAAGGCACCTTCGCATTAGTGCTTGGAGTGCTCGCCTTGGTGTTGGCGACCATCAACGTTGTCGGTGGCTATTTGGTCACCGATCGCATGCTCAGCATGTTCAAGGCGAAGGGTGCACGTAAATGAGCACATCTGATTTTATCAATCTGGCCTACATCGTAGCCAGTATCTTGTTCGTCTTCGGCATCAAAATGCTGGGGTCGGCACAAACCGCACGACGCGGTAACTTATTGTCTTCGGTAGGCATGTTGTTGGCGATAGTTGTCACGCTGTTAGCCTCGGATTTTACATTACGGCTATATCATTGCTGGTTTGGTTTTTTGGATCCTTTATCGGGGTGCTGGCCGCCAAAATGGTCAGAATGACAGCCATGCCCGAACTCGTGGCTCTGTTCAATGGATTTGGCGGGCTCGCCAGTTTGTTGGTCGGCTGGGTTGAGTTTGAAAAAAACAATCACGCCGGCACTTCCCTGGAGATTTACAAGGCGGTTCGCAGTTTCCCTAGCGGTGCTCATCGGCGGCATTACCTTCACCGGTAGTTTGCAAGCCTGGGGTAAGTTGTCGGGAAAAATCAGCGGGCGCGCCATTCTGATTCCGGGGCAGACTTTTGTCAGTATCCTCCTCGCCTTGAGCATTGTCGCCAGCATGGTGTTATTCGCGGGTGGCCCTGCTCTGGATCTCGATTCCAGTATCGTTTTTTATGTATTCCTGGTATTGGTGGTGCTGTCACTGGTACTTGGTATTATCGGAGTATTGCCCATTGGTGGTGGCGACATGCCGGTGGTCATTGCTCTGCTAAACTCTTGTTCCGGGTTGGCAGCAGCAGCCGCTGGATTTGTGATCTACAATAACGTTTTGATTGTCGCTGGCTGTTTGGTCGGCTGCAGCGGTCTCATTCTGACTATCATCATGTGCAAAGCAATGAACCGGAGTCTGGGCAATGTGCTGTTCAGCGGTTTTGGTGCCACCACACAATCGAGTGATAGTGAGGTGACCGGAGAAATGAAGGCGGCTTCCATTGAAGATGCCTATTATGTGCTCGAATCAGCCCGCAGCGTGGTTATTGTGCCAGGATACGGTATGGCCGTGGCGCAAGCACAACACGCGGTAAAAGAGCTGGGAGACTTACTCGAAGCCAATGGCTGCGAAGTCCGCTATGCCATCCATCCGGTCGCCGGTCGAATGCCAGGACACATGAATGTACTGCTTGCTGAGGCTGACGTACCCTACGAACAGTTGGCTGAAATGCACGATGTGAATCCAATCATGACCACCGTTGATGTGGCAATCGTCATTGGCGCGAATGACGTCGTGAATCCTGCCGCTGCCAACGACCCTGCCAGCCCGATTTACGGTATGCCAATCATCAATGTTCACGAGGCAAAAACAGTGTATGCCTTAAAGCGCGGCAAAGGTGCCGGATTCAGCGGTTTGGTGAACACCTTGTTCTTTTTGGACAATACACGCATGTTGTACGGTGATGCCAAGGGCACTGTCAGCGCGTTGGTGGCAGAATTTTAAAAACGCTTCCCAGTAAGCGTTTTGGTTCATTTGTAAACCAGCGCACTTGATTACTGTTTCCTGAATTATGGTCGTTTCCCATCCATCCTCGTACATCCTATGATAGCTATTTTTCAAAGTAGCGGAGTTGGCTGCGCTTGGGTGATTGGTTTGACCAGATGGCTGTCTATGGGTTTGGCGCTCTTGCTTGCAGCGAGCCAGGCTGCAGCTGTTATCAGGGTAGCTCAGTTGGTCGAGGGCGAACCTCTGCGCCGTTTCTATCCAGGTGCTTTGAACAGTTTGCTGGTGGAAATAAACAACAACACCTCCCTTCAGTTTGCCAACGAGCCCGAGTTCATTGAGTCGTTCAATGATCCTCGCTTGTTTGATTTTCCGATAATCTATGTCAACTTCGGGGATCGCAGGGATTGGAATCTGGACGATGAGGAGCGCGAGCAATTGCGCCGTTATCTGGAACGGGGAGGTTTTCTGTTTATTGATGCCGGTATTACTGCCGAATTTTTGCGCGGACAAGCGAGTCATGCTCAATCCCACAGCTTCCCGGAATGGACACCGCACCCAGCCCTTGTTGCCTTATTCAGCGATGTTTTGCCGACTTCGACTTATCGCCCGTTACCCAGAGCGCATCCGGTATTCAGCAGTTTCTACAGCGGTCTGCCTGATTCGTCGGCCCTGCCGGAAGCCATCAGGTCGTATGTAATTAACGAGAAATGGCCACAAGGTACGTACTCCTTCGTTGGTTGGGAAATTGACGGCAGACTGGCGGTCATAACCACACCCATTATCGCCATGGGTTGGGCCAGAGACGAAGTTGGCCGCTGGGTCAATCAAATTGGTTTCCGCGTTCGCGAAGGTGAGGATGCACTTAACGAGCGCTTGCAACAGGCTTCCCACTCTGGTACCGTCTTTATGGTCAACCGTGAGGATGGTCGTCAGGATCGGGTGTTTACCCCAACCAGTCAATCTGCCCGCCTGGGTCGAAGAACCTGATGGCCGGTTTCGACTGTTTCGCTATTACCAATCGGCGGAAATCAGTGATTTCGCACACACGTTTTATACCCGTCTGGGTGTAAACATCTTTATCCATGCTTTAAGCTGGTAGCAGACGATTTGTCGCTTCAATATCGTTTTATTTGAGGTTCTCCCATGTCCCCACTGTCTTTGTTGTGGTCGTTAATGACCGGGTTTCGTCTGCGCTATGCATTTGCCATAACAGCATTGTTGGTGAGCAGCGCTATCACCTATCTGGTGCCGCTCATTGGCAGCGCCACCATCGACTATGCTTTGTCAGGTCTGTCTGCTGAAAGCGGATTGCCGGCATGGATTATGCATACCATGGGTGGTGCGGAGTGGGTTGCGGATAATTTATGGTTACCTGCCTCACTGATGGTCATATTGACGGTTTTGGCAGGGATGTTTCACTTCCTGAAGGGCCGTGCCGCCGCTCAGGCTTCAGATGGTATCGCCCGTCGCCTCAAGAATGATCTGTATGATCATCTGCAACATCTGCCCGCTAAATACCATGACAACACCGACACCGGCGATTTAATCCAGCGCAGCACGTCGGATGTCGAAACTATCCGCCTGGCACTGTCCAACCAAATAGTAGAGGTCTTCCATGCGGCCTTGCTGATGGTGACCGTATTGCCAATCATGGTGGCACTGGATGTGCGCATGACGCTTGTGGCTTTTGCCTTGATCGGCCCCATCATTTTGTACGGCTTCTTTTATTTCCGCAAAGTCAAGTTTCTGTTCCGGCAAGTCGATGAAGCGGAGGGAGAGGTGACGCATAGAGTGCAGGAAAATCTCACCGGTCTGCGGGTGGTCCGTGCTTTTGCTCGCCAGGATTTTGAGATTCAGCGCTTTGCCGACCCCAACCAGCGTTATCGCGATCACAGCATTCGCCTTATCCGACTGATGGCAGTGTATTGGTCGGTGTCAGATTTCGTGGTTCTGCTGCAACAAGGTTTGGTTTTGTTTACCGGCATTTGGTTTATTGCCCAAGGTAGCATGACCGTAGGCACCCTTTTTGCCTTCATGATGTTTTTGAACATTTTGTTATGGCCGGTACGCATGATGGGCAGAGTACTCACGGATTTCGGCAAATCCCTGGTGGCCTTGCAACGTGTCGGTACTATTTTGCAGGAGTCGCGCGAAAATCCCACGCAACCACTGCTCATTCCACAACAACCAGCCCGCGGCGCTTTGTCCGTGCGCAACCTTAGTTTTAACCACGCCGGTGGCATTGCTGCACTCAACGGGATCAGTTTCGATGTCGAACCAGGCAAAACACTGGCAATTGTGGGTCCTTCAGGGGCCGGAAAATCAACGCTCATGCATTTATTGCTGCGGCTGTATGATTATGATTCCGGATCTATCCAACTGGATGCAATGGAACTCAATGAGCTGGATCGAAAATGGGTTCGGAGTCAGTTCAGCGTGGTGATGCAGGAACCATTCCTGTATTCCAAGACCATTGGCGAAAATATACGCTTTGGTGCGGTTGGCCGACAGGAAGTCGATTTAACCTCAGTTGCCAGGCAAGCGCACATTCACGATACCATTCTCGGTTTCAGTCAGGGATACGACACCCTGGTGGGTGAGCGCGGGGTGACTTTGTCCGGTGGACAACGCCAGCGTGTCGCTTTGGCGCGGGCCTTACTGCGCAACTCACCAGTACTGATTTTAGATGACGCCTTGAGTGCCGTGGATGCCGAGACGGAAAACATCATTCTGAAGGCCCTTAAAGAACGCCGCGGACAGCGGACTACGTTGGTCATTGCTCACCGATTATCAACTTTGGCTCACGCTGATCTGATTCTGGTGATGGATCATGGCAAAATTGTCCAGTCCGGTACGCATGATAGCCTGATCACGGAACAAGGCTTGTATCAAAAACTTTGGCAAATGCAGATATCCGGGGAGGAGATTTAATCATGTCAGTGCCGCAGGAAGACACATTTAGTAACCGTATCGACTGGCGCCTTTGGTATCGGGTATTCCGGCATGCGTTGCCTACAAAAGCTTTTGGTGATATTGGTCGCCTCGGGCATAACGATTGCCATGATCGACGCCAGCTTTGCTTTGGTAACGCGCTGGGTGGTCGACGACGTGATGGCGAAGGGCAGCGACCTGAATATTTTTCAGTATGCCTTGGCTTACGGGGCCCTTGTTGTAGGGCTTGCAGTCGGTGTTTGGATTTTCATCCTTCAGGCTGGGACCCTCTCCAATAGCATGAGTCACGATATTCGGCGGGACTGTTTCCGGCGCTTGCAGGAGCTGGAGTTCGCTTATTTTGACCATCGTCCAGTCGGTTGGTTGATTTCCCGTCTGACATCGGACTGCGATAAATTGGCAAGAATCATTGCATGGGGAGTGCTGGACTTGGTTTGGGCGATTTTCCTTATCAGTGCCATAGCCATCATTTTGGTTGTTCTGCACCCTACCCTCGGATTGATGGTTTTGGGGGTCGTGCCTATGCTGGTGGTAATCAGTGCGTGGTTCCAAAAGCGCATTCTGCTCAGTGCCCGCGAGACGCGCAAATACAACTCCATGATCACAGCATCCATCACCGAGGGCTTAAATGGGTTGCGCACAACTAAATCATTAGTGCGCGAAGAGGATAACCTCGGCGAGTTTAAGCAACTCTCCAACAACATGTACGATCAGTCTGTCCTGAATGCCACGCAATCTGCCATCTACATTCCCATCGTTCTTACCCTGGGGAGTGTCGCAGCCGGCGTCGCTTTGTGGCAAGGGGGAATTCTTGTTTTGGACGACCGTCTCACCCTCGGTGACACTGGTGGCATTTTATCTTTTACGCCGGGCAGTTTTTTTAATCCGATCAACCAAATGGCTCAAGTGATGGTGCAGCTGCAAAGCGCCCAGGCTGCCGGTGAACGGGTTCTGAACTTACTCGCAACTCAGCCGGCAATTTTTGATACGGAAGATGTGCGCGAAAGAATGCGTCACTCCTACCCTGCCGAACTCGCGGTGGATGGTCGGGAAAAACGCATCGAAACTCTGGAGTTCCGCAATGTACAGTTTGAGTATATCGCCGGGCAACCGGTCTTGCATGACTTTAATCTGACCGTCAAACGCGGAGACATGATAGCACTGGTAGGTGCCAGCGGCGGAGGCAAAAGTACCATAGTCAATCTGGCCGCTCGCTTCTACGAACCCACTACCGGAAGCATTTTGGTGAACGGCAGGGATTACCGGGAACGCTCACTCCAGTGGTATCAATCCAACCTCGGTATAGTGTTGCAAACACCGCACTTGTTTGGCGGTACCGTACGCGACAACATTCGCTATGGCAGATTGGATGCTACCGATGCTGAAGTGGAAGATGCTGCACGCGCAGTCAATGCCCACGAGTTTATCAGTGCTATGGAGCATGGCTATGAGTCCAATGTTGGCGAGAATGGCAATCGCTTGTCCACCGGTCAAAAGCAGCTGATATCTTTCGCCCGCGCCTGCTCGCCCATCCGGCCATTTTTATCATGATGAGGCAACCTCATCCATTGATACTGCAACAGAGCAATTGATTCAGCAAGGCCTGCAAACACTGTTTGCGGATCGGATCAGCTTTGTGATTGCTCACAGGCTGTCCACTATTCAGTCCGCCACTAGAATTCTGGTCATCCAAAGCGGCCGCATAGTAGAATCTGGCACCCACGACCAGCTCATGCAGCGCAAGGGCGCGTATTACAAACTGCGTCGCGAGAACCATTGATGAGACCGCTGATGGGGTCCCATTTACGGCATTAGGTACTTAATACGGAATTCCAAAGTCGGGTTGCAATATGGATGAAATCTGCCAACCTGACACGCATGCACGATAAATCCTCAATGGAAGCAGTTAACGATCACGCCAAATCCCATCAGTCTCAAGGTGAAGGAAAGTGCCCTTTTATGAGCGGCGCGCTAAATAAAACCGCTGGCAGCGGTTTTTCCAACAAGGATTGGTGGCCCAATCAGCTCAAATTAAACATTCTGCGGCAGCACTCCAAACTTTCCAATCCTATGGATCCGGATTTTGATTACGCCAAGGAATTCGCGTCTCTGGATCTGGCTGAATTGAAAAAGGATCTTTTTCAATTGATGACGGATTCACAGGATTGGTGGCCAGCGGACTACGGTCATTACGGACCTTTGTTTATTCGCATGGCATGGCACAGTGCCGGCACTATCGCACTGCCGATGGTCGCGGGGGCGCGGGTACGGTACCCAGCGCTTTGCCCCTTTGAACTAGTT
>JAJOKB010000020.1 GCA_021208135.1 Verrucomicrobiota bacterium | reverse complement strand
AGGAACAAACGCAATAAGGCGTAGTCTCAAGCAAAAAATGCCAGAAGAGTGCATTTTTTTAAATTAGGGACTGTCCAGAAAGGGGTTGGCGGGGAGGCAAATAGTGACTGTCCAGAAAGGTGGGGGGCGGGTCTATATCCCGATGCCTTTGGCAGTTTCTAGGGGAGGTTATCGGTCGTGATGCAACTGAATGTTTAATTGATTCGACATATAGAAGCTCCCATTTCCAGGTCGGCATCCACTAGAACGTGTCGCCGGGGGGATGTTGGGAAACTGATTCGGTGCATCAATTGATGGAAAGCAGAGCGACCAATTTCATCATAGGGAACCCTTATGGTTGCTATTTGCTTTTGTCCCGCAGGCGGAGCAATACCATCAAATCCTGTAATTGAGCAATCTTCAGGTATGCGCAGACCCCGTGCTGTCAAAAGGGGAACGATCTGGTAGGCTTGGTGGTCGGCGGCAAAAACGAATGCAGTAACGCCGCGTTCTACTGCAGTAACAATCTCATCTGCTACCTGATCTGGGGTCAGTGGATGAGTGCGTTTTAAATTCAAGGCATTCTTTTGATCAAACTCGAGCTCAAGCTGAAACAGTGTTTGCACAAAAGCCCCAAAGCGATTGTAGACCCAAGGTGTAGGTACGTCGTACACCCAGCTGGCATAGCCTAGTTTTGAATGACCGTGATTGTGCAGTGTTTTAACGAGTCCCGTGATGGCATCAATTTGATCTGAGTCTACACTATCAATGAATCCCCTGCGGTAATTGTCTACTACTGACACGCACGGTACCGTACTTGCCAATGCTTCAACCAGATCATCGGTCATTGGGTAAACCATGATACAACCTTTCCAGCGATTTTGCTAATTCGGCGCAGTACTGTTTGGTCTCATCCTCGGCAGGTTCGTGATAGAGAATATCGATAGTGACGCGATGATGAGTGCTGCGCTCGGCAATGCCACGCAAAATAATCTGGGATGTCTCTGTACGACCGCGGTGTTTTTTAGGGATGGAGATGATGACGCCTACAACCATATTATCCCCTGAGCCGCGCTTACTCTTTATCTTTGTTGGAGTGGACAAGCTATAGCCTAATTGAGCGGCCAAATCCCATACCATTGCTTTCGTTTCAGCATTGATCGATGCGTGGTGTGCCAAGGCCCTTGAAACGGTTGTCTGAGATAAATTCAACCTTTCCGCCAGAATTTGTTGATTCACCTGGCCAGCCTGATCTCGCCGCGGTCGGCCAGCCCGACGTTTGGCTTGCTCAGTTCCGTTCTGGTTTTCTTCATTCATTTTTTTTAAGTCCTGTAAATTCAGTCCTTTCACGGGGTGTAAAATTGCTGCTTTATTATGTACTCAAGGAAATTCAGTGAGGTCGCAAGCGAATTCTACCAAAAATAAATATGCATAATTATGCAGTTTTTTATTGACTGGTTGTGGTGGGTCTGGCATGGGTATTTATCAATGAAACCCCGCGCACAGATTTGGAGAATGACCGCAGAGTCAAAATGGAAGATGTTGATGTGTCTGTTGGCCGCAAATATCTGTTCAGCTGCGTTGGTTGCGCAGCAATGGCAGTTGGTGTGGGCAGATGAATTTGAGCAAGATGGAGCCGTTGATCGCAGCAAGTGGGGCTTTGACCTTGGTGGGGGTGGTTGGGGCAACAGTGAGGTGCAAATCTACACTGACGAACTTGCCAATGCGCGGGTTGAGAATGGTCGTTTGGTTATTGAAGTGACTCAAGAGGCGACAGGACGTGGATTTGTGTATCGGTCGGCCCGGTTGCACACGCGTGGCACCTTTTCATTTCAATATGGACGTGTTGAGGTTCGTGCCCGCGTTCCGCGGACTACTGGTACCTGGTCGGCAATTTGGATGCTATCGACGGACGCCTCTAAAAGTCCAGTGTTCTGGCCTGACAATGGTGAGATCGATATCATGGAGCACGTTGGATACGAAGAGGATCCATTGTTTCTGGCGCAGAGGGGCGGTGGGGTTTTGGAAAATATTCACGCCACATTGCACACACAGCAACGCAATCACTTGACGTCGACGGGTATTGGAGGGCGCACTCATTTGCCGACGGCAACCATGCAATTTCACACCTATTCGTTGGAATGGGATGAAGATAGAATGATATTCGCGATTGATGGAGTTGAATTCTTTCGAGTTAATCGTGCGACTGATGTTGGAATATCGGAGCGAAATCCGCCTGCCGAGATCTGGCCCTGGTGGCCTTTTGACCAACGTTTTCATTTATTATTGAATGTTGCCGTTGGCGGCAGTTGGGGAGGCCATTACCGTACGGGATTGTATCCGAATTCTCCTTACGGTGAGGATGGTATAGACCACGCAGGAGTGTGGCCTCAGCGCATGGAAGTAGAGTTTGTCCGGGTTTATCAGCGCATGGAATCCCAATTGTGGAATGGCTACGAAGTTCGCGGAGATTTCTGGGTGCGCACAGGTGACTGGATGGGTGATCTGTACGTCCGTCATGATCCATTTGTTTACAGTGCCAACTTGAGGCGCTGGTTATTTTTCCCTGATTCAGAGGCTACCGGTGAAAATGCCGATGGCCGTTGGACCTACATCTATCGTTAACAACCTATATGAGAGAGCATATGAAACATCCAAAACTACCCCTTGCTGCCATGATTTTGAGCAGCTTCACACTCGGCAGTGTTCTAGCTGCCAATACACCGTTGCTGACTAACACCGATTTTGTTGGTACAGAACCTTGGATTGCGGGTTCAAATCTGTTTACCGGTACCAATTGGACGGCCTTTGTTGGCAGTACCGATGGTCGTTACACTGTTGAAAGCCGTATTCAGCGTTCAGGGAATTCGGTGATATTCAGTGCTTATGATGATGGAGTGAGTGACATTATCGAGTCGTATTTGTTCCAGGAGTTTCCCGCTGGCCTGCGACTAGTCCATGGGCAACCCGTTTCTCCACAGGTGATGTCATTGTTTTCAATGGTACAGCGCGCGCGGCTACGACTGGTACCAATACTGTTGTCCGGGCGTTTATTAAAACCCTTGGTTACAATGAAATGGGTTGGGAGTTCCAGACCAAGGCGCAGTACAGTGATTTTGCGCCATTGACCACCACAGATCAAAATTTCTCTCTGAGTATCACCTATCCTGATTTGTCCGTGGATGACAGTTTGCAGGTGATCCAGATCGGCTTTGAAATTACAACTCGCTTTGCAGGTGGCAACATGGGAACAGGTTCGATCACATTCAGTAATTTGGAGGCATTTGTTGTAGGAGAAGAGCAGCCAGTGCCAACTTGGTTGGGTTATGAAATTGATGAAAACGGTTGGGCAAATACTGGTGATTTTCTCGGTTACATTTTTGCTGCCGCTGCACCCTGGGTTTGGAGCTTAACCTTGCAAAACTGGATGTATGTTCCAGCCACTGAAGCCAGTGAAGGTGGCGAGTGGATGTACATCGTCAAGTAAATCAAAAGTCAGTACCGGTTTGCCTCTCTGATGAGGGGCAAAGCCGGTAATTCTTAACAGCGTTTATCACTACTTACTATTTTGCCATGCCTTTACCCAGACCACTCTGCGGCTACAGAAGTATCGCCGCCTTGGTACCCCTTGTATTCACCGTGGCGCTGCACGCGCAAGCAGATGATGCTGACGGTCCGATATTCGAACTGTCTCCGTTTGAGGTAAACACTAGCGGTGATGATCGTTATTATGCCTCGAATGCGATTTCCGGTTCCAGACTCGACGTTCGCATCCAGGATATGCCTCTGAGTATAGAGGTCATAACCTCTGAATTTTTCACAGACACTGGTTCCACAAATTTACGCGATGCCTTGCGTTACAGTGCTGGAATCATGCTGCAGACTCAGAATGACGCTTTTCAGGCCGGAACAGATAACTTCGGTGGGGTGAATAATCCCGAAGGCGCCACCTCTGCAAAGGGAGATTCTTCATTTAAGATCCGTGGTTTTGTTACAAATAACACCCTACGCAATGGCTTTCGGCGACAGCATGCGACTGATACTATCAACATAGATCGTGTGGAGGTTGTGCGCGGGCCGAGTGCATTGTTATACGGGGTGGCAATTTCGGTGGGGTGGTGAATTATCTGACCAAGACGCCTTTGCCATATCAGGCAACGGAGTTGACTTTTGGGGTAGGGCAGGATGGTTGGCGCAGAGCTACTCTGGACAATACCGGACCATTGCCAGTTGGATTTAGCTATCGTTTGACTGCCGCTTATGAAGAGAGCGACGACTGGACTGATTTGCGCAATCGAGACCATTGGTTTGTCTCGCCTGTTCTGCAGTGGAATTGGCAGCGCACAAAATTAACACTTGATTTCGAGACTGGGTCATCTGCTGACCGAGGCATTGGTTTTCGCAGTGTGCGTGCGCCCACGCTGGTGGGAGTACCCATTTTTCAAGCTGATCGCCTCGAAACATATGGTTTTCTCGAGTTTCCCGGACAGGATCCGCGCACTTTCCGTTGGTCTGGACCAGACACGTACCTGTTGGCTGACAGTTGGAATGCGAACATTCAATTGCAGCAAGGTTTGATGGACGATATGTTTTTATTGGTGGGTTACAATCGCAGTAATGTACAATTTGATACCCGTGATGTTTTTGGTGGCATATCCACTTTTGCCACTCCGCTATCTGCTCCGCCGCGCGCCCGACCGCTGCTGGATACCATAGAAGCCATTCAAATCATTGACGGACGCAACAGCGATGTTCGCATTCCAGTCAATAATGCAGTATTGCAATACAACTGGACTGGAGTGCAACAGGAGTTCGATTGGGATCAAGTGCGTGCTGAGTGGGTTTATACCCGACCCGCTTTTCAGGACTCCCGTTGGTTTACTTCCAGGCACAGTTTGTTACTGGGTTTCAGCTGGGAGCAGCAGCAAAGTCAAACCATCGGATTGCGCACTACTGACAGTCCGGATGGAGACAACTTTTTCTACAAAAATCCGACTGACAGCAATCCTATCCGTTTTGCAATGCCTACTGACGGTTCCTCGGCGCTTCCGCTCAATCCATATGATCTATCGGGCGGAACCAGCAGCAATCGTGGCTTGTACGCAGTCTATTCGGCACGATTTCTCAATGAACGACTGTTTATAATTGGTGGTATGCGCCAGGATGTCAGTGAATCGAAGGATGGTTATTACGAGTTACTGGGATCACGTCAGGGACGCATCTTTTTCGAAGATTCGAAAGTGACCAAGAGCACCTCTCAGATTGGCATTAGCTATGAGGTTGTCGATGGTGTGACTATTTTCGCTTTGCGCTCTGAGGGTGTGGAGCCGAATTTTGGTGGACAACGTGATGGAATTGGACGCGCATTGGATTCCTCTGTCGCGGTATCGCGTGAGCTGGGAATCAAGCTTGATGCATTTGGCGGGCGTTTGGCAGCCACTGTCAGTATGTTCAAGATTGAGCGCTCTGGAGTACCCTTCAGCTACTGGTGGGCGCCTGCACCAGTCCGTGGCGTGTTCGACGTGATCAGGACATCATTTATCGTATGAATGAGTGGAACCTGGATCGTTTTCCTAACAATCCTTACCTTGCCAGTGCCTCTGCCGAGTGGCAGGCTGCCAGGCAGGCAGGTGCGGTGTTTACCAGAGTCAATACTGTGGACGGCCGCTCTTACGAATATTTGAATGCCTCGACTCCTGAGGGTGCTGCCTATCTGGATCGCGTCTTTGACGCCCTAAATGAGGAATTTGCCCGTCCCCGCGAGGAAAGAACAGACAATGATCCATGGGCTGGTTGGCTGTATGACGGCGAAAATGGGGCTGATTCCAATGTGAATTTTGCCACCCTGGATTGGTCCTCCGGCGATTTCTTTCAATCCATTTCAGACGAGTCCCGTGGTGTTGAGTTGCAGTTGATCTGGTCGCCAAGTAATAATTTTCAGATGATCTTCAATTACTCTCACGTAAAGCGTCGCGTGGTGAATCCGGGCACTTTCGTTGAGTACCCTTATGAGGAAGGCAACTGGGATCGTTGGGCCAGTTGGTATTTTCCGAATGCGAACTGGGGTCTGGCCGGGGTAGCGCCAACGGAAGCCTATCCTGGTGGCGAAGGGGGGCTTCCCAATCGGGATACATCCACATGGACTGGTTTGGGCTGGGGCAAGGGTGAAGCTCTCGATGATACTCCCGCTCATGCAGTGAGCTGGTGGTCGATGTACTCATTCGACAAGGACTTGTTGCAAGGTTTGCAACTGGGGTTGGGTGGCAATTGGGAGTCTCGGCGCGAGTATGCTTCAGCCTTCACTCTGCCGGTCAGCGCAAGCAAAATGGAAACAGCACAACTATCAAAGCCTTACGGATGCCCGTCTGACGATCAATGCCATGGCAAAGTATACATTCAAAATATTCAATGAGCGCGACACCTATGTGCAACTGAATGTGGATAATGTCCTGAACGATCGCAAACAGTACGGTCTGATCTACGCTCCCGGAATATCCTGGAAGCTGCAGATGGGGATCTCCTTCTAGTCCGGAGCACACTGATGCACACAACCGCTGCTGAAGACCGGATTCCCATTTCCCAGCGTCTAGCCTATGGTGTGGGCGCATTGGTCAACAACCTGTTGGCAGCGGCTATGGGCATGATGGCAATTGTTCTGAATCTTGGACTGGGAATGAACCCTGCTCTGGTTGGCACATTGATGGCTCTGCCGCGTTTAACCGACGCATTCACCGATCCATTGATGGGTTACATTTCCGACCAGACCCGAACAAAGTGGGGTCGCAGGCGTCCATACATCCTGTTTGGAGCTGTTTTTGCTGGGATTGTGTTTGCTTTGCTTTGGCAATTGCCAGCAGGTCACAGTGAGCGGTTTTACTTCTGGTTCTTTCTGATTGGTTCCCTTTTCTTTTATTTGGGATACACTATATTTGCTACACCTTGGGTCGCATTGGGGTATGAAATGACCCCTGACTACAACGAGCGAACCCGCCTGATGGGAGTCTCCAATTTTATGGGGCAGTTGGCATATATTGTTGTGCCCTGGTTTTATATGATCATGGAGAATGATCGGTTTTTTGAGGATTCGGTCGCGGGTGCCCGAGGACTGGCAATTGCGGTGGGTGCGTTCACAATTGTCGCCGGAATTGTCCCTGCTATTTTGTGTAGGGAACGCATGAAGTCTGTTGTTGCCAAAGAGGACCGGTTGCAAATGGTCGAAACCGGGTCATTTCTCAGTGGATTGTGGCACAACGTGTGTGGGTTTTTCCGTGGGTTTTTGATCACCATTCGGTTTGCCCCATTTCTCAAACTCTGTTTGGCGACATTTCTGGTATTCAATGGCTTTATGCTGATTGCCTCCTTCGGCTCATACGTAATCATTTACTATATACATGGCGGTGATAAATTTGCGGGTGCCAAGTTGATGGGGTGGGTTGGAACTGCTTCAGCCATTGGCACTTTTATCGTCATTCCTTTGATTACTTGGATCTCCACCCGCATCGGCAAACGCAAGGCCTTCTTTGTGGCGATGGGCGTCTCTATTTTTGGCTACGTGCTCAAGTGGTTTTGTTATCAGCCTGATCATCCCTACGCGTTGCTGATCGCTACGCCCTTCATTGCCTTTGGTCTTGGCGGGCTATTCACCTTGATGCCTTCCATGGTTGCTGATGTCTGCGACCTGGATGAATTACAAACTCATCAGCGCAGGGAAGGGATGTTTGGTTCCATATTCTGGTGGGTGGTCAAACTAGGTATGGCTCTGGCTTTGGCATTATCTGGATTTCTGCTGAACGCCACGGGCTTTGATGTTGCACTTGAATCAGCTCAAGCAGAGCGTACACTTTTGCTAATGAGATTGTTTGATATCGGGGTTCCCATTCTATCTTCGGCAATCGCTATTTGGGTGGTGGCCAGCTACCCGATTACTGAAGCGAGTGCCCGTGAGGTGCGTGCCCAACTTGAAGCCCGGCGCGGTAAGGTTTGAGTAGGCTGGCAGACAATTAAAAGTTGAACTTTGGCTGTCGATCCACATCCCAAATGCCCCAGTTGTCGTCAGCCTGTTTCCAGGGTTCGTCGAAGGCTGAAAAGTAGAACATGGTTGCAGGCCTGCTGAATCCATCCCCGGGCGCGGAATAGTCTTCTCCGTAAGCCCAGGCCATCATGGCCCGGTAGTATCGTTGCATGGCTTCGACTCCGGCCAAGCGTTGTGCAAAGTCCTGTACAAATGCTTCCTCCAGGTAGGCCGAAGGGTGACTTTGCCAGCCACTTTCGCCAATAACAATGGGTATCCCCAGTCCAGCAGCATCCAGTGCTGCACGCACCGCTTCGAAATTGCTTTGGGCGTACGCTACAGCTGCCCGAATCACAGCTTCGGAGCGCTGTCCCGCAGGAACTTCCGCTTGCTCGAATGGCCACAAGCGAAACCCAGCATCCCAGTACGCATAGGTGTGTACGGAGGCAAAATCAATTTCTCGCCACACTTTTTGAATGGGCGACTCCATGCCGACGGCAAAGGGTTCCCAATTGTCATTGACTGTGACCGGTTGCACCACACGACTCCTCACTTCCCGAATATGCCCTACCATCTCCGCTGGAGGTACTGGAACAAAGGACCAGCTAACAAGCACCTCGTTGCCAACACTGACAGCCACCACAATATCCGGATACTCATTTGCCAAAGCAATGACTCGTTCCAATTCCTCTCTGTTAGCAGGCCCGTTTTCCGCTGTAGAGCCACTTAAATAGGCTCCCAGCTTAACCTTCAAATTCAGCTCATGGGTCGCAATCAATTCGATCACCATCCGTCCGTGGTAACCCCCGCTGTAAACCCGCAACAAACCAAATCCCGCCCGCTCCAACAATCTGAGGTCCTCAAGTACCTCAGTAGTTGTCGGGTAAGTCTCTGTCTGTGGGCTTTGATCGCGTCTGAATCCGCTGTATGAAATTGCTTTGCGCCCCCAAATTTCTGGAGCCAATGGCCGCGGTTCTACGCTATAGCCGTACCTCGGGTCAGGTGCCGTATTTTTCTGACTCTCATGCACGCAACCTGATGCCAGTATTCCGGTCAGTAGTCCTGCAATTATCTTTCCCATGCTTTTTCTCATGTATGTGCCTCCTCTCAAGTGGTGCTGTTCAGTGGTTTTTGTGACTAAATATTAGTTGCGAATAATCGCGCATATTAACATGCAGATTTTGGTACATCATGTCCATCCTTATAGATATTGGAAATTTATCGCATAGATGCATTTTTTGCTTGCAATAAAAATGCATAATAATTGGTATGCGATGATTCCTGAACTGGAAGCTACTCTGTTGCACTTCAAAACAAGGCATTCTATGACACGGACAATAATTGGCGCGGTATTCGCATTAATACCAACGATGGGCCTGATGGGTCACAATCTGATCAACCCAAACTTCAATCAAGGTGCTAATAATCTGGAGGGCTGGGAAGCCTTTGCTGCGTGGAGCAAAGGTGCAGCTGGATTTTCGAGCGCTTGGGCATTGCCGGATGCACCGGTGGTTGCCAGTGGCAATGGCACTGCGGTTTTCTCAATGAACACGCAATTGGCGAGCGCGGATCCGTTCTGGGTTGGAGCCACTCAGGTAATGAGTTTTCAGCAAAATTTCTGGACACCCAACAATACTGCGAATGTGCCTACAACCACCGATCTGTATGGTTTGACTATCACTTTTTCAGGTATAGCTCAAGTGACTCAGGCCTATGCGCCCGGCAATTTGGGTGAAGTTTTTATTCAGTTTCTAGATACAGGCTTTGGTTCGACACTGTATCAGGCGTTGGATGTCAGCACATTACCCGCGAGCGGAGAATTTTCCATCACGGCAGTAGTGCCCAATGACGGTTTAAACATCATTCAAGTTGGATTCCGAAATTCCGGAATCGAAGGCACTCCCGGTCAGATGACAATTTCCAATTTGGAGTTTGTCGCCATTCCTGAGCCTTCAACCTATGCATTTGGATTTGGGTTAATGGTATTGGGGTTTGCGTGCTGGCGTCGCCGTCGTCAGTCGCTTTGATTCTCGCGGGATTAGGGGCCCGCGAATTGGTATAAGTATGAGGTAGGCAGCGCCTCCGGGTTCGCAAGAATCCGGAGGCTTCTTTTTTGGATCCGCAGAGAGAATCCAAAGGCAGGATTAAACCCGGCAAAAGGATAGGGTTAGGGGGAACTAAAGATCAGACTCACATTACTACCGCCGAATCCGCTGCTATTGCTCATTATATGCTTGGGGGCGACATGCAGTGATCGCGTTGGCAGTCGCAAGTGAGCGCACTGGGGATCGACGTTTTCAAGGTGTGCCTGCCCGGGAATAAAGCCGTGTTTAATGGCCAGACAGCAAATGGCGGATTCGAGTGCACCAGCCATGGAAAGCGCATGTCCGGTTATTGCTTTGGTACTGCTGACCCATGGTGTGTTATGTGTGCCAAATACACGCGCAATGGCTTTTGCTTCTGACACATCGCCCACCTGTGTTGAGGTTGCATGCGCATTGATGTATTGAATTTCTTCGTGAGCGAGCGCGGCATCCTTGAGGGCTCTCGTCATTGCCCGTGCCAGGCCCTCACCTTCCTCGTGTGACCCAGCAATGCTGAAGCCGTCGGATGCCTGACCCCAACCTTGTAATTGGGCGTAGGCATGCACGCCACGTTGCCGTGCCAGATCAGCGGATTCCAGGATCAAGGCCGCTGCGCCACCTGTGCCAACGAATCCATCCCTATGGCTGTCAAAAGGTCTTGAGGCCGAACTGGAGGAGTTCAGGCTCAAAACGCGCATGGCGGCAAACGGCAGAATGCTTTCTGCGTTTAAGTCTTCCGCACCAATGACCAACATGCGCAGTTGTCTGCCACTACGGATTTCTTCGCAGGCATAGGCTAAAGCATGACTTGAAGAGGCGCAGGCAGAAACGAAACCCAGGTTGCTGCCCTTAATGCGAAAATAGGCTCCCAGATTAAAATTCAGCGTGCCGGAAATAGTGCTCACAATACCCATTGGCGATCCGCGTTGTGCGCCAAATTCGTACAGCTGATTCAAGTGCTGCCGCATGAGGAAGGGAGAACCTGCTGAAGCGCAGTGCAACCCGGTGAACTCGTTGGACAGATCTTCCTCCGTGAGTGAGGCGTCGTTTATGGCTTGAAGCGCGGCACACACAGCATAGACGCCATGTGGCGCCATTCCGCGCATAGCATCGCGCCGAATTCTATAGTTGTCTGGATATTTCCATTGTGCCCAAGTTTTGCCGGAAACATCAAAATCTTTAATTGTTCCAGCCACAGAAATTCCTGATTTATTGACGGCTAACCATTGCATGGTTTCAACTCCGGAGCGGAGATTTATAAGGCTTTCCAGAACCGCTGAGCTGGAATTGCCGATGCTGCTGATCAGTCCCAGACCGGTAATTACTACTGCGTGGTCACGCACTGCGCTCATGAGCATATCTTGGTTCGCATGTAGCTGCGCAGATCGCCGATGGTGGTGATGTGCTCCAAATCCTCGTTGGGTACTGTGATTTCGAACAGGTCTTCCACCAAAAATATCACTTCAGTGATGGTGATTGAGTCCACGCCTACATCTTCGCGCAACTTCGCTGTATCTGGTAATGTAGAAAGGTGAACCACGGGTGGTTCAGCCAGCAAAAACATTAACAGCCCAAAGAGCACATCATCCAGATGGCGCGGATCTTCGCTCTGATAAAACTTGCGATAGGCCTCAATGATTTCAACTGGATATCCATCCAACTTTTCAGCAGCGATTTCAGGTGCTATTGCCATGGGCTTCGGTTATTAAACGGTTTTACCGTTTGTCAATTGGATTTGCAGACTTCCCTATTATCCGGCTGCCGTAAATAGGGTTGAAATGCTCGATCAAATGCTTCAGAACAATGCCATAAAATTTAGTTATGGAAAAAAATTATCACAAAGTTTCTGGCAATACTGTTGCTTTCTGTAGCAGTCGTCTTTGCCGATAACAAACCAAACGCTGAGCAAGACTACGGTAATCTGGTCATTACGGTTCCAATTGCGGGTGAACTGCAGGCGGACAATGTGAAACGCTTGATTGTCGCCACTGTTGTTGGCCGTGAGTGGCGTGTCGTGTCATCCGAAGATAACAAAGTTGTGGCTAATTTGGTGCATCGTCGCTATGATTCCACCCTTACTTTTATCTACACCGATTCCGTGATCCGTGTGTATTCGTATTCATATCAAATTGACCGCAATCAACGAAGATTGCGGCGCGACGATCCCAAGGGTTGGATACGGAACATTGAACGAGATCTGCATCGCAGAATGGCGGAACTCATTCACGGTCTATGACCTTGTCCGGGCGTGCGCTTTCCACAAGAGACTTCTCCATGCGGAAGTCTCTTCTTTTTTGCCCAAGCACCTGTTTTGCCGGTGATGGGATAAAGAGCGGTGCCACTGCATCTCCGGGTGACACCTGGCAAACCCAGATAGGTGCCACAATGCTGCATGTGCCTGGGCATGGAACCACTATGGCAATTCCTATGGGCTTGGTTTCGAGTGATGGGGTATTCGAGGTCTATCGAACCGTGGGCCATGAGATAGGATGCCTGAGAATACCTGTTTGCAGTTCAACCCTGGAGCAACAGTCGTTAATTTTATATCGGAAGGTTCTTGAGTCTACCAGCGACAAATCTTTGTACAGAGTTTGGAATTTTGTGCCCGCCATTAATGCGGTCAATGAGCCGCTTGAGGAAAACTATCAATTATTTTGTGCCGGTCGATCTGCTGCCTTTGAGCAACAGGCTCGCAAGCTAATGACTCAGATAGAAATGCCCAGTGCCTCGGCTGTTGGTCACAGAGGTAATGAATTGATTGTCGTTTATTGGGCTGGTGCGGGGCCTGTCATACACTTGGAGAATCCGACTCAGGTTCCAGCCTGGCGCTATCCCCGAAGATATGGACGTAAACCGCCCAGTTTTGCTCGGGCCAGTGTTGTTTTTGAGGGGCATGGGGGCTGGCGATTTATTTCTGGTACAGCATCTATAAAAAAGAGCGAAACACTTCATGCAGGCGACTTACCGCAGCAATTATTGATCACATTGGACAACCTTGAAATTATGGTTGCCCTCTGTGACCGGTCTATTGAGGCGCAAATGGTTCCACCGGTAACCTGGGTGCACTGTGTCAGGGTTTACGTGCGGGAGTGGAACGATTTACCTATAATCAGGCAGCTGATTGAATCCCATTTTCTGCTGCGCTCGGCATTCATCACTTACCAGCACGCAGATATTTGTCGATCGGATCTGGCAGTAGAAATCGAGATGACCTCCCGATTTGATAGGCGGAAATGAGAGTGCCCGTGATCCTCGCGTACCAAGCACTTGGATCACACCCTGAAAATAGCCCCCAGTTTCTTGCCCAGTAGCAAACTGGCCCCAATGATGGTAACGGCTAAAAATGCCATCGCCCAAACTCCCAGCGCTGATGCTATGAAACGACCATCGCCCAAGAACTGCATGAGCTCATAAATGGCCTTCGTTATTGGATAAAATTCGGACTTTTGCGCCAATATGAGAGAGTCTGATACTTCCAGCATGGATTGAGAAAATGCCAGTAGTCCGCAGCCATCAAATTGGCCATAATTAGAGGCATGGTAAATTTTTCAGTGCGGTCTTTAGGGGTGGTGCCCCCAGGTTTTGCGCTGCTTCCTCGTAAGTTTCGCTGCTGGTTTGCAATCCTGCAACGGCGGAGCGTACCACGAAAGGCAGTTTGCGGACCGCGTAGGCGATGATCAGTAAAACTGTTGGATTCTCAACGGCGTTGATAAAGCTGAAAAACTTTCCTTCCTGACTCATAGCCAGATAACCAAAAGCCATAACAAGTCCGGGAACAGCTAAGGGCAGCATAGCCATCGTATCCAGAATGTTGCGTCCCGGCAATTTGGTGCGTACTACAACAAATGCGATACATACCCCAATGATGATGTTCAGCACTGTTGCTACCGAAGCATAAAAAGAGGCTGTTGCGTATCGATAAAACAGCCAGGTCATGTCCAAGTGCCAGTTCGAAATTGCGCAAAGTCCACTGGTCTGGGACTATTGAATTATACCAGTCGCTGGAAAAAGCCAGGAACACGACTCCTAAATGCGGTAACAAAGCGATGAAAATAACACCGCCAAAAATCAACAAGCAGATAGCCTGTCCGAGCAGGCCTGGTTTTTTGCGCCGCCAGCGTGGCTGGCTTTGGCCATCATGGCAAAGGTATTGCGCCCAAACAGGCCCTTGCCAATGGCGTAAAACAAAATGGAAAATAGGAGCATCACGCACACCAGTGCGAAGGGGAAAGGGTTTCCTCCAATGTCTTTTATGCCGAAAAAGATTTGTACCGAAGTAAGGCGGTTATAATCAAAAATGAGCGGTACACCCAGTTCGGTGAAGGCCCATATAAAGACAATGGTAGCGCCGGCAAATAATCCTGGACGCATCAGGGGGAGTGTAATCTTGAAAAATCTTTTCCATCCGCGACAACCGAGATTTTCTGCGGCTTCCTCCATCGCAGGGTCTATATTTGCCAATGATGCGACGGCATTCAGATAGAGGATAGGATACAAGCTTAGGGCGGTGACAATTACCACTCCCCAAAACTGTCCCTGGCCCAGCCAGTCGATAGTCTGTTCCGGCGACAAAATCCCAAATTTCTGCAAGAACGCATTGAGCGCTCCATATTGTCCGAGAATTTGGCGTACACCAATGGCACCCACAAAGGGTGGCAGCATGATCGGCAACAAAATCAGCCCCATCAGCAGCTTACGTCCGGGAAACTCATATCGGTCTGCTATAAAAGCCAGGGGCACTGCGATCAACATTGCGCCCAAGGTCGAGAAAACCGCTATGCCAAATGAATTGCGCAGACCCTCCAGATAGATAGGATTGCGGAATACTTCGACGAAGTAGGACATCGTGAATCCTTCCGAGTCGAAGAAACCACCTTGCACCACTTGCCAAATTGGCCACAGGAAAAAGGCTCCGAAAAAGGTAATCGTGAACAGGTAAACGAAGGCTGCTACTGGCTTCGACATAAAGATGTTTTGCGGAATTCGCACACACCTTCACCCATCACTGCTCAGCGGTCAAGCGGTATTGCCAATGTTTTACAGGTCGTAAATGACAACACCGCATTCCAGGGCTTTTGGCCCAACAGGTTTGCCCTGCGGCTTTGTGCCGGAGTAGTTGGGGACTGGGTGGGGATTGTTAAGTGCGCCAGCGGGTCTTTAACTGCCACAGAGAGCGTACGTCTTTAATGATGTTGGTGAGGACATCGGGAGTCACGCTCTGCTTCGGATCATCGCCGATTCCGCTGATTGGATTAACGTGAGTTTCAATCACCAACCCATCCGCACCGTAGGCTATTGCAGCCAGGCAGCAGGCAGGAACATATTTTGCCCGCCCTACTGAATGTGATGGATCTACCACAACCGGAGCCCAGGATTTCTCCTTAAGGAGCGGTGTGATGGCTTCGTCTGGGTGATTACGGTAGCCATCCAATTGTGGCATCGTACCGCGTGGACAAAAAATCACATTAGGGTTGCCATTGGCTACGATATATTCAGCAGCCGATATGAATTCATCGACGGGTCCCATGTGCCGTGATCTCTTGAGCAAAACTGGAATGCCCTTCTCTGCGGTCAGTCTGCCCACCGCGGCAAGTAAAGTATAATTGAGACCGTTGCGGGTGCCGATTTGCAGCATATCAACTCCAGCTTCCAGTGACAGTTGTAATTGCACTTCATCCATCACCTCGGCAATAACGGGAAGACCTGTCCTTGAGCGCGCCTCGGCCAACCATTTCAAAGACTCTTCCGTGCCCTGGAAATTGTGAGGAGATGTTCGAGGTTTCCACACTCCGCCCCGAATAACATGGGCTCCCGCTTCTTTTACTGCCGCTGCAGTCTCCAGAAATGCATTGCCGTTGCCTGGATCAATAGTGCAGTGGCCAGCAATAATCAACGGCTCCTTGCCCAATTCAACACCGCCTATCAACGTGCGGTGATTACTTAAGTCGCTACGAACGTCCATCAGTTTGTAGATGGATTCCATTCTGTCCACGCGATCTACGTAATCGAGGCTGAGTATCCGATTGACCATCGTCTCACTGCGCTCATCTCCAATGATTGCGTAGATGTTTCTGTGAGCACCGTAGATGACCTGGATTTTACAGTTGAATTCGCTGACTATGGATTCCAGTTCAAGGACTTGATTCGGATTCAGGACCGGTGGTTTGGTAATGATCATGGATGCAATCTGGGTTTAGCGTGAAAATGAAAAAGCGGAACCTCTTTGCAAAGGTCCCGCTCCGCGAAAATATTGGCGGCGACTTAGATAGTGCAGGGCTCCACGTGCACGCGGCGGCGTTCTGCATCCCAGGCAACGCGACCGTCTTTCAGGGCAAACAGAGTGTGATCTCTACCCATCCCTACGTGTGCGCCGGCATGGAAACGTGTGCCCCGTTGGCGAATGATAATGGTACCGGCCAACACTTCTTGTCCGGCATAACGCTTTACACCGAGACGCTTGCTGTTGCTGTCGCGTCCGTTCTTACTGGTTCCTTGTCCTTTTTTATGTGCCATGGCTGGGGATGTGGTTTAAATTAACCTTGAATGGAGTCAATCTTGATGACGGACAGCTCTTGACGATGTCCACGACGATTGCGGTAACCTTTGCGGCGCTTTTTCTTAAAGATGCGAACTTTCGCGCCGCGCTTGTTTTCCAAAATGGTAGCCTGGACTGACGCGCCTTCCACCAGCGGGCTGCCGAAACGAATAGTTTCACCTTCACCAATAGACAATACGTCGCTGATGACCACAGTGTCACCACTTTGGGTGTTTTGATAACGGTTGACGAATAGTACGTCACCTTCCTTAACCGTAAATTGGCGGCCTTGTGTTTTGATAATGGCTTTCATTGGAGAAAAACGGCCAGATAAAGCCATGTCTTCGCTGCGTGCAAGAGAAATTTTCGAATCCTTGCAGATTTCTCAGGATTCTGGATCTATTCTTATCGTCGAAACACTGCCTTAATGTTTTCGAAGCATCATGCCAGCACTATTAATAGCGTCCAGTCGCAAATATGTATTGTCCGGATGGTCTGAATCTTTGGCGTCCTGGATGCGGGGTGCGCGTGATGATGATCTTGTCGCATTTTGACTTCGCAGTTTGTAATAGCTAGTGCGCACGCTTGATTTGAATTATGTCCGCGTGGCAACTATCAATACATTTAATTAAGAGGTGCAAATTAAGGTGATTTCGGTTTTGAGGCTTAAAGTTTATGTCCTGATCGGTGAGCCTCATTTTCACCAAATGGTCAATATATCTCCTAGTCGATAAGGATTGGGGCGGATAGCGGTGGAATTAATTGCAGATTGGAAAGGTGCCCTGCCGTGCTTTTTTTATTTTTGACAAGGATGTTGGGTTGTGGCGTTATGGTGCGCTTTATTCGATTTAACTCACAAATATGTCCGTAGAAATCAAAATCCGTAAAGGTGAGCCAATGGAGCGCGCGCTGCGCCGCCTGAAAAAGAAGTTGGACCGCGAAGGTGTTATTCGCGATGTCCGCGCTAAGCGCTATTACGAAAAGCCTTCCGAGGAACGCCGCCGTAAGAAGAAGGTGGCTGCTTTCAGCGCTATGCTGCGTGCCCGTTACGAAAACCTCTGATTCGGAGGATTCGTTGCTGCTAAACTTTTCCCAACCTTGCCGTAGCGACACGGCAGGGTTTTCTGTTTTTCATGGCTAACATTGCCTTGTCCACGTGCTGGCTTTCCCACCGACACCAGGATGGGTATGACATGCTGCGCGAAATTGCAGATTTAGGCTTCACCCTTGTCGAATTGTCTCATGGCATCCGCATTTCTCTGGTTCCAGGGATTTTAAAAGCTGTGGACGAAGGTTGGATCAAAATTGGTACAGTACATAATTTTTGTCCTCTGCCTCCCGGTGTTACCGGGGCCGCTCCCAATCTCTATCAGCCCACTGCTGCCAATGCGACAGAGCGCGATTTGTGGTTCAGGCACACTATCAAGACATTTGATTTTGCGCACCGAGTCGGCGCTGACTTGGTTGTGATGCATTCCGGTAGTATTCCTTTCCTTTTTTATGATCCTGAGGCAGTATTGGAAAAGGCCGCTGGAGATCTGGACCGGGCTGCCTTACTGACGGATGTGAGTTATCAGAAAGTCTGGTCCAAGGTGCGACGTAAATTGGACAAGCGCGCTACAAAGCGGATTAAACTGCTGTGTGAAAGTTATCGCAGAGTCGTAGAGTTTGCCAGAATAAAGCAGGTTAAGCTAGGTATAGAAAACCGTGAGGGTGTTCCTGAACTGCCACTGGATGCCGGTATGGCGTCTTTGCTTGAGGAGCTTCAGGAACCAGAGATTTTTGGCTATTGGCACGATGCCGGTCATGCCCAGTTGAAGCAACGTGAAGGCATCATTGAACACAAATCCCTATTGGAAGCGAACGCTGCAAGGCAGTTTGGTTTTCATTTGCACGACGTGTCTATTGAGGGCAAAGACCATCAGGAGGTCGGTACAGGTACAGTAGACTGGCAAATGGTGCGCGCATTTGTCAGGCCTGAGCATCGATTGGTACTCGAACTGAGTCCGCGGTTACAGCCGGATGCAGTCGTTCGTAGTCGGGATTATCTTAACGCACTGCTGGCGGACTGAAGAATGCGTTGAGGATACCGGGGTTTACCTCAAAAAGAGAAATCTCAAAGCGGTTGAGCTTTACCCCGTCGATAATCACAGTCTCCAAATGGGCTGCGGGGAACCCGTCGACAACTTGGTAGTTGTCGTAGCGTACTTCAGTGGTGGTCATGCGGGAACCGTCTAATGAAGGTTCTGTCCAGATATTTCTGCGCACATGCAAGGTGTCAGGATCGAGGAAAAATGACTGACTGCGGTTGTTTGCGACAGGCATCCGCAATTCAATGTAGGTAGTACTATCTTTCTCGACATATTCTACTGCAACTGGGCGAAGTCCCTCGCCAATGAATTCCAAAAAGTGTCGACTTGCCACCGAGTTGCGTATGACCGCCATGGCTTCCTCGCCTTGAAGGATGCGGGGAGGTAATGGGTTCAAGGTGCGCTCAAGCTGGGACCAGGCAACCTGGCCATCCCAAGAGAAGGTTATTGCAATCTGCCTATCGTTAACCAAGCGGTATCGAAGGAGCCCCGGACGTTTGTACGCAAACACCACATCCAGCTCTTCATCACCGTAAAACAAGGTGCCCGTCTTGCGTAATGTGTGTGTGCGTTCGAAGTGTGCCCGACCCCCATGGGCGGAATAGACATCGTCAATAAATCTGCTCCAATTGATTTCGCCGCCTTGACGCAAAGAATCAACCTGAACCCGAGAGGTGGTCGATCGTGCCGATGCTTCGCCAACCAATGCGTCAACCTCCTGATCGCCGGATAGCAACAACAAAGCTATGACACCAACCACCAGCGCAAGCAGTCCGAATATCAGTACAAATTGTCTGGCCAGGCTGGTTTTTAATAAAGCCACCTGTTCTGCAAACCAGGAATTTCGCTCGCTGTTCATAACTACAGCATTCAAACTGAGGTCAAGAGTTCAAGCTAATGTTGCAGGATTACCTTAGCTGCTCATATAAAGGGCACCGCTCGGTCCGCTTGGCGCAACTCGCAATGCCGTTATGGGCATTGTCCAGTGCTTAATCGGCAACTTCTTTGCGGAAATCACGTGGAGATTTACCGACCATCGCCTTAAAGGACCGATTAAAATGAGGAATACTTTGAAATCCCACGGCCAGGGCGATGTCGGTGATGCTGTCTTCAGAGTGGGCAAGTTTCTTCAACGCTTGTTCAATGCGTACTCTATTGATGTACTCCGTTAGTCTCAGGCCAGTGCTGCGGTGGAATTGAGAACAGAAGTGTTCCTTGGATAGGTTGGCCCTTTTCGCCAGATCCGGCAGGCGAAGATCGCTGGAGTAGTGGCTGCGGATATAAGCGCATGTTTTCGCTATGGTAGTCGGCAATTTGTCACCGGGATCCAGCACTTTGTCTCCCAGTACTTGAGAGAGCGTTTGCGCCAGCCATTCAGCCATGTGGATGACGCCTTGCATTCGTTCCGGACTGTAGATGGGAACCTCTTGAAGCAATCCGCGCAACTCTGTTGTGTCGGCCTTTACGCCCGCTCGTTCCAGACTGTGACGCCAACGATTGATGTGTTGGATGTCAGGAGCTTTTTCGGTGACCTGTCCTAATATCAGGTAGCCCACCACTTCGGATCGCACTTTCAGTGGTACGATCACTTCTTTCAGTCCTGCTGGACACTGCAGGGTGGATGAACCTGATTGGGAATTTGCCATCGCGGACTGGAGGCAATCGGTACAGGATTGTCTAACTCTGGGTGTCCCGCTGCGCATCCACGCGCAAACGGAAGGTTCCGGCATAGTTCCTGCCACCTTTATTTCCTGTCCTAAAGGGGTTGCTAATCTCACCGGAAGGCCCGTCACCGTCGAGAAATCACTCACCAAGGCCAGTAATTTTTCCGAACGCAACACACGTTCGGCAATCATTTGTCTAATCAGTTGAGGCATCTTTAGCCGCAGGGGCTGGCATCCATTGGTATAACGCCAGATCGCGCGCATTGCGCTGTTCAATAGCACTGCGTTCGCGTTCTATCTGTTGTGTTCTCGCCTCCTCGCGACTGAGCACAGGTGGTCCTTGGCGTACTACCACCACTTGTTGCCTGGCGGGTCTGTAATGGGGTATGGTATAATGGCGGTGGCGGTGATAGGAGGACCATCCCCCGAGACCTGCGCCTAGCAAAATTCCCGCATCGCGGTTGCCAAACTGATGTCCAATAATTCCTCCGGCAGTGCCCCCCAGAATAGCCCCGCCCAGCCAGCTATGCTGATGGGGGCAGCCAACAGCCCGGTCGTGCACCCAATATCCGGCACTCAATGCGGAACAAAATACAGAAAGTACGAGTGCTGTGAGTGTAGTTGTCTTCATGGTGTTTAATTTTTGCGTGATTTATACTTATTGGACTCTCAGTACTCAATAACAATCGAAACCAGTGTTTTGTTGCGTTTGAGCACAGAAGTCCTGCGCTCACTGCGGGGGTAATTTTTTGACGGGGTTGTAAATTTGATAAATTCGTTGATATTTGGTACCGTGAATGCTTAACTCTTCATGATCCATTGTTGGATCTGCTTAATCCAAATCCGTTAATTCACATGGCTAACGCACCAAAGAAGAAGACCGCAGCCAAGAAGGCTGCTGCGAAAAAAGGAAACACCTGTAAAGACTGCAACGGTTGCCAGCAAAGCACCTGCAGCCAAGAAGGCGGCTCCAGTCGCTCCAGTTAAAGTTGCCGTGAAGGCTCCCGCAGCCCAAGAAGGCTGCTGCGCCGGCCAAGAAGGCTGTTGCGCCAGTCAAGAAAGCTCCAGCTAAGAAAGCTGCCCCTGCCAAGAAGGCGACTCCGGTCAAGAAGGTTGCCGCAAAACCAGTGGTAACCAAGGTTATCGCTAAAGTGGATGCAGGTTTTGGCAATTCTGTTTTTATCCGGGGAACCGGGCCGGGCATGTCCTGGGATAGCGGAATTGCCATGAGCAATGTTTCCGCAGATACTTGGGAATGGAGTTCAACCTCAGCCAAGGCAGCATTTGAATGCAAATTGTTGCTCAATGATGAGATTTGGGCCTCCGGCGAAGACATTCTGGTCTCTGTTGGCGCTTCCGTGACGGTTGAGCCGAGTTTCTGATTGTTCGGACACCTTAGGGTGTAATCAAATGTTCAGTTCGCGGTCCGTGCCGACTGTTAGGGCGCGGAGCCGCTTTTCTATTTCCTGACGCAGAGTTTCGCGATCGATGTCAGTACCTGTTGGTTGCCAAAACTCACCATGCACCTTAACTGTCGAGAAGGGCTTCGGCAGGTAATATTTGTCCCAGCTTTTCATGCGCCAGTATCCAGTGAATTCCGGCACCACCAAAAATAGCTTGGCTCCGCTTGCCAACATAAGCCACGCAGCTCCTGATTGAGCTTGATAAACGGGTCCGCGTGGACATCCACTGTGATGCCCAGATCATGCCCCTCACGGGCTTTGCGCGCCATTTCCCTGGCAGCCTGCATACTTCTTCTACTGCTGCTGCCGCGGATACAATTGACTCCAATTTTGCGATAAAAAGCCGACAACCAGGCGCCATCCTTGCTAGCGCTGACCATACCCCATAATTGCCGACTTTTGCCTCTGCCAATGCGGTGCAATCGGTGACTGATAAATGATCGGTTATGCCACAGGGCGAAAACAACCGCACCCTGTTCAGCGTTTAGTTTGGCGACTAATTCATCGTCGAAATCAAATTTGAGCGAAGCTACCAAGCCGCGTACCATCCAGGCGAGCGGGCTCAGGACCCAAGTTTGCCAGCCGTTGAGCTCACGGGGTTTTTGAGGTGTGTTGGCAGCAATTATTGGTTCAGACATAGGAGGCAGCTTTGAAATGAACGCGTGGGAAGCAATATATGTAAGTGTGAGCGGAAGCGCGTCTTCACAGCATTGGTTTTTGCCAAAATTCAGCTTTACCGAAGGCGGGGTCAAGTTGGTATGGCGCGAATCCTAATTTATGATACAGTTTGGCTGCTTTGATGTTATTGCTCAACACCTCCAAAGTCAGTTTGCAGCAATTCATGGTTTGCGCGTGCTTCTCAGCGGCCTTTATCAAAGAGGTGCCAATACCCCTGCCTTGAAAGATGGTAATACCGCAATATCGTGAAGATTTAAAAGTGGTCGGGCCGCAAAAGTGGAGTAACCCTCCAGAGCTATTAGAACCCCGACGGGATATTATCCAGTAAGGCAAGGAAGGTATGTACCCATGGTTTGGTGGGCAATTCCGCAGCCAACCGAAGCTTGCTGTCAGCTGACAGTGGAGTAGCGCCTCCGCTTGGGCTGGAGGCATAACTGTCCAATACTTCGATAACAGCACGTAGATGTTGCGGATTTGAGTAGGGGTTGATAAGAATTTCCAATCCAGTGATGGTGTTGCCTTGTCTACAGTCCACAGCAAATTCCCACGGATCTTCAGACAGTTTACCTTTAAACTCATGCCTTACCCGGTAGATCCAAGCGATTGTTGCAACAGCTGGCGCGGAAGGGTTGTGGTGCAGATTTATCTGGGCTTGAACGCGTTCATACATGTCACCTTCAAAGGCATCCAGCGCAACTAGATCCTGTTCTGAAAGGTCAAAGAAGAGAGTGCCTTGAGTATCGATTCCTTGCCATTGAACGACCCCGGGGTAATTGGCATTGCGCACTGCAAATCTTCTGTGGTCAAGTAACCTGGCTGGTTTGTTCGCTGGGTGCCTACCGATGATAGACTGCATAACCGCCGGATCCTGCAGTATTCCGTAAGCAAAGAGGTTGGTGGTAGTCTTCATGTTTAAATCAGGCGCATTACGGTTTTACCTATGTTGCAACCCTGCTCCAGTTTTAAATGCTCTAGTTCGATCAGCTGGGGTGATGCGAGCCCTGCCTCGCGGCAAAGGGTGGGGCGCAAATGTCCGCTTTCCAGCCACGCTTTGGCCTTATTCAGGATTTTTCCATGTACGGAGGCATCTGCTTCCGGCCATAGGGTCCTGGCTCCCATAAACTCCCACTCGATACCCACGCTCTTGCGCTTGTAGATATTCAAGTCATGCGGTTGCTTTGCATCGACGAGCAGGCAAATTCGTCCCATGGGTTGGATCAATTCTGCCAGAATATTCCAGTAGTCTGAGGTATCATTACAATTGACGATAAAATCAAACCACCGGAAACCTGCGCTGCGCGCAGCATCAATTAAGGCGTCCCCATGTGGCAGCACAAGGTCCGCGCCCATTTGTTGACACCAGTCAATGCTCTCAGATCTTGAGGCTGTCGCTATGACCTTGAGGCCTGTTAATTTTGCCAATTGAATCAATATGGATCCAACCCCACCGGCTGCGCCAACTATCAATAGATTGCCAGAAATAGTCCCGGCAGTGGCGGCAGGCTCGGGAATCAGTAGGCGCTCGAACAATGCCTCCCATGCTGTGATTAATGTCAATGGCAGGGCTGCCGCCTCGGCGAAGCTTAAGTTAGAGGGCTTTTTTGCGACCAGATTTTCATCAACTAAATGATATTCGGCATAGGCACCAGGACGGTTAAAGGCCCCCGCGTAGTAAACAGCATCTCCAGCTTTGAATCGAGTAACTGCTGAGCCGATGGCGGCAACTTCGCCTGCTACATCAAAGCCTGGCAAGCGCATCGTTTCGCCATGGTGCCATACCGCCCGTTTGAGTTTATAATCTATCGGATTCAAGCCTGCGTAATGTACCTTGACCAGGAGATCCCGTGCCCCAGGGGTAGGTTTGGGAAGATCCACTGCTTCAAAGTGGCATACGTCTGCTGATTTTTTACATACCAAGGCTTTCACGGCTGAATGAAGACACAGCCAATGGCATTTTGCAACTTGTACAGAAGCGGGCGCGATTCATTCTAGTAGAAATGCACGATCCAAAGACTCACTTCTTATGGTTAATGGCCCTACTGGCGTTTGCATGCGCTCTCAATGCGCAACCGCGTGGAAGGGTGCCGCCTAATATGATGCCGCCTGATCAATTGAACCCAGCCGAGGGGGTCGAGGTCCTGGCTGCCTTTCGCAGTAGCGGTCTGGTCAGTGATGTCAGTTTCATGTTTGATCTACGGCACACCCCACGGAGGGGACCAACCTCTATTTTCGGTGGTCAATTGTGGACCGCGCAATCCGTTGATGGACTCATGCATCGCATCTGGCTCAGATCCGATATGGAGCCGGGGTCCCAGCGCGAATGGCTCCTTCTCAGCGGAAGAAATCCTCAAGCCTTTGCTCCCGGCGATACTGAAGGAACTGTCGTTACTTTGGATGCCTCAGCTCTGATGGAGCCTTTGGCACCCGGGATTGCGGTCACTCCTTTTGATCTGCAAATGGCTTTTGTTTTTTGGGAGGATCATGTCTATGAGGGTACAAGGAGAGTGCGGGGTCGGCCTGCCCATTTTTTCCTGTTATATCCACCGGAAAGTGCCGGGGACTTGGCGCGATACGTGGGGGGCGTTAGAATCATTGTCGATGCTGGATTCAATGCCTTGCTCGGTGTGGAGGTATTGGATCCTGATGCAAGATTGGTGCGCTCCTGGTCGATACAGAATTTTCGCAAAGTTGAGGAACTTTGGATCGTGAGGGTGATTGATATGACAGACCATAACACGCGCGATCGCACCCGGTTTGAGATTAGGGCCGCTGCTGTATGGCTCAACCTGCCGCGCGCAATATTTGATCCGGCCTCCTTCGGTGAGCATCCGGCTGAGCCCGTTGCCAATCGCTTTGTTTGGTTTTGAGTCTGTGACTTGTTCACGATTGAGGCAGGTTGGCTATGGTTCGCGAGAAGCGGCCCCAATCACCAACCGTGCCTGTGGTACCATTTATACCAACTCTTGCAATGTCTGGGCGCTTGGGTTAATAGCCACCAATTCACTGATATTGACCGGTTTGTTTTGTGCGATCGAGATATTTGCCGCTATACCGACCATGATGGAGGCCGCACCTTGTTCATGCCCTGCATTACGACCAAAGGGATCTGCTGGAGGCGTATGCATGAAAATGCGTTTAGCCAACTCGGGATCACCCCCGCCGTGACCACCTTTGGCACGTGGTATTTCCAAATACTGTCTTGGTTTGAAATGTGGGCTCACGACTAATTCCTCAAAGCCTTTGTTGCTCTCCTGCATTTTAGCCAAATCTGCATCCGACTGTCCAAGAATTAAATGGGATCCTCCAAAGTGGGCGAAATCAATCCGGCCTCTTTCGCCGTGGAAAACCACTCGCATACCTTCGATGGGAGAGTAGGCATTCAGGCAATAACTAAGCATCATTCCATTGCGGTATTTGACGGTTACACTCATTGAATCCTCAATGTCTATGCCTTTGCGAAAAACATTCTGGTCGCGCAAGTATCCTGTTTCCTGTTCTGCATCAAAGTAGAGACCCTTGGTGCCAGCGTGTGCAGTCAAGTCCATGCGAAAAGGATCGCCCAAACTGTTTGTGCCAGTATAGCGAGGGTACTTTGTCCAAGCATCATCGCCTCTACGCAATGCGTTTTCTTCGCCGTAATAGACCAAATCTCCGTATGCAAAAACCTGTTCCGGGATGCTGTCTGTCCACCAGTTGATTAAATCGAAGTGGTGTGTGGACTTGTGTACCAAAAGGCCGCCAGACATGCTTTTGTGGCTGTGCCAGCGACGGAAGTAATCCGCTCCGTGAGCCGTATCCAGCGCATATTCCATCGATACATGGCGAATGCGGCCAATAGCGCCGGATTGGATGATTTCTTTGACTTTGGTATTGGCTGCACTCCAGCGATAATTGAAAGCTACCCGCACTCGCTTGCCGGTTGCCTTGACTGCATCCATGATCCTGCGGCATTTTGCGGCATCTGTGGTCATGGGCTTTTCAGTGGTTACATTACAACCTGCATGCAGTGCGCGAACAATATACTCGTCATGAGTGCTGTCCATGCTGCAAACGATGACTTCCTGAATGCGATGATTTGTGATCATGCGTTCAAAATCTTCCGGTTTATACATGGGCAGTTCGGCGCACTTGAAAGTCTCGCACATTTCTTTCATGCGGAAACGCATCCGTACTTCGCTTATGTCGCACAAGGCCAATAACTCAGCCTCTTCAGAGAAATCCTGAAAAATGGGATTAGTGAAGTTATTGGACCTTCCGCCAGTTCCTACAATTGCAAAACGTTTTTTTTTCCATGCGACTATTGTAGCTTAGCAACTATTCGGTTTGCCATGCCCGTTTGCATCATAAACTATACTAAATCGAACCTATGAGTGCTGAACTCTATTATTTGAATGCTGGTATGCGGCAGTATGGATCGGCGCCAGTGCGACCTTACAAAAGACAATATTGGGAATTTCAGGCAGTTCTGTCAGGATCAATTGCACCGTCAATTCCGAACCAGGAACCCAATTTCAGAAGTCGATGCCTATGGTTGTTTTCACCTGAACAGGAGCATGGGTGGTGCGGTCGCGGTTCGGAAACTGCCGAAATTGTGGTTTTCCATTTTTCCCAGCCGGATGCTTTGGTGCGCAGGATCCACGGGGGACTGTGCGACAATTGTGCGTTTCCTTGGCAGAGGGGGATCTTAGCTGGTTACGCCAACAATACCACGATTTTGCTGATGAGTGGCGCAAACCTTCCGAGGTAACTCATTTGAAAGTTCAACGACTGTTGATTGGACTTGAATTGCTACTGCTGGATCGGCTGGGCTTTCAGCCGAAATTACTCTCCACAGGACGCGATCAACAGAGGGTCGAGCGGGTCTTGTATTGGTATCGGCAAAATTTGCATTTGAATCCTACTGTTGCCGACATTGCCCGCGTCATGGGGGTATCTTCTGTCCATTTGCGCAGACTGTTTATAAACGTCTCCAATGCTTCTCCGAAAAACGTTTTGCAGGACATTCGTATGCGCTGTATTCACGATTATCTGCAGAATCCCGAGTCCACAGTTGAGGGGGCTGCAGCCGAGTTTGGTTACGCAGATGCCAGCTCGCTGACTCGTGCTTACCGCCAATGCTTTGGGCATTCGCCGCGCAAGCAACGCTGAAGATGGCTTTTTTGACAGCGCGGATTTTTCATGCGCAAAATTTTCCGACAATTCCATTGACACCAGGTGGAGGCAGTGTAGCTTCTTCCTCTTTTTCAAGTTATGAAAAGCTATTTGGCCAAAAAGGGAGAAGTGACTCCAAACTGGTACGTGGTCGACGCCTCTAACAAGGTGCTCGGACGGCTTGCTGTCGAAATCGCCAACATTTTTGCGCGGTCGCCATCGCCCTACCTACACCCCCCCATACTGACACAGGTGACTTTGTCGTCGTCGTGAACGCTGACAAAATCGCTGTCACCGGTAAGAAAGAAGATCAAAAGAAATACATGTTCTTCACCGGCTACGTGGGCAATGAGAAAATCATTCCTTTGAGAGCCATGCGTGCTCGCAAGCCAGAGTTTATCATCACCCATGCTGTTAAAGGTATGCTTCCCAAGAATCGCTTGGGCGTTGCCCAACTCAGCAAGTTACGTGTTTATGCCGGTCCTGAGCATCCACACGCCGCCCAGAATCCCATTCCTTTTGGCAAATAATTATTTTACCGCATTATGAGCGATACATCCAATGTCCTCGTCAGCACCGGACGCCGCAAAACTTCCACGGCTCGCGTGCGCATCACTCCCGGTACCGGTGTCTTCATCATCAATGGCAAACCTCATGATGAGTATTGCTATGATGAAAACTTGGTGCGGATCGTAGAAAACCCGCTCACCACGGTCGAAAAGAAGGGCCAATTCGACATCGTTGCTCTGGTCGAGGGCGGTGGTCCTATCGGTCAGGCAACGGCCATTTCCCACGGTCTTTCCCGTTCTTTGGAGAAGTTTGATCCTGAACTGCGTACAGTTTTGAAAAAGGCTGGTTTGTTGCGTCGTGATCCACGCCGTCGCGAACGTAAGAAAGCTGGTCAGCCGGGCGCCCGCAAGCGTTTCCAGTTCTCCAAGCGCTAATTTCCGCTCCAGGGAATCCCGCTTTTGTTTTTGCACCCTCCCCTGGTATGGTATGCCAGCGGAGGGTTTCTTTTTTTTAATCCATTCGATAATCAATTGCCGTCATGAAGGTAGGAATTATAGGTGCTTCGGGATATTCAGGAGAAACATTGATACGCCTGCTCAGCCGCCATCCTGAAGTAGAGCTGGCTTGTGTAACCTCGCGTCAGTGGGCAGGGCAGAGGGTTGACAGTGTGTTGCCAGCCATGCGCGGTTTGACTGGAAATCTATGTTTCAGTGCATCTCAGCCGGAGGAGCTGGCTGCTGCTGATATTGATCTATTCTTTTTGGCTTTGCCTCATGGTGTTGCTGCTGAATACGCGCTACCACTGGTAGCCGCCGGCAAGAAAGTCATTGATCTGAGCGCCGATTTTCGCCTTTCCAGTGCGGAAACTTACCAGTCCTACTACGGCAAGGCTCATCCCCAGCCAGAACTTTTGCACGCTTCGCCTTATGTTTTGCCCGAGTGGACTGCTCCTGGATGGGAAAGTGCCAGCCTCATAGCCTGTCCGGGTTGTTATCCCACCAGCATTTTGATTCCCTTGTTACCTTTATTGGCACAACGCTGTATAGCTTTTGATGGCATTGTTGTGAATTCACTCTCAGGTATTTCGGGTGCGGGTAAAAAGGCCGATGAATATTACAGCTTTTGTGAGCGTGAATCCAGCGTGGTTGCTTATGGCATTCCGCGCCACCGCCACCTTTCAGAAATCGAAGAACAACTGAGTTTCCCGGCACAACGAGCGGTAGTGATTCAGTTTACCCCTCATCTGATTCCAGTTTCCAGAGGTATTGCGACGACGATCGTTGCTCGGTCAACGGCTTCTTTGGATGCGGTCTATGCTGCCTGGAATGATCAATACGCCAGCCGACCGTTTGTTCACATAGCCTCTCCAGGTAAGTGCCCGGAGACCCGCCACGTGGTGAACAGTAATCGGGTTGATATGTCCGCGCAACTGGATGAACGCACTGGCAATTTAATCGTTACCAGCGTTATTGACAATCTGGTTAAAGGCGCCAGTGGCCAAGCTGTACAAATAATGAATCTTTGGCTCGGATTTTCTGAGACTGCTGGTTTACTTTAAGCTCCCATGCAGTATCCCTTCACCATATCCCATGATCCGACCGGACTGAGCGATGTTCCGGGATTCGCAGTCGGCGCTGCCTCCTGCGATATTCGCAATAAAGGTAATGACAGGCTCGATCTGACCGTAGTTTATAGCCAGTCTCCCTGTACGGTAGCTGGCACTTTTACCAGGAACAGTTTCAAAGCTGCCCCCGTCGTGGTTTGTCAGGAGGTCTTGGCCAAAGAAACCGCTTGCCACGGATTTATTGCCAACAGTGGCAATGCCAATGCCTGCACCGGTGCCCGCGGCTATCAGGATGCGCTGCATATGCAGAGAATGGCCGAGTCCGCTTGCCACGCTCCCGCTGGCTCGTTCATGGTAGCCTCGACCGGTCGAATTGGCGAATTTTTGCCGATGCAAAAGATATGCAGTGGCTTGTCAGAAGCTATTTCACGACTTGGTGGGACCCATGAAGGTTTGCGCGGCGCTGATGCCATCTTGACCTCTGATACCAAGCGAAAGGTTGTTACTGTCAGGTTCCCACTGAGAAGGCACCATAACTTTGTCCGGCATAGCCAAGGGTGCGGGTATGATTCAGCCCGGTATGGCAACTATGCTTGCTTTTCTTGCCACCGATGCCGCTCTCGCTCAACCCATTTTGGCTGCGTTGTTGAGGGATGCCGTCGATGATTCCTTTAACGCGATAACCGTTGATGGAGACATGAGTACCAACGATACCGTTTTATTGTTGGCTAATGGAGCATCCGGAATTGACCTGGGTACAGCTCCACAGGCAGATGCCTTAAAAGTTTTTTCCGCAGCATTGCGCTTTGTTTGCGGTATCTTGGCCGAACAGATTGTAGGTGATGGGGAAAAAATCACCAAAGTTGTTGATATAAGAGTGAGTGGAGCACGCTCCAGAACCGAGGCCGAAAAGGCTGCGCGCGCTATCGGCAATTCGCTGCTGGTGAAGTCTTCCTGGTTTGGCAATGATCCAAATTGGGGGCGTTTGTTGGACGCCGTGGGCTATTCAGGTGCCGAAGTGGTCGTGCCAGCGGTTAAACTATTTTATCAGGATAGCCGGGAGGATGACGTGTCAGTTGCTGTTTTTGCCGACGGTTTGCCCTGAGTCACCTCAAGCCCAGATGGAAAGAAATAGTCAGTCGACCGCGATTCAGGATCTTACTTGATTTTAGGTACCGGTGGCCCCGGATTTTTCCGTCTGTTAGCTTCCGATTTTAACCGATGGTTACGTCAATTTCAACAAATCCGAATAACTTTTCCATGCCAAGTGACATCGATATCAGTGCCAAAACAGAGGTTTTACTCGAAGCATTGCCTTATTTTCAGCGATTTGCCGGATCTACCTTCGTTGTTAAGTTCGGCGGTTCCTTTATGGATACCGACGATGCCCGCCGCCGCGTAGCCACCGATTTAGTTTTTTTGGCCGCCGTTGGTATTCGGGTCGTAGTGGTGCACGGTGGTGGTAAAGCCATCACTCGCGCCATGCAGGATGCAAAACTGGAAGCGGTTTTTCGTAATGGGATGCGCGTTACTGATGCTGCCACAGTTGCCATTGTCGAAAAAACCCTGAATCACGAGATCAACGCCGACATCTGTGATCACATCAATGCTCTCGGCGGCAAGGCATCACAGGTATTTGGTCAGTCTGTCTTGCAGTGCCAAAAGCTGATGCTGGACGATAATGGTACGCCGGTCGATATCGGCTTCGTCGGGGACGTAACTGGTGTTGATGCTACTGCCATTGAGCAGCAGTTACAGCTCGGCGCCATTCCCGTAGTCTCCCCGGTTGGCTCTGATGCTAGCGGCCAATTCTACAATACCAATGCCGATGTGGCAGCCGCGCATATTGCCGTGGCGTTGCAAGCCAGACGCCTGGTTTTTTTATGCGATGTACCCGGCTTGCTTAAGGACCCTAAAGACCCCTCCACGCTGATTTCCACCTTACCGGTGGCCGAGGTTGCACCGCTGAAAAGCACAGGAGTGATTTCCAGCGGTATGCAACCAAAGGTGGACAGTGCGGCTAAGGCGATCACCAACGGCGTACATCGTGTGCATTTCATCGATGGAAGGTTGCCCCACAGCATTTTGCTGGAAATATTTACCGACAAGGGCATTGGTACCGAAATTGTACAACACTGACTATGGATACAGCAGCTTTATACGACTCATACTTGATGAAGAACTACGGTAAGCCACCGTTTGCGATTGCGCGTGGAGAGGGCAGTTGGGTATGGGATACAGAGGGTAGAAAATACCTTGATTTTATCTGTGGTATTGCGGTCAACACTGTGGGGCATAGCCATCCTGCTTGGTTGCGCAAGGTGGAGGAACAATTGCGCCAGGTCGTTCATGTCAGCAATCTGTTTTATGTTCCCGGTCAGGCTGTTTTAGCCAAGCGCATTGCTGACCAGGCAGGGGAGGGCCGCAGTTTCTTTTGCAATAGTGGCGCTGAGGCCAACGAGTTTCTTATTAAGCTGGCACGTCTTTGGGGCAGACACAAGTCTGGCGGCAAAGAAGGAGTGTGCTACCATGTCTTAACTGCAAAAAATGCTTTTCATGGTCGCACTTTCGGTGGTATGGCTGCCACTCCTCAGGAAAAAATTCAGGGGGGATTTCGACCCATGCTCGATGGCTTTGCCTACGGTGACTTCAATGATGTCGATAGCTTTGCCAAACTAATTACGCCGCAAACTGCGGCTATCATGTTGGAAACGATTCAGGGTGAGGGGGGCATTGTGCCAGCCACCGCAGAGTTTCTTCAGGGTATTCGCAAGCTTTGTGATCAACATAAGCTACTTTTGCTCATTGATGAAGTTCAGTGTGGCATAGGTCGCACAGGCTCTTTCTTTGCCTATCAACAGTTGGGAATTGAGCCCGACGCCATTGGCATGGCCAAAGGTCTCGGCGGTGGCTTTCCTATCGGCGCAACCTGGGTACGCCGTGGTTATGATGAGCTTTTTACCCCTGGTTCTCATGGGACAACCTACGGCGGTGGCCCCTTGGCTTGCGCTGCCGCCAACGCTGTTCTCGATATCATCGAAGAAGAAAACCTGCTCGCATCAGTCCAACAACGCAGCCCTGTATGGCATCAACAACTGCGCGCTTTGGTCGAGCGTTACCCGCAACATTTAAGCGCCGTGCGTGGGCGTGGATATCATGTGGGGCTCGTTGTCAAAGGTGATCCACTGGAATGGTCCGCCCGGTTCCGCGCAGGAGGCCTACTCACCGTTCGCGGCGGCAGCGATGTTGTTCGCCTTATGCCGCCGTTAACTGTTACCGTCAGCGAACTCAACTCTTGCGTGACAATTCTTGATGAGGTGTTAGCCAACCATTGAGAGCTGACTTTTTCACTCCTCATGTTCCAACTTCAGCCCAATATCATGAAGCGTTCATTTTTAAGCGAAACCGATTTCAGTCTGGCAGAGATCGAGGCTGTTTTTCAGCAAGCAAGGCAACTAAAGCTCCACAGGGGTAAGGCGAATCAACCCAAACCGTTGGATGGTCAGACTTGGGCGATGTTGTTTCATAAGTCCAGTACTCGAACCCGAATTTCCTTCGAGGTTGGCATTCATGAGTTGGGTGGTCGTCCTATGTATCTGGATCAGAACCGTTTGCAGATGGGACGCGGTGAAACTATCGCCGATACTGCCAGAGTGATGGGGCGCTATGTACATGGCTTCGTTATCCGTACTTTTGATCATGCATTGTTGGAAGAATTCCGCCAAGAAAGCGGCAAACCAGTCATCAATGCACTAACGGATTGGCTGCATCCCTGCCAGACTTATACCGATGCTTTTAGTATCGCTGAACGTCTGTCCGGCGAAGGCGAATCAATGACAGCAGCCTTACGGGGGCGGAAAGTAGCCTTTTTCGGCGATTGTGCCTGCAATATGGCTGTTTCCTGGATTCAAATAGCTGCTATTCTCGGTATGGAACTCAGACTCTCTGGTCCCGCCGCCTACGCCCCTGGCAGTCAGGTTGACTCTATGCTGCAGCAGGCCGGTCTACCAGTGAATTATCTGTTTACCGAAGATCCAAAAGTGGCTGCGCAGGGTGCAGATGTACTTTATACAGATGTTTGGGTGAGCATGGGTAATGAAGATGAGCGCGAACAACGACTCAAGGCCATGCGCCCTTGGCAGGTTAACACATCATTGATGGCACTGGCTGCTCCCAATGCCATTTTCATGCATTGTCTACCTGCACATGAGGGCGAGGAAGTATCCTCCGATGTCTATCAGTCTCCCGCTTCCATTGTATATGACCAGGCGGAAAACCGCTTGCATGTGCAAAAGGCAATTTTGTGTAACCTTTGATCAGGGTTTGGCTCGTTGTCACAGCGTTTGCATAGGTGGTTGCGTGACCTGGAACTCTTCACCGTAGATGTCATTTATGGTAGGCGCACTTCGGGATTCGCTTTTTGGTGGGGTGCCTTCCTGCGAGGATTGTCATTCTTGTTCGAAGTTCTGGTTAAGCTCCGCTTGTTGTTCTATCGCAAGGGTGTGCTGAATGCAGCCCATCTTGGTTGCATGGTGATTGTCGTTGGCAACCTCACTGTGGGAGGAACCGGAAAAACACCAGTGGTGGAAAAATTGGCGCGAAGTTTACGAGACCGCGGCCGCAAGGTCGCCATTCTAAGCCGGGGATATAAAAGTCGCAAGGAACCAGCGCTCAAAAAGGCTTGGCGCTTGTTATCACACGGTGAAGCAGAACCGCCCAGAGTAGTTAGTGACGGCAAACAGATATTGTTAGATTCGCATGTCGCAGGTGATGAACCTTACATGCTCGCACGCAATCTACCTGGTGTGTTGGTGATAACAGATAAAGACAGAGTAAAAGCCGGTCTTTACGCAATTCGTCGATTTGGAGTGGATACGCTCATTCTCGATGATGGTTTTCAGTACTTTAGGCTCAAGGATCACTTGCAGCTTTTGCTGATTGATAAAAGCAATCCATTTGGCAATGGACACATGTTGCCTCGCGGCTTGCTACGGGAACCAATTAGCCATATGCGCCGAGCCAGTTATGTCATTCTCACCAAGTCTGATGGCATTCCTGATCCTGCTTTGGTTGAAACGATTCAGCGCTTCAGACCCGGTTCCGAATTAATCGAATGCACTCATCAACCGCAATACCTGCAAGAGGTGAATGGGCAAATGCAAATTCCGCTTGAATCATTGTTGGGCAAGCGCGTGATAGCCTTGAGCGCGATTGCTGTTCCAGAGAGTTTTGAGAGATTTGTCGCTTCTTATGGTGCAGATATTCTCAGTCGCGAGCGTTATATGGATCACCATCGTTTTGCAGAGTGGGAGCTGCTGGATCTATATAAAAAGGCACGCGAGCTTGGTGCCGATATGCTGGTCACCACCGAAAAAGATGCCGTACGCATTCCTGAGCAGCTACAACCCGAAGTGCCGTTTTTCTTTCTCAGAGTTGAAATTAAAATGTTGGGTGGAGCCGCTGACTTTGAGGAAGCAGTATCCCGCATTTGCTTTCCCAAAAAGGAGTTACGGGCCACACGCAGGAGCTTATAATCCTTAATCACTTTGGATTTGACGCTCTTTGGTTGCGCCATCGACACAGATTTCTATATTGGTGACTATGTCAGAAAATAAAGCTAAAAAGGAAACAGAAGCTGCGTTGAAAAAAGTCGCGAACAAAGATGTCTCCAAACAGGAAGCCCTGTTGCTGAAGCAGCGCGCTGAGGAAACCATTGGTCGGGAAGGTTTGAAAGTTCAGGAGAATATTGAGCGAAAATCCAACAGAAGTTGACCTCTTTGCGCTGCGGCAGCAATTGCATGCCGAGGCAATGGAACTCGGATTCAGTGCTTTCGGGATTGCCAAAGTTCCGAGCATACTGAGGGCAGATTATTTCAGACGCTGTTGGCTGAGGGGTGCCACGGTTCAATGGAGTGGCTGGCCCGTGATCCAGAGCGCCGCCTTAATGTGCGCGCCGTGCTGCCCGGTGCCTGTAGTGTTATATGCTTGGGCTTTAACTACTTTCAGCATGAGCCAGCTCGAAGAGGGCGCATTGCAAAGTATGCTCTAGGTAATGATTATCACAACTTTTCTTCTCAAAGCGTTTAAAAAGGCTTTGTGCCACTCTGCGCTCGGTCGGTGGTGTTCAGCGGCCCTACGTCGATACGGGGCCTGTCCTCGAGAAAAACTGGGCCGAACATGCGGGTTCAGGCTGGCAGGCGAAGAATACTCTGCTGCTACATCCCAAGTCAGGCCAATTGGCTGCTCTTGGGAGTTATTCTGACCTCTCTGGACCTGCCCATCGATCAACCTGTGCAAAACCGGTGCGGCAGTTGTACCCGCTGTCTGGATATTTGTCCAACAAAAGCGCTTACCGGGCCTTATCAGTTGGATGCCAGATTGTGCATTAGTTACCTTACGATTGAACACAAGGGCGCTATCCCTGAGAGCCTCCGACCTCTTATTGGTGATCATTTGTTTGGGTGTGATGATTGCCTGGATGTATGTCCCTGGAACCGGTGGGCACAACCTGCTGTCGAAGCCAAGTTATTACCACGTGAATACCCCGATTTGTCGGTCATGCTGCATTGGCAAGATCAGGATTTCATGGCAGCTACTGCTGGCACTCCAATTAAGCGACTTGGTTTAAGTCGCTGGAAAAGAAATATTTGTGTGGTCCTGGGTAATATCGGTAACCGTTCCGACCTCGAATCGCTTCAAGTTGTCGCTTCTGGCTCAGATGTTTTGTGCGCGGAACATGCCCGATGGGCAATACAAAGAATTGAATGCAGGTTTCCTTTAACCTGATCGTTCCTTGCATGAACTTTCCACTCTTCAACTTCTTCCGGTTGGCATGGCTAATGATTCGCTTGGTCCTGGCTTCTATCCTGCTGGCTGTCGGTGTGGTCGGCGCGTTGAACGCCTGGGTGGTATTCAGCACTTTTGGCCGTATCGTCAGCGATGTTCCGCAGGATGAAAGGGGACAGAGAGTTGCCATAGTTTTAGGTGCCAGTCCCCAGGGTGGATTTCTACAACCCCGTTTGGATACCGCAGCCGCTCTCTACTTCAATGGATCTGTGACCGTTCTGCTTTTAAGCGGAGACGGCAGAGGCCCGTTTTACGATGAGGTCGCCTTTATGCAGCAATCATTGATTGCCAGCGGCGTTCCTGAGCAGGCGCTTCGATATGATCGAGCAGGTTTGCGCACGCGAGCCTCCATGCAAAGAGCCATTGATGAACACAATCTTGGTCGCGTTATTGTCGTGTCCCAGCGTTTTCATAATTTTCGGGCAATATATTTGGCTCGTGCAAAAGGATTGGATGCCATTGCAGTTGATGCACCCGAACCCGCAGGTCTTAGTTGGCGGATGCAGTGGCGCGAATGGTTGGCGCGACCTTTGGCGGTTTGGGAGGTCTGGTTTGGCGATGAATCGTAACCTGATTGTTGCGCAGCCCTCTTGCGCTGCCTCGCGGAATACTACTCACTGTTGCTGAATGCGTGTTTTTTTAACCAGCCACGGTTCCACAGGCGATATCTTTCCTCTGATCCGCTTCGGGCAGGCATTTGCTTGATCGAGGCCATCGCGTTAGTTTTGCCACTTTGCTTCACTTTAAACCTGAGGTTGAAAGGGCCGGGATTCGTTTCATACGCGTTCCTCCTGATTGGGACCAAACAGGATTAGCCGAAGCCATGAGGGATCTGACCAAAGCAAGAACGCCTTTGGGTACTTTGCGCATTATCTACGAAGAATGCTTGCCCTATTTTGATGAGGTCCTGGATATTTTAGATGCTGAACTGGAGCATGCGGATGTTTTTTGTTTGTAGCTACGTTTTTTCGCCTATGTCTCTTTTGGCAGAGAAAAGGGGAGTGCCAGCAGCCGTGGCCACCTTTGCACACAATGTTGTTCCGTCCGCTGAATACCCACCGGATGGTACCCCAAAATTCAGTTGGCTTCCCCGCAATTTGCGCCGTTGGCATAACCGCACAGCCTGGCATTTGGGCGACAAAATGGTTTGTTGGTTGCTCAATCGGATTGTTGGAAAAGCTCTTGCCAAACGCGGGTTAACTCCAATCGCCAGTTTTATCAGCCGACCGGCAAACCTGTCTCTTGTGACTGTGGCTCGGAATCTCTTCGAAAGAGGTACGCTGGATCCCGATAGGTTCAGGTTCTGTGGATACTGGCGTTGGCAAAACAAGCCCAAACCAGAGATGGATGCCATTTTGTCAGATTTTTGCCGTGAGGGTCCTGTTCCTGTACTGACTTTTGGCAGCGTCACTTTCGATGAAGCACGCAAAGTTATGCATCGATTCATAACCCATTGGCCTCAGGGACGGAAAATCATCGTTCAATCCGGTTGGGCCGATTTAACCATCGAGAAACCCAAACGCGAAGAATTGGTTGTTGGCACCATGTCCCATGACCAGTTGTTTGCGTATGCTTCTGTAATCATTCATCATGGCGGTGCCGGAACAACTGGATCAGCGCTGCATGCAGGCAAACCACAAATTATAATTCCACATATCGGTGACCAATGGTTTTTTGCCAGGGAAATGAAACGTCTTGGCGTAGGTTTACATTTGCCGCGGACAAGGTGGCCTGAGCTCCTTCCCGGTTTTGTGGATAAGATCTTACAAAAGCCCGCTATGCTCACCAAAGCAAAAGAGCTGGCAGCAGAGCTGGCTCTTGAGAATGGACCGGCCAATGCAGTTTCTATTCTTGAAGATTACGTTAAGCAACGCTCGAAATAGTCGTGCTACTTAGCGATTTGTGGTACCGATTGAGTTAGCATTTGGCATTGGGTTCGGCTATGGCAACCAAGGGTATTTACCAAAATCCGGCTTGCGCTTTTCTACGTAGGCCTGATGCCCTTCTTCTCCTTCACCCGTCAGGTAATACAACAAGGTGGCGTTACCAGCCAATTCCTGTAAACCCGCTTGTCCATCCACATCCGCATTGAATGCACTTTTCAGGCATCGGATGGCCAGTGGACTGTGGTTCAAGATTTCCTTTGCCCACTGCACGCCTTCCTTTTCAAGCTGATCCACCGGAACAACCGCGTTCACTAAGCCCATTTCTAGTGCTTGAGTCGCATTATACTGGCGACATAAATACCAGATCTCTCGCGCTTTTTTTTGCCCAACTATTCGAGCCAGATAGCTACTGCCAAAACCACCATCAAAACTGCCCACTCGTGGACCGGTTTGCCCAAAAATCGCATTGTCTGCAGCTATCGTTAAATCACACACGACGTGCAGGACGTGACCTCCTCCTATCGCGTAACCTGCCACCAACGCTATCACAACCTTCGGCATGGTCCTTATCAATCGCTGTAACTCCAATACATTGAGCCTCGGAACTCCATCCTTTCCAATGTATCCCCCGGCCTGCTCTCCTCGGATTTTTTGGTCACCTCCTGAACAAAAGGCATATTTGCCATCAGTATGAGGTCCCGCTCCAGTTAGCAATACTACACCAATGGATAAGTCATCCCTCGCATCTGTGAAGGCTTCTATCATCTCTCGTACTGTGTCCGGAGTGAATGCATTGCGCCTGTGCGGTCTGTTGATTGTGACCCGGGCAATCCCTTCCGCCTTCTCGTAAATTATATCCTGAAAATCTTTCGCTGTGTGCCATCGCATATCTACAAGATTCGTCACCCTGCATCGTCCGTCAAATGCAATCCTTTTTGCACCTCTCCTATATTTGGTACTGATGTTTCTTCTGTCTCAAAATCCTAAAGGTGTGCTTCCAATAATAAAACTCTTGCGGACCATTAATAAAGACTTTTTAACCTTACAATTAGTGGATTTACGTACTTTTCAGGATGCCATCATTGCTCTTTTCTCGCCGGGGTTGTCAGCCGCCAATTACTCCGCGCGAGCTTCCGCATTTGTTCGCAGTCTCGTCGGTTGTGACATGGTCTCCGTCGGGACGCTGGATCCGCTCAGCGGTGAGCTTGTGATTGACTTCGATGACTATCATGGCGATATGCCTGCAGCTCTTGAAGGCTTTGCTGCCCACATGCAGAATCTACCGGCCTTCAACTTTGATCCTAAAGTCAATGATGGTAATCCTTTTCTTCGCTCTGACTTTTACTCTCAGCGACAATTCTATGATATGCCGATTTATACTGAAGGATTCCGCAAAGCACGTTTGCGTGACCACGCCGCAATTCATATCCCTTCCTCCGAAAACAATATTCTTTACGTAGGTATTGAGCGCAGTGTGGGCAAAGCATTTTCAGAAGATGACCGGTCTGTTATGCAGTGTATGCAACCGCATCTGGCAAATGCTAGGCAGATGGTGCTGGCTCAGGGAGCGTTGGGCAGGCACCTTTCGGATCCCCGCGCTTTCCTTTCCAGTGGACTCACGCCTCGTGAGGCCGATACTTTGCTTTGGCTCGCACGCGGCAAAAGTAATCAGGAAATAGCCCTTATTCTCGGCATCACGGTACCTACTGTTAAAGGACATATCGTATCTGTTTTCAATAAACTGGGTGTGGACAATCGCCATAGTGCTACCCTCAGGGCTCTCGACCTTGCTCACAAGTGGCGCAGGCCCAATCCAAAGGGCCCCGTGCGAGTAACAGCAAAGGTTCCAAGTTAAAGCACCGTGGATTCCTATTCCAATTTTGTCTTTCCCACCTTTCTGGACAGTCCCTATTTGCCTCCCCGCCAACCCCTTTCTGGACAGTCCCTAATTTAAAAAAATGCACTCTTCTGGCATTTTTCGCTTGAGACTACGCCTTATTGCGTTTGTTCCTATGTTTATTATGGCGATTGCTAGAAAACATAAGATGGATAAAGCCAAGGCTGGGTACTATCTGCTCAGCAACAGGTGTGCGCGCCAGGCCTTTGCCTTGGGCAAGGGGCCTGCGGAGAAGCTCTTTTATGAGCGCAAAGCGATGATCGAGGAGCTGTTGGCGAAGCTGTGCGTATGCTTCATGATGAGGCTGTTGACGTGGGTGTTGATGGATAACCATTACCATCTGCTGGCATTCTTTAATCCCCGGTGGATCAAGCGTCTTAGCAATGAGCAGTTGGTAGAGGTGGTGTTTCAGCTGGATGTAAAGAGTCCGTCGCGTGCGTACTGGGATGAGAAGAAGTGCAAGCGCTGGAAAGCGCAGTTGCTTGCGGACAAGCGTCGTCTGAAGCAGTGGCGCAAGAGTTTGTGTGATCCGAGCAAGTTTATGGCATATTTTAATGAGGCGATAGCGCGTCGTTGCAACGAGCAGGATGGGACGAAGGGTCATTTTTGGGAAGGACGCTTTCACAGTATCACGCTTGAGGATCCGGCGTCAGTGATCCGTGCGGCGTGTTACGTGTCGCTTAATCCAGTGAGAGCGC
>JAJOKB010000102.1 GCA_021208135.1 Verrucomicrobiota bacterium | reverse complement strand
GCCCAGAGTCCTCGCTGTGTACTGATATTGGCGTAGCAAGCCGCGCACATACCTGGCTAGCAAGCGCTCATCCTCCACCGACGATTCCATGGGAATGGTGACAATCACCTCAACAGGTTCACGAATTTCGCGCAAATAACCGATGGTTTCGGGCGACAAGGCGAACAAGTGACGCTGGGTAAGGTCGATCCGCCAGAAAAAACTGAGTAGCCGCATAGTTGATTCCTACGATGAAAGATAAGAACAGCACGACCTGCACCCAGCGGTTCAGACGGCGTAACCGCACTGCATTCTCAAATCTGTCGATGTAGTTTGGCATGAAAGTCAGGTTAGGCTTTGGATTCAACGTTGTACCCCGCCAACCCCAACACCAAAGCTGTACCGGTAAGGTAGTAGACAATTGGACGGGTATCCAAGGTACCGCGCACAAAATCCTCAAAATGCTGAAACACCTGCAAGTAGTGAATCAAGCCCAAGCCCCGAAATTGATTATGTCCAAGACTGCTCTCAACAAAGTTCAACGCGGTGGCTCCCACCATGAGGATGAAAAGGATACTGAAACTGAGCATCCCGGCGACCAGTTGGCTGCGCGTCAGGCTGCTGCTGAAAATGCCGACTGCGATAAACAGTGCCCCACTCAAAGCTATGAAGGTGTAGCCACCCTGCAAGGTGCCACGGTCCAACAGCAAAGCAGTCATCTGTGGCTGGGCTAACCCCCAGGCCGTTAACAGCGGAAAGGCGATGGAAGAGGCCCAGATCACCAAATAAAAAAGGTAGGCAGCAAAAAAACTTGGCGATGACGAGTTCGAAGGCGCTGATCGGCGTTGTCATCATGGTTTCAAGCGTTCCGAGCCTCCGCTCTTCCGCAACCGATCGCATGGTCAACATCGGCACAATCAGCAACACCGGAATCCAGAAAAAAGCTGAAAAACAATTCGGGCGGAAGTTGCTCTTGAGGGCCTTCCATCGCGATCATCAACATGATGAAATACAGAAAACCCATCATGGTCACGGCCAAAACCGCAGCAATGTAGGTTGAAGGCGAAACCAACAACACCCGCAACTCATGCCGGATCAATATCCACAGGTGACTCATACTGGTCCTTTACCCATCTCCACTTCCCAACTGCGCCGGGTTGCGGCTAAAAATACATCTTCCAACTTCGCCTCTACCAAATGCATAGCGCGCAGCCGGATATTTGGCGATTTGAGCAAAACTGCGCCAACAAAGCTTCACTTAGGTTTTCACTTTGTGTGCTGCTCAGATCATACTGTACAAAACCATCCCTGCCAAAGGCTGGCTGCTTGTGCAAACGCATGCCCGGATCCACGACTTTTGCGGCGCTCAACAATGCATCCGCATCGGCAATCGCCTCACACCGGTAAGTCCGCGCCCCAATGAACTCACTGCGCAAAGATTCAGGTGTACCGCTCGCCACCAACAGTCCTTGATTGATGATCAAGACCTTATCGCAGGACTTTTCCACTTCGGATAAAATGTGGCTGGACAATATAACCGTTGTGGTCCCGCGCAGTGACTGTATCAATTCGCGGATCAACAACACCTGATGCGGATCCAATCCGATGGTGGGTTCATCCATGATCGTCACTTCAGGCTCCGACAAAATGGCATCTGCAATGCCCACCCGCTGACGAAACCCTTCGACAACGTGGCTATCAACTTGCGCCGGTTTTGCGGTTCAAATCGCAGCGTTCCATCACTTCATCCACCCGCTGCTGAATTTTCCGCCCAGGCACCCCTTCAAACGCGCACGCAACCGCAAATACTCAACCACACGCAATCCTCAGGCAATGGATTGTTTTCCGGCATATAACCGATTTTCCCTTTCACCGCTGCAGGGTCCGCAGCCACCGAGACACCTGCCACCCACGCACTGCCAGAACTCGCCGGCAACAATCCCGACAAAATTCGGAGCGTAGTACTCTTGCCCGCTCCATTGGGGCCCAAAAAGCCAACAACTTCGCCTTTCAGCACCTCAAAACTTAAATCCCGGATAG
>JAJOKB010000022.1 GCA_021208135.1 Verrucomicrobiota bacterium | reverse complement strand
GGCGGTGATGGGGTAACTGAATAAAACAAAGACGGCCGGGCAGTTATTTTGCCTGCATTTGGATCTGCCTTGTGGGACGTTGGAATCATTGCCCACAGTTAATCTGCCAGAGGACTGCACCGTTTTTGTGGTGGATAATTCAGCCGGTTGGAGACATGTTCTGAGCAGTTGGTTGAGAGACTTGGGGATCGTGTGTCACACTTTTGCTAACAGCGATCCTTGGATGGAGGCGTTGCGCGGTAATCTGAACAAGGTCACCGAAGGATCTTCTGCACGGTGTATCTTACTTACTGCCGACTCCGTGAGCGCTGAGGTGTCAAAGCTCTGCCAAGCGGTGATTTACTTACGGTATTGGAATGAAATTCATACCAGTGAACTCAGTGGTGGAGTTCACTTCGGCAACAGCCTGATGAAGCCCGTGCGAATGAAGCGGTTTTGTGCGCTGATCCAGGGTAAGGGAAAACAGCAGTTTGCCGATTCCGACAAGACTCAAGGTGTTGCCAGCGGAGCATTCTCAGGTTTTCGTATCCTTATGGCGGACGACCACCAAATCAATTGCAAGGTCACTTCCATGTTGCTACAGAAGATGGGGTTTACCGTGGAGTGTGTGTACGATGGGTTGAATGCGGTTGAGGCGGTTCAAAAGCAAAAATACGACCTGGTGCTGATGGATTTGCAAATGCCTTTTATGGACGGCATGGAGGCTACACAAAAGATCAGGGAATCGTTAACCAAACAGCAACTCCCTGTCATTGCCTTGACTGCACTTGATTCGACCATTGACCGAAGTCGTGCGCTTGAAGCCGGCATGAATGATTGGCTGACAAAACCGGCAACGCCTGCGCAATTGTTTCAGACTCTCAGCAAGTACCTGCCATTGTGATTTTCAGTCCTTGCTATTGGTGGGAACCGGGGTGCATAGTGTGCGATATGTTGAACGTTTTGTTTTTGGGCGATATTGTAGGCAAGCCTGGGCGTCAGGCGGTTGCGCGCCGATTGCAGATTCTGCGCCAGGAGCTGCAGCTGGATGCGGTCATTGCCAATGGCGAAAATGCCGCTTCCGGTGCTGGTATTACCGCAGCCATCGCTACTGAATTGCGCGCTTGCGGCGTTGATTTAATTACCTTGGGCGATCATTGTTGGGATCAACGTGGTTTTGATAGCGAGATTGAAACCTTACCTTTTGTGTGCAGACCCGCTAACTTGCCAGTGCAGTGTCCCGGGGCACAGTTATTTGATTCACGAGTGTGGTGGCATTCGGTTGGGGGTGCTTACTTTATTGGGGGGTTCAATTCATGAAGATCCGTGGTCATGATCCTTTTTTATTGGTGGCAGGAGAATTGGCAGCGTGTCCGCAGTGGTGCCGATTTGTGGATCGTCGAAATTCATGCCGAGGCTACCTCCGAAAAAATAAGCCTTGGATGGATGTTGGATGGGCAGGTTGCTGCAGTATTGGGTTCACATACCCACGTGCCTACTGCGGATGCAGCTATATTGCCCAGGGGCACGGCCTATATGACGGATTTGGGCATGACTGGACCGTATGAAGGTGTGTTGGGCAGAGACATTCAGGCTTCGGTGGCGCGGTTTATGGACGGCATGCCCAGGCGTCTTGAGGTTGCATCCGGAGATGTACGCTTGTGTGGAGCGCTGCTTAAACTGGACACCGGAAGGGGTTCGGCTTTGGCGATTGAGCGCTTTGAGGAAAAGTGCTTATTGAGCAATTAAGCTGGTCTTTGTCGGCAAAAAGCCGTTACTAATTGAAAGTTATGTTGCGATGGTTTTTCACGTGGCGTGCAATGCGCGAACTCAACCGGCCCAGTTATCGTCTGGATACCCGGCGCTATCGCGGCGTTAATGGCATCGGTTTTTGTCTCCCCATTTGAAGCACTCCAGGTTTTTTTCAAACCATTGACTCTGCTACCGAAAGGCGACGGCAAGCCCGCCTCGCATACGCATTCTGTTTATGATAGTGGTTGTTTTTGGCTCTGTCTTGGGTTGTGATCGAGAGCATTACGCGCTC
>JAJOKB010000065.1 GCA_021208135.1 Verrucomicrobiota bacterium | reverse complement strand
CCCGTGTTGCGTAGCTGAAAGCCGCAATCAAGGGCGTAGGCAGAGTTCAGAGGCGCTAAAACTAAAAAGAAGGCAGGCAAAGGAAGGCGTGGAGCCATGCAAGATAATGGACTGTCCAGAAAAGGGGTGCTTGGGGAGGGGCGTATATATGGACTGTCCGGAAATGCGGGAATTGGGGAGGGCGCGAGTATATGGACTGTCCGGAAAAGGGGGCTGAGTTGGTGATTGTTCTGAGGCTTTGCTTTGATAAACGATGAGATTTTAATCCAGAATCTGGCAACGAGCCGCATGAACTGATGGGGTTCAGATGTTAGCGAAACGTTTGACCTTACGTGCACTGATTCAGTGCCATTTTCACCGGATCGCACTTCGATAATGGAGGCACCAAGATCGCTTTGAAAGGATAGATCGCGACAGTTCTCTACTGTTAGGCTAACGTTACCTGCTGCTTGGTTTCGTTGAAAACTAAAAACTGGGTACAAGTAGTTTTCCACCTGAATAACATCTAACTTGGGTAATTGATCACGTGAGGCAGGTATCAATGGATCCAACCCCATTGCATACTTCAGCATATTGGGAAGGTCGCCTGTGAACAGGGTGGTATCGTGTCCTTGCAAAGATGGAGGCAATCCGCTGGCCGACATCCAGCCGGCGAATGTTGAAGTGTCAGGTTCCGAAATCAGGGTTATCTGCACATTTAATAGAGTGAAATTATAAGTGGGGGAACTGCCATTTTTGGTTAAGTGGAATGCGACCGTGTCAAAACTGGTAAACGTTGCCTCTGGATCGGAGGCTTCCATTGTAAGGATTATAGTGCCATCGACGATCCGATAAACAGAATAGCTAATGAGATGCCCTGAACCGGTATTGGAGATGGTGAGTATTCCTCTGTAGCCGCTTCCGCTAACAATTCCCGAAGGTGTGGGTGCCTGCTGACCCAATGGGGTAAATGGGGTACTATTTCCGAGCAAAGATGGGTGTATTCCGTCCCTACGTGCCAAAAACCCGGCGGTGGTGGCATTATTAGGTCCGAAAACAGAAAACGCGGCATATCCTTGATACAGATTAAAGGGATTGTTGCTCGGGTTATTGCTGCCAAAATCTGCATTCACCCTGGCATTGGTATTGGGCGTCCCGCTTGTCTGAAATCCTGTTCCATTGGTAGCCGTTGGATTGGCGACAGACCGTAGAAGCGCTGGTCGAAAAGTCGGGAAATCAGCTGGTTGAGCTGAATCAAAACCGCTAAAGCTGAAGTCAAATTTCAATTCGATGGATTGATGGGTGCCAACGACTAAAGGGCTGGCGGAAGACGGGGTAAAGTATCCAATTATAGTTCTACTGGAACTCACATTTTGTGTGGCTGAACCTTGTGTGGCAGTGAAGTTGCTGCTGCCCGAAGAGGTAAACCATGCCGCTGAGCCAGGGAGGTTTTGACCAGTACGATTACCATCTGCAAACGAATCATTTAGTAGTACGCTGGAGTTTTGCGGTGGAACTGCCAGAAAGAATGGGGGACTTTCTATGTTTCCTGCTGAATTGGTTGCTCGGACTGTGTAGATTGCGGCGTCGCTGGCGTCAACTGCTGTGATTTGGAGGGTGGGGCCGGTCTGCCCAAGGAGAGGTTCGCCATTTTTAAACCATTGGATGGTAATCGGCGCAGTGCCGTTGACTCCAGCATTGAAGGTTGCAGTGCCTCCACTCTGAACGATCTGTGACTGGGGTTTCTGCTCAAAGAGAGGTGGCAACACTGTGGGATCCACCATTAACTGAAACTCTGCACTATCGGATTCGCCAAAACCGTTGAGTACGGTAACTGAGTAAAGTCCTTCATCTGCGGCATTGATGTTTGTCAGAGTTAGCTGAGCAGCAGAATGGTTCAATAAAAGTTGCCCGTTGAAGCTCCACTCAAAAAACAGAGGACCTGTGCCTGAAACCTCCACTTCAAAGGTGGTGGACGTGCCAATATTTACGGTGCGAGTGGCGGGGGCGGTCACGATTTGTGGAGGTAGAATATGGATTCCCAACTCTTCGGTAGTCAAAACTCCAGGTCCAGCATAAGCTCTTACCATGTTCGGTACGTTCAAGACATGGTTTGCAGTCATGTCATAATAATCTTCAGGAGCCCAATCGATACCGCTGTCACTGGTGATTTCGAGATCGTTATTGAGACCACTGTAGACCCCATTGATATCGCGGAAGAATCCTGGCTGAGCAGCTTTATCATATAAGGTGTACCCGCTGTTTGCTGACACTACAAAGTTGGATTCGGCAATGATACGGGCTTCGACGCCGATGCCCATACAATATCCGCCTATATTCTCGTACAAGTTATTCACCACATGGGTGCGGGCGTAGCGAACGCGGGGTAGTCTTTGATTGGCGTCTCTAAACCAGTTGTGATGATATGTGACCCGCAAGTGTCCACGGTCAGCGGTATGGTTATCGTCATGTCCGAGCAGTGCGGTTTTGTCGTGCTGATTAAATATATTCCATGAAACAGTGATGAAGTCTGATTCACGTTTGACATCTACCAGTCCGTCGGCACCAGCGAAGAATTCATTATGATCGACCCAAACTCTCGTCGAGCCGTGCTCAATATTTACACTGTCATCGTGTGCGGCTGAAAAGGTGAGGTTGCGAATGATAATATTGTGTGCGCGGGAAATATTGAAGCCACCCAACCGAATATGGGCTCCCGGCAGTCCAATGATAGTTTTATCCGATGAAACAGTGTACATTCTGCCATTCGGGTTGCTGTGCGGTGTGTCTGGATTGGGGGGTAAATCAAAGGTTCCAGATACCAGAATGATTGTTGGCTGCGGTCGCGAAATGTAGTGTTTCAATTCGGCAACAGTGCTCACTACAACAACCTCACCGCCAGCTCCACCCGTCACCAGACCTTGAGCAGTTGCAAACCCGCGCTGGCTGAAATCCGGTGTTTCTTCAGCGGGTGCCCGAGCCCTGTAAATTGCCCACAGCTGCGCATCATCGCTTGACCTTGCCGCCTGATGGACGTTCATGCCCCAATCGCTTGAGGGATCACTCACAGCCAGCGGCAAGTTGCTATTGCGATTAATGAGGCGGAAGTATCCGGATTCTGCTGATTCCAATTCCCACGTATTGCGGGCGGAACGCCGATTTCGATCCTGCACGATATTTGCGCCGGGGTTCTTGTTGCCCCCTTCAACCAAGATCACTTTATCATTCCTGCGGTTGAAAATATACCAACCATTATTGGCGATCGCTTCAAAGCGCCAGAGTTGCCATGTAGTGGCATCGGGTTGTGCCGGAGCCAGATTTGCCAGATTTAATACGGTTCTGCCATCCGGTTCCAACGCCCCGCCGGTGGCTTTGTTAATAATAACATAGCTCAAGTGGGCTTCGATTTGTTGTGGGTCCGTGATGCGTTCACCTGTGACATGTGCGAACAACTGGGTTGTCAGCGCCCATGTGAAAATGGCCCACGTCTGCGCTTTGAATATCGCCTTCATCGGTCTGCTTTATCGCTTGATTCGACGCCTTACGACAGCAGCCAGTGCTATCAAGCCAAATGTCATGATATAGGTTTGTGGTTCAGGAATAGCGGTTGTGGTGACAGTAATTCCCGTCATTTCATTGGTAGGAGACCGTGTGTAATAACCCACTGCATCAAAACTCAATGAATTGGAAACAATACCATTAACGGTGTGAGTGCTCAGCACAGTTTCGCCATTGCGATAGGTGAGTTCGGTGCTCACAGTGTTGGTTGCCGTCAGCACCACGGTCAGAGTTACGCTCAACGGTGCACCCACCAGCGAGGTGCTCACCGTGTAAGCCGTACCTCCCGTGCCCAAAGCAGTGTAGGCATCACCCAATCCTCCGGTGCCTCCAATCAGGTTGGTGCCGGATTCTTGCGTTCATAAAGATTGATATTATCGGCGACCACTGCAGTGGAATTGCTACTCGAACGCCATGGTCCCAGGTGCCCACGAAGCCAGTAATGCCCTCTGCCTGAGCTATTGAATCATTGGTTCCCCAGTTATCTGCTATACGGGTGGCTCCTTGTCCCAATAGGCCAATGCGCATGCGGTCTGTCGCTGAATCGCTACCAGATCCAGTAAACGTGAAATCTACCCGTAATTCGATCTTGTCGCCAATGTTTGTCAGGGTGAAAGACTCGCCCGGTGCCATGAAGTAGCCGATGCCTCCCCGGTCGCTGGTCGTTATCATCTTTCCATTCGAATAGGAAAAAGCACCATTGTTACGGGTGTACCAGGCAAAAGAAGTGACCGCTCCCTCTGTTACCGATCGCTGGGTTATGGTGCCCTCAAAATTATCGGTGTAGGTGGTAACAATGGTCGCATGTGCAGAAACAGCCAGTGATAGAATCAGGCCGGCAAGTAGTGTGGATGACTTTTTCATTTGTTTTGGGTATGCGTTGGTAGTGAGTTTTTCTGACTCAGTCGCGAGTCGGATAATTCATAATAGAATCTTCAGTTCAGGAAATAAGGGGTAATTTGTTCAATAATCGGCTAAATAGGGGTTCCTTAGTTCAATATTGAATAACAAAACCAAAATTGAAGAATTATGCGTATGTCAACTGAATTTTACCCCCTAATTTCCTTGATTACCTAGATTGGTATATGCAATTTACGGAATATGAAATGTGATCGACCGCAATCGAGTGGTATCAGTTATTTTGAGAAGAACCTGAGTTTATGGGTGATACTGTGTATGGTGTTTGGGATTCTTCTTGGGCGTTACCTGCCGGAGGTTCCTGATTTTTTGCGTACACTGGAGTACGCGAATGTTTCAATACCGATAGCGGTGCTGATATGGCTGATGATTTATCCGATGATGATGAAAGTGGATTTCGCCAGCATCAAGGACGTGAGTCGGCAGCCACAAGGATTGTATTTAACCTGGGTGGTGAACTGGCTGATCAAGCCATTCAGCATGTTTGGGATCTGTGCGTTGTTTTTCTTTGTAATTTTCCGGTCCTTCATGACCGAGGAATTGGCGAGGCAATATCTGGCAGGAGCGGTTTTGTTGGGTGCAGCGCCGTGTACGGCGATGGTGTTTGTCTGGAGTCACCTGACCAAAGGGAATCCGGCATACACTGTGGTGCAGGTGGCCACCAATAACCTTATCTTGTTAGTGGCGTTTACGCCTATAGTGGGGATCTTGCTGGGAATCAGTGGTATCAGTATACCTTGGGACACGCTCTTTGTTTGGTTGTGCTGTTTGTAGTGATTCCATTGGGAGTGGGCGTACTTACAAGGAAGTTGGTATTGAAGTACAAAGGAGAGGCATTTTTTCAGCGCAGATTGATACCCGCTTTCAATGACGTCACGATGGTGGGATTATTACTTACCTTGGTGTTGATTTTTTCTTTTCAAGGGGAAGTTATTCTGGCCAATCCATTGCACATTGCGCTGATAGCTGTTCCGTTGATCATACAAACAGTTGCGATATTTTGGTTGGCTTACTTTGTTGGGAGGAAAATCTGCTTGCGGCACGAAGTGGCAGCGCCGGCGGGATTGATAGGAGCCTCAAATTTTTTTGAATTGGCTGTTGCAGTGGCGATAGTGTTGTTTGGGCCAGGTTCCCCGGTAGTGTTAGCAACCATAGTGGGAGTGTTGGTTGAAGTGCCGGTTATGTTGGCTTTGGTGCGATATGCCAACAAGACGAAGGAGAACTGGCCGGCAACTGAATAACGACTCGAAGGTCTGAGAAAAACTGCTTGACCAGATCATCTTATAGCCTAATCTAAAATAAGTTAATAACTTAAGATTGGAGGGAGAGATGGATCGGAAAGAATTGGGGAAAATGGGCGAGGAATGGGCATCATGTTGGTTGCGGGAAGGGTTTGGGATGGAGGAGATGGCGCGGAACTGGAGGTATCAGCGTGGTGAATTGGATTTGGTGATGAAGGATGAGGAGACGGCGGTTTTTGTGGAGGTAAAAGTTGTGCAAGTGGCCACACCAGTACCTGGGTACTATCGAGTGAATCGGCGGCAGCGTGTGTCATTGAGGCGAACGGCATTGGCTTGGTTGAGGCAAAGCAGTTGGCGAGCAGCAGCCTGGCGGTTGGATATGGTGGTAGTTTATCATGATAAAGGAACCGTAGTGGATTGGGAGTATTTCCCAGGGATTGGTTTATTTGGTAAGTATGCGGGCTTAGGTTGAGCAGTCACCGTATTGTAACAAAATCGCCATGCAGGGGGACCGATTTCACTGGATTCGCTGCTAAATTCCTGCAGTATAAGCACTATGGAATCCAGCACCCCAATTCCTGAAGAGTATCCTCCACTGATAGATTTCAGCTCTGGTCGAACGGGCTGGATGAGCAAATGGTTTTGGCGCAGTGTTGATTATCTGGCGAACCTATTGATTCAGCACAGAAAGATCAATGACAGGCACGATGCGCTCTGTCGGCTGTCGGCTGACAGCGGAAACTTTTACCAACGTGCGTTGACTGTTCTTGGGGTTGAATACAAGGTGAAGCCGGAGGATTTACAGCGCATTCCAAAGCAAGGTCCGTTGATAGTGGTTGCCAACCATCCATATGGAGGAGTTGATGGGATCATATTGGGGGGCGGTTTTTGACTGGGGTGCGTCCGGATGCCAAGTTGATGGTCAATTATCTGCTGTCGCGCATCCAAGGATTTGAGGAGCACATCATCAATGTGGATCCCTTTGGCAGCAAAACAGCGGCGCAAGGGAATCTTGGAGCGATGCGCAAGTGTATGAGTTGGTTGCGTGGTGGTGGTTGCCTGGGGGCATTCCCATCGGGTACAGTGTCCCACTGGACATGGAGTAGGCGAAGAGTAACTGATCCTCAGTGGAGTGAGCACTTGGCCGCGCTAGCCGTCAAAACCCGGGCCACCGTAGTTCCTGTGTATTTTGAAGGACGCAACAGCACCTTTTTTTCAAGTGGCCGGGTTGGTGCATCCTCTTTTGCGAACGCTGTTGCTGCCCCGTCAGATGCTTTCGATGCGTGGGAAAAGCGTTAAGTTGCGTATTGGTAATGCGATCAGTCCAACAAAATTGGAGAAGTTTGCCGGCAACCGTGAGGTCATAGATTTTCTGCGCCTGAAGACTTACATCCTGCAAAACCGTGAAGTAGCGGAAAAGGTGAGTTTTCGGTTCTCGCGTCCGCGCCGCAAAGCTGAGCCATTAACGATTGCGGAACCGATCGACAAGGATTTGTTGGCGAGGGAAATATCGCAACTGCGGACGGAGCATCTGCACGCCCAACACAATGAATTCTCCGTTTACATTGCCAGTGCGAAAGAGATTCCGCTTTTGCTGAAGGAGATAGGTCGATTGCGCGAGAAGACCTTCCGTGCGGTGGGTGAGGGGACAAATTTAGCGCGTGACCTGGACAAATTCGATGAGCATTACCTGCATTTGTTCATGTGGAATCATGAGCAGCGTGAAATTGCAGGAGCCTATCGCCTTGGATTGACTGACGATATCTTGAATGCGCAGGGGGCATCCGGTCTCTATACAACGACCCTATTCAAGTATCGTCCTGGAGTCCTGGAGCGCCTGAATCCTGCTGTAGAGCTTGGACGTTCCTTCATTGTGGCTGAATATCAGCGCAAGCCACTTTCGTTGGGACTGATCTGGAAGGGCATAGGTCAGTTCATTGTGCGCAATCCCCGTTATCGCATACTTTTTGGCCCGGTGAGTATCAGCAAGGAGTATCAGGCGTTGTCCAAGAACATGATTGTCATGTATTTGAAGGAGAATACCCTGGATCCTGAGCTGGCCCATCAGGTCAAGGCGCGCAAACCACCCAGGTCCAAGCACTTGGGAGGGCTGGACCGTCATTCGTTTAATACCACAGTGCGCGATATTGAAGATGTTTCGGCGCTGATTTCCGAGATAGAGCGTGAGGAGCGTGGGGTGCCTGTGTTGTTGCGTCAATACCTGAAGCTGAATGCTACCATGCTTAGCTTCAATGTGGATCCCGAGTTTAATGATTGCATCGACGGATTGGTGCTCGTTGATTTGGCTAAAACCAATGAAAAGACACTGCGTCGTTACATGGGTGATGAAGGCGCAGAGCGTTTTTATGCTTACCATGAGATCCGAAATTCCAATCGCGCGGCCAATCAATTGCCATCATGAATCACGCGGGATGCGATTGAGGTTTTTGGTGTTGGGCTTATGGGTCTTGACGCTCATCAGCCCTGACGGCCAGTGAGACTATAACTGGTACCGTACTGACCTTGGATCGCGAAGCAGGATCCATGGTGTTTCAGCCTGACATGGCTGCGGATTCGATTGTCGTTACCGTGGGCCGCGGAGACAGGCTGGTATTGCGTGAAGGGCAGGCTGTACGGGGTGAGTTGGTGCCTTTCGGTGGCGGCCAATTGCTGCAAACCATCTTTCCCAATGATACGGAGCAGGCCAAGGAAATGGCTCAAATCAACGCCGGATTATTTACTTCCAGCCGCGAACGCCGTGGCAGGGTATTCAGAACAGTGGGTGAAAGCGTGCCGCCCTTTGCACTCTACAATCAGCAAGGACAGGTATTCACGCAGGAAAATCTGTTGGGAAAATACACCGTATTGAATTTTATATTTACCCGATGCGCGGTGCCGACCATGTGTCCACTATCCACTCGCAAGATGAAGGAAACTCAGGATTTGGCGGCCGCGCTCGGATGGGAGAACGTACAATTTGTAAGCATGACTCTGGATCCTGCTTTTGACACGCCTGGAGTTTTCAAAGCGTATGCTTTGGATTACGATCTCAAAGAAGATAATTTCCATTTGCTGGCTGGACCGGTTGCGGTTTTGCGCATTTGCGCAATCAAATGGGCGTATTGGCGGAGGAAGACGAAGTACAAATTATCCGGCATACGATGGCCACCAGTTTAATCGGTCCGGACGGTAAAATTTTATTGCGCTTACCCGGTAACAACTGGACCCCTGAAACGTTCATCCAAAGAATTCAACGCAATTTGGCCAATGACCGTAATTGAAATAGTGGATTGGGGGCGTACCGAGTACCAAAAAGCCTTGGCAATGCAGCAGGATCGCGTTCAACAGCGCATCCATGAGGCGGCAACAGACGCTCTGGTGTTTACCGAACATGAACCTGTTTATACCATTGGTGCGCGACAAGGCGCTGATGATCATCTGGTGGCTGATGAAGTTTTTCTGGCGCGCGAAGGCATAACTGTGGCGAGGTCCAACCGAGGAGGAGACATCACGTATCATGGACCCGGGCAAATTGTTGGTTATCCCATCATCAGTCTACGCAACAGAGGTAAGGATTTACATGCCTATCTGCGGGACCTGGAGGAGGTTTTAATACGCACGGTGCGGCATTTCGGACTTAATGCTGGTCGGCGGGAAGGTAAGACTGGTATTTGGTTGCAGGATAGAAAAATCGCTGCAATTGGGGTGGCGGTAAAGCAGTGGGTTACCTATCACGGCTTTGCCCTCAACGTAAATCCCGTTTTGGATCATTTTAAGGGTATTATTCCTTGTGGAATAACGGATGGTACGGTTACCTCAATGTCGGCTGAACTTGGCAGGGCCATTCTTCCGGTATCGGTTAAACCGCTTTTGGCGCTTGAATTCCAGCAGGTTTTTGCGGACACTATTGACCCTGATGGAAGAACGTAAGCCCAACTGGTTGCGAGCCAAGCTGCCCACAAGTCCCGAGTACCGCCAAGTACGCAATATCGTGGATGACAATCAACTGCACACAGTTTGCCAGAGTGCGCGGTGTCCCAATATGGGGGAATGCTGGTCGAGACGCACAGCGACGCTCATGATTTTGGGTAATGTCTGTACCCGTTCGTGTACTTTTTGTGCGGTACTTACCGGGCGTCCCACCGAACTGGATCTTGGTGAACCCGCGCGCGCCGCCCTGGCGGTAAAAAAAGATGGGATTAAAGCATGCGGTCATCACATCGGTATCACGCGATGATCTGAAGGACGGCGGTGCCGGGGTGTGGGCGGCCACGATTCGCGCTACCCGCTACCAGAACCCGCAAACTACCATCGAAGTTTTGATCCCCGATTTTCGCGGAAAGACGGAACTGCTTGATATTGTGCTGGATGCAAAACCAGATGTGCTAAACCACAATTTGGAGACGGTCGAACGCTTGCAGCGTCCGGTGAGGAAGACGGCTTCCTGGAAGATTTCAACAAAAGTGCTTGAACACGCGAAGTCCCGTGGATTTGTCACCAAGACCGGTATCATGCTGGGCATTGGGGAAGAAGATTACGAGATAGAGCAAACACTGCGTCATATACACGCCATTGGCGTCGACATTCTGACCATAGGACAATATCTCCAGCCTACCCGCGAACACCGGCAGATGTTCCGCTGGGTTGATCCGGCGGAGTTTGCCCATTGGAAAAAGTTCGCCCTGGATCTTGGAATCAAGGTTGTGGAATCGGGTCCCTTGGTTCGCTCGTCCTATCATGCCGACGAGCAATCGAGCGGTGTCCTTAACGCTAAAACGACTGAAGCTGAGGTTGCCTCCGCTGCTGTTGCTCTTGCTTGACCCTGGTAGCTGATAACGCATTTTTATTGCCATCTGTGGATGGGTTGCCGGATCCACAGTACTGCGATTGCATGCGCCCCAGTCAGCGACTAGTGTGAATGTGAACCAGCTCCTTGGGCTGTCAAGGGTGTCGGGTAGTTGATGATTGCAGCGATTAAATCCAGTTAAGTTTAAAAATCGGTTGGCAATTTCGCTGAAAAAGCGTTGGGTAAGAGAGTGAAACTAATAAAACCTCTATTGTCCTTTATCCTGTTTGCCGCCGCTGTGCTTTCTGCGGCAGACGTGGTTGAAACACGTGACGGTTCGCGCATTACCGGAACAATCACCGGAATTGATAATGGCGTGATTACCATGACCACACCATTTGCCGGCGATTTGAAGATCCGGCAGACTGAAGTGGTTCGTTTGGAAACGGCGCAACCCATGTTTTTGCGCTTAAATACTGGCGAAGTTGTTTCCGGTCCGGTCGCTGCACCCTCCAGCGGTGAACTCGCTGTGAATACAACTGGCGGGGTGCGTACCACTGGCTTGCAGGCCGTACAAACATCCTGGCGTCCCGGACAGACCGATCCCCTGGAAGTTGCCCGACAAAAGGAACTGGATGAGTTGCGGCGCAGTTGGCAGTATCGTGTCGGGCTCGATATCACCGGTCGCGATGGCAATACCCGCAACTTCAAAAACGCCCTCCGTTTCAGTGCAACTCTGGAAGGTCCCACTGATAGGTTGCGCTTCTATGGCAGTTACTTGCGTGGCAAAGATCGTGGGGTGACCAATGAGGATGAATTAATTCTAGGCACTAACTACACCAACTTTTTCAGCGAAAGAATGGGTTGGTACGTGCGTACAGAGTTTGAACGGGATCGTTTTGAAGACATCGATTTCCGCAGTACCTCCGGCGCTGGTTTGACCTACCGGATTATCAATCAACCACGCATGTCTCTGGAAGGTAACCTCGGTTTGAGCTATCGCTACGAGGATTATCGTACTCCCGGTCGCGAAAGTGACGATGACATTGGTTTGGATGTGGGCCTGAAGTTCAATTGGCGTTTTGCCGATTGGGGTAGATTATCGAGTACATTGGCATATACTCCCGCATTTGATGATTTTGGCGATTTTCTGCTCAAGCATGATTCCGGTGTGGAAATGCCCTTGGGTGCCTCTGACTTCTGGGTGTTGCGCGTGGGCGTTGCCAATGATTACAATTCCCGCCCGTCTCCTGGTCGCAAGAAACTCGATACCACTTACTATCTCCGCCTAATACTAACTTGGGATTAATATGAGTGAGGAAACCGTCGAAACTATAATGGCTTACCTAAGCCTATACGCGCTAAACATTGTTTATGCGCTGCTCATCTTTTTGGTGGGCAAATGGATTGTTAACTACATCAGCAAAGGACTGCGCCGAGTAATGGAAGCGCGCAAGATCGATGCCGTACTGATTACATTTCTCTCCAGTTTGTTGTACTACATCCTGATGGTAGTCGTCGTGCTTGCGGCGGTTTCCAAACTGGGTGTACAGACCACATCCTTTATCGCTATACTCGGTGCCGCCGGTTTGGCCGTTGGCTTGGCGCTTCAGGGGTCCCTGGCCAATTTTGCCGCCGGCGTTTTAATCATTTTATTCAGGCCGTTCAAAATTGGCGATTTCGTCGAAGCAGGCGGAACCGCTGGTATCGTCGAGGAGATTGGCATCCTGATTACTGTCATGCGCACGCCTGACAATAAAAAAATCCTGATGCCTAATTCTGCGATCATGGGTGGTACGATTACCAATTTCTCGGCTAATCCAACGCGCCGTGTCGATATGGTGTTTGGAGTTAGCTATAGTGATAATATCGACAAGGTGAAGGAAGTATTGCGCGATATTATTGCCAAAGATCCTCGTGTCCTGCCGGAACCCGCCTGTCAGATCGTCGTGTCCAAACTCAATGACAGCAGTGTGGATTTCATTGTCCGGCCTTGGGTTAATGCCAGTGATTATTGGGGAGTGTTTTTTTGATACCACGGAAAACGTGAAGAAACGTTTTGATGCCGAAGGGATTTCAATTCCTTTCCCGCAGCGCGACGTGCATTTGTATCAGAAATAATCCTCAGCAAGCAGGTACCAAGCCTGCAATTGAACAGCTTCAGCGCGGATGGTGTCAGTGACCCATCCGCGTTTTTTGCACTCCAGAAACCACTCAGACATCAACGCGTTGTCCTTGCACAAAGCGCCCAGTTGTTTTCTGCGTTGAGTAAAAATTTTCCGAATGGCACTTCTTGTGGCATCAGGAAAGATTTGTGGACTGATTTTGCGCTGAAGCACCAAAAGAATCGAGTCTACCCCCGGAACCGGAAAAAACACTGCCTGGCAACCGTATGTCTGCCGTCGGCGTGGTACGCGGCCTGGAGAAAAATGGAAACCGCTCCCATGTGTTTGCCACCGGGCTGTGCCAAAAGCCGGTCGGCGGCCTCTTTTTGCATCATCAGCACCATGCGTTTGGGTAAAGGGCCCTGCAATATTGCCTCTATCCATGGACTCGTTATCGCATACGGCAGGTTGGCCACTACTTTAAATTCAGACAATGCACGGTTCTGCTCAGTCTTTAGGTTTCCCCGAGGAAATTGCACTGCATCGCCCACGCACAGATCAACACTACTGCCAAACTGCTGTCTGATATGCTCAGCTAATACTGGATCTAACTCCACCGCATACACACTTGCGCCAGCTTCTGTGAGTGCGCTTGTTAAGGTACCCAAACCGGGCCCCACCTCTACTACGGTTTCACCCTCAGAGAGATGCGCTAAGTCAATGGATTTCCTGACAATATTGGCATCCACCAAAAAATTCTGTCCCAGAGGTTGCCTTGGGCGGTGTTGCAACTGCTCTAATAACTGCCTGGTAGCAGTAGGTGTCAACGGCTTCGGTGGATTCACAAGTCGTGTAATCCCCGGATGAAGGATTCCGGGTTTGCCATTTTCATCAGGGTTTCGCCGATCAACACCGCATCTGCTCCCGCCTGATATACACGAGCCGCATCATCGAGGGTCTTTATTCCGCTTTCACTGACAGCAATACAGTGTGAGGGCATGAGTGGAATCAAGCGCTCGGAATAACTCAGGTCAGTTACAAAGCGAGCCAGATCACGATTGTTGACGCCAATGATCTGTGCTCCAGCTTCCACTGCGCGTTCGAGTTCATCCTCGGCGTGGATTTCAAACAATGCGTCCATGCCTGCCAATGCAGCTGCATCGCGGAGTTGCGCCATCTCATCGTCAGTTAATGCCCTCACAATGATTAGTATAGCTCTGGCTCCTGCTTCCGCCGCTTCCAGAACTTGAATAGGATGGACAAAGAAATCCTTGCGCAAAGTCGGAGTGGCATTGGTGCGGTTGGCCAACAAGTCGTTCACTTCCCAAAGATCCTTAATGGTACCGCCAAAGTACTTTTCATCCGTGAGAATGGACATGGCATCTGCGCCGCTATTGTAGTATTTTCTTGCTTGCTCAGAGGCTACGGTCAATTCCGCGATGGCTCCTGCTGCTGGTGATCGCCGCTTGATTTCTGCGATCACAGCCAAGCCTTCATCGCGCTTCAGAGCCTCGGCGAAACTCAGACCATGACGTTTGATCGATGCATGGCGCTCGAGTTCATGATCTTTTACCGGTCTTGTGCGCGCGGCGATTTCCTGGCGTTTCCACGCCATGATCTCTTGCAGCTTGTCCATGTCGCAGTGGTTCGCTTGATGTGGTCCTGCGGATTAATTCCGGCGAGGCCAAAACTGCGGATTGGGGTACGCCTTACTTCGCTCGCATTGCGCAATCGGTAGGTGATGCGTGCTTTATCTATATCCTTGGGCGTCATTTCCATTTTTACCATGTCACCAACGGTAATACGGATGAAGTGTTTGCGTAGCTTGCCCGAAATATGAGCCAGAACCTGATGCCCGTTGGGAAGTTCAACCCGGAACATCGTGCCGGGCAATACTGCCACTATTTTACCTTCGACTTCTACCGTATCGGAATCACTATTCATACTGGAACATGGAGTTTCGCATAATATTTTGGTTACCAAAGGGCATAACGCTGCTCAATCACCCGCGAAAGTCAATAGTAGGCAACTGCAAAATTCCAGTCGAGTGTGATGATCGCACTCTTGAAAACCAGGATAGCGTCAGTCCACCAGCAGTTCTGCCTCCGTCTTTAGCCTGAGTTGGCCGCAGGCAGCATCAATATCGTGGCCTTTTTCCTTGCGGATGGTAAATGAGACGTTTTCGTCGGCCAAAACCTTGGCAAATGCTTTTTGTCTGCCCAATCCAGGTCGAATCCATGGCAAACCTTCCACCTTGTTGTACGGAATCAGATTCACGTGGGCATGCAATCGACGGGCAATTTTAGCTAACTCTGTTGCCTGTTCAAAGGTGTCATTCACCTGTTCAATCAAAATGAATTCCAGGGTTAGCATGCGCCCGTGCTTTTGTGCAAAGTATTCTGCCGCTGGCAACAGCTCCTCCAAAGGATACTTGCGGTTAATGGGCATGATTTGCTGCCGCACTTCATTCGTAGCTCCGTGTAAGCTGATGGCTAATCGGAATTGAATCGGGTCTTCTGCCAATCGACGAATCTCCGGCACCAGTCCTGATGTAGAGACAGTTATGCGGCGCGCGCCAAATCGCAGTCCCCAGTCGGCATTCAAAATATGAATCGACCTAAGAACAGCATCACAATTGGCCAGCGGTTCACCCATCCCCATATAAACCACGTTATCAAATGGAACTACTTCCGATTGTGGATCCGCCCGCCCGCGCCCCTCCTCCAGTCGAATAATGTGCAAATATTGCGCGACAATTTCGGCAGCCGATAAATCACGCTTCCAGCCAGCCAGCCCAGACGCGCAAAACTTACACCCATAAGCACAGCCCACTTGGCTCGAAACACAAATCGTGCGCCGCGAATCTTCCTGACCAACGCCCTTTTGCGGGTAACTGATCAACACGGTCTCGATCAATCGTTGATCTTCCTGCTGCAACAACAGCTTTTCCGTGATGTCATTCGCCTGCTTCACCAGCAATCTTGTGTTGGGCAATAAACAAAAATGGCCCTCCAGGCGTGCACGCAGCTTCACTGGCAAATTGGCCATCTCTTCAAACGTCGTCACGCGCTTGCGGTATAACCAATCCAATATTTGCCGGGCACGAAATCCAGGCTCTCCCCATTCTCTCAACAACTCCGTCAAACTGGTCAGAGTTTCTCCATAGATACTCGGCTTGCTGGGTTGAAATCGCATCCACCCTATTCACGGGCGCTTCATCTCTCCTGTCAACCAGCAACCTGCCACCCTAAGTACCTAATTTTTACCGCTGCTGCCTCTCCTGAGTTAGGCCCGCCTGCACCTGTATACCATTTTCAATGAAAAATAACTTGCCTTTAAGTAGCTTATAATAAAGAACGCTAAAATGATTAGTGAGATTATGGCAAAATCTGGAGAGGATCAAAGTTATGAACGGCCGCAGGAGCGGATGGAACGGGTGGGAGCGCAAGCGTTGGGCGATGCGGAGTTATTGGCGATGTTGGTGCGCAGTGGCACGAGTGGCAAGGATGTGATGAGTGTGTCAAAGAGTCTGTTGCGGCGGGCAGGAAGTCTGAATGGGATGCTCAATTTACGAGCTGAAGATTTGTGTGAGATTCGGGGGATAGGCCGCGTTAAATCCTTGCAACTGCTGGCCGTGATGGAGATCGCGAGAAGAGTTTTGCAAAGGGATTTGACGGAGAAGCCGGTTTTAAACGAAGCGCTGGCGGTTTTTCGATACATGCAACCGATAGTGGTGGGTTTGGAAGTGGAAAAGTTCTGGGTACTTCCACTGAATCGAAAACATCGTTTATTGCGTTTGTCGGAAGTGACCAGCGGGACAGCGAATGCGAGTTTGGTCCATCCTCGGGAAGTGTATCGTGAGGCGATAAGGACAGCGGCCTCTGCGATCATCTGCGTTCATAATCACCCGAGTGGTGATCCTGCTCCCAGTTCGGCTGATATTCGTGTGACCCGGCAATTGAGGCAATCGGCGGAAGTACTGCAGATCGACCTACTGGATCACATTATCGTGGGGGAAAGCAATGCGGATCCGCAAGGCAAGGGATACTACAGTTTCAGTGAAGCTGGTATGGTGTAGAAGGGGTAGGGGGCGAGATGAGTGCTGCAAAGTCAACAGGGTTACGTTGTTTGGGGGCGTGGATAACGATGGTGTTTGCAGGGGTAATTTCAGTGTGTGGAGCTACGCTTGAAGTATCGCTTGCGAGAGTGTTGAACGCCTTTGATCGAGGTGCTTGGCAGGAGGCCTATGCGTTGATGGAAACGTTCGAGCAAGTCTTCGGAGAGGAGCCGGAATTTCTGCAACCTGAGGTGCAAAACGGTTGGCTTGCGCGACTGGGGTGGGCTGCACTGGCGTCGAGCGAGTGGCAGCGAGCCCAACAAGCATTTGAAAGCTGGATGGAGCGCTTTACGAAGCCGATGGGAGTTCGGCGGATGGTGCTTTATGGCTATGCGCAATCATTGGAGCAGCTTACAGAGTTTGAGTTGGCCATCCAAGCCTGGGAAGCCTATCTGCAAACAGTGATGGATCGTCCGGCTGTGGTTGATCTGGCAAAGTTACGGATGGCTGACCTACATGCGATGGCTGGCAATATGGATGATGCGTTGAACACTGCTTTGCCTGTTGTTACCGCAGGGGCGACGCAGCAATTGCGGGAAGAAGCTGGTTTACGCAGCTTGCGTTGGCAGATCAGCGAACACCGGACAGAGCAATTATGGGAAATTTGGCAACTGTTTCCCGATCCCATGCAGATGGCTGAACCTATAGCATGGAGTCGCTATTGGTTATTGGCTGCGGAACAGATGTTGCGCGATGGAGACGCACAGTTGGCTTGGCAGTTATTGCGAAGTTTACCGGACAGGGAACGCATGTTGATTGGGGCCTTGCGCCAGCGCGAGGATTGGCACAGTCGATTGCAGCGACGGGAGTCGGGGATCGGATCTACCCGTCAAGATAGTATGCCTTGGCAGCAGTTGCATCAAAATAGACTGGGACGGCTTGAGCAGCAGGTGTCGTGGTTGTCAGCGCAGGTCGATTTCGATGCTCGCTTGCAAATGATGCGTGGTCAGGCAGCCTTTGTGAATCGTCGTTGGTACGAGGCTGGATTTATTTGGCAACTATTGTCAACAGATGCAGCCATATGTGAGGAATTGCGAGCAGATGCCCATTACCGCTGGATATTGGCATTACATGCGCGAAAAGACTGGGAATTGCTGGAAAGCGCAGTGCAACAATACCGTGCTTCGTACCCCAATTCGGCGCAACTGCCTGCCGTGCTGTTCACTGCTGCCGATGCACTGCACAGTCAAGGTCGAACAGCTGCTGCGCTCTCATTATTGGCTCATTTGATTGAGGACTTTGCCGAGCATCCGCTACTGGCATTTTGGGAATTCAGTCGTGGCATGATCTTGCTGAGTACCGGGCGATGGCAGGATGCTTTGCCGTTTTTTCAACGCAGTGCTGAAATACCATCTCAATTCAACATAGTGGAGTTGGCTCAACTTTGGGAGGCGTTGGCATGGATGGAAGGCGACGAGCATCAGCGTGCGCTGGCTATCCTTTCTCCTTTAGTAACTAATTTGCCAATGGATCATCCGCAGAGAGCGCCGGCGCTCTATCACCGTGCGCGCTGCTTGCGAGCGGTCAGTGACAGTCGAGGCGCCCTGCGCGATTGTGCTGAATTCATTAACCACTACAACGATCATCCATTGATCGCAGAAACCCACGTGCTGGCTGGGGAGCTTAACCAGGAGGTTGGCCGGTGGGCGATTGCGCTGGACCATTTTAAGAGCATTGAACCGGAACGCGGGGTGTTGTTCACACATGCGGCCTTTCAAGTGGTCGAATTTATCGGGCCCTGGAAAATTGGACCGAGCTGCGAGCTCATTTTACCCGTTATGTGTTGCTGGCCTCCGAGCACCGATTGGGGCGCAGCGCGGAAGCGATTCAACAGCAAGTGGAGTCCTTTGCCATCGAGCATAGATTTGATGAAGCCTGGGCTCAATTTGTTGCGGGTTGGCAGTTGTTGGCGAATTGTGCGGGCAGCGGAGACACAACTGAATTGTTAGCCTTGGGAACCCGCTTGTATCGCAGACTTTTCACGACGGACCCCACTGGATATCAACGTTGGCTGCACACCGAATTAACCTCGGCTATGGCGCAAGAACGTTATTTGCCTGCGAGCCGGATCTTATTGTTCAAAGCCATCTCGGCAGGTTTGGATCGCCATTGGGATCCAAACCATCATTGGGTGCAGGAATTACGGCAATTACCAGCAGGGCAAATCGATATCAGGGCAGCGGTGTGGCAATCCATGGCGGGATTGAATTTCGAGTCGGATGAAGGCGCATTACAAGCGATCGTGGATTGTAATTTGACATCGCCCATCACGCAGGGGGATGCACTGTATGGTTTGGCTGAATTGTCCTTGGGGCAAGGTGATGTTGATGCTGCCCTGTACTATTGGGAAGCATTGGTAAAAGGTTTTCCGATGCACCCCAGAGAGCCTGCTGCCCGCCTTCATCTGGCGCGGTTATTCAAAGTGCGGAAAGAATATCAGGTTGCTTTGACTATCTGGAAGCAGTGCTTGGCAACAGGCTTGCGCGTGGTCGAATGCACGCGGAAGCACTTTGGGAGAGTGCGACAGTACATGTGCTTAAAGGTGAATACATCATCGCGCTGGCGAATCTCGAGCGCTTGTTGACGATGCACAGGGCGCAGACGGATTTGGTGCAAAGGGCACTTCAGGCTAAGCATGAACTTGAAATGCAACTAGTGGAGAGAGAGGTGTGACAATGTTGGCAATACTGGCGACCACATTGCTGGGTGGCATTCCAGCTCTGCAAAGCGATCTGGCCGGGGAGGCTGTTATTGGATTGACCAATGGCAGGGTATGGCGGGGTCGTTTGCAAGGCATTGAAGATGGGCATCTCCATTTGCTGCGGGTTGACAGTGGTCAAGAGATTGGGTTGCTGTTCCGGCCTGATGAAGTTTTGCAAATTCAGTTACCCGGGCAGCAATGGCGAACGAAGATCGCCAATAAACTTATGTCGTCTGATGACAAAGAGGCTAGGTCTGGAGTTGATTGCTTTCATGTGTACTGGAATTCAAGGCAGATGTTTATGCCTTGGCTGGGCATTCAGGAATGGAGTTTTTTTGCAGAGCATATTCCTCTTTTGGTGGAGCGCGGGGAATACTGGCAAGCTCTTGGTTATGCCCGCTTGCTGGAGCGGTATCTTCCTACCCAGCAGCAAAATCTCTTAATTCCCCTGCGCTATGCCATTCTGGAAAGTATGGTCTATGCCGGTTTGCATCAAGAAGCGTTGATATCTGCCCGTGCATATCTGCAAAGTCATAGCGGATTCTGCAGTCATGGATTACCCTGGTATATTGTAGCAAAACACTACTACGATGATGGGCAGATCCTGCCCGCTCTGGAGCTATTGCAAAGACCCATTTTTCTCGGAGTGGGGCGGGGTATACCCTGGATGCGGGAATTACTTGAATTGGCATTACATATCAGTGCCCGCTCGCGGCAGCGGGGCTTACACGCTGAGATAGAGGACTTATTGAATCATCAAACACTGGAGGAAAACGAAAATGACAACTGAAAGAACATCTTTACTTGATCTTATCAGTCAAGGAGGGTGGGCCATGTGGCCCTTGGGTACGTTATCCATGCTGATGCTGTTTCTGGTGTTTCACTGTTGGCAATTGTGCAGGATCACAAATATTTGCCGCGATGACCGTACAGATGCAGGGGCCTCAGGAGAAGCGAGTGCCTATCAACGGGTGCGCGCCGCAAAATCAAAGGCTGTATCTGCTGGCCTCACTCAAGCCGTGATTGAGCAAAGAGTTCAGGAGGCCTTATTGACCGAAGAGACCAAGGTTGGGCAGTGGATTCAATATCTCAATGTGATCGCGACGGTGGCTCCAATGGTGGGGCTTTTGGGTACCGTCAGCGGTATGATCAGTGCATTTCAAACGATTGCTGCTGGGGGTATGGGCAAACCCGAGCTGCTCGCTGGCGATATCGGTGAGGCTCTGATCACTACCGCGACCGGGCTGGTTATAGGTATTCCGGCTATGGTTGCCTATTTTGTGTGCCGAAACAGACTGAGCAACGCGATGACCGCATTGCAGGCACAACTGGATAATGAATGGGTCAACTGTACAGAGGCAAATACCGCTCCTTCAAGTAGCGTATCAAGGACTCATGTTCAAGTGGCTTGCCCGTAACTTTTTGGGCAATAGCCATCGTTTGGTATCGCTTGCCTTGGCTGTGTACGTGAGTGCGCAACCAGGCCAGCAGGCGACTGTAATCACCCACTTCGAAATCGCATTCCAGTCCAGGTACTTGATCCAGGATAGTGTACCAAAATTGCGCCGCCAACATGTTACCCAAACAATAACTGGGGAAATAACCAAACATTCCGCACGACCAGTGAACATCCTGCAAACACCCCTCCTTGTCTGAATTTGGAGTGTATCCGAGGATTTGGCTGGATGCTGCGTTCCACGCTTCTGGTAAGTCCCTGACACGCAGTTGGCCGGTGAAAAGTTGTTTCTCCAAGCTGAATCTCAGCATGATATGCAGATTGTACGTCACTTCATCAGCATCCACCCGGATGGGGCTTATGCTAACATTGTTGATCGCCAAATACAGTTGATTGGAATCAACTCCTGCCAACTGCGATGGAAACAGCGCCCGATAGCGAGGTTCCCAAAACTTCCAGAATGCCTTACCGCGGCCAACCTGGTTTTCCCACATTCGACTTTGTGATTCGTGCACCGCCATGCCGACCGATTCGCCCAAAGCAGTGCCCCTGTATTCAGGAGCCAAACCCTGCTCGTACAGAGCGTGGCCGGTTTCGTGCAAAGCGCTGCTCAATGAGTCGAGCGGATTGTTTTCATCGAATCGGGTGGTCATGCGGGTGTCCAGAGTGTGGCCGCCGCAAAACGGGTGTACGGCTCGATCAATTCGCCCGCGCTTGAAATCGAATCCTACAGCTGCGATCACATCCTTCAGAAAAGCTTCCTGCTTGTCCTCCGGAAAACCGCGCAGCATGGACGTATCTGCCTGGATGCTGGAGCTGGTAATTTGGTTGACCAGAGGCTTGAGTTCACTTTGCAGCGCGGTGAATAACCGCTCAATTGTGGCTGCATCCATTCCCGGATCGAATCGATCAATCCAGTGATCATAGGGATCGCTGGCATTAAGAAACGCTGTTTCTTCAATTGAAAGTTGTAACTGCTCCTCCAGGCAGGATGCGAATCCGGCAAAATCGTTGGCTTTACGCGCAGCTACCCAAGCGTGATAGGATCGGCTCCGCGCCTCCGTGCGTTTTGCTACGAATGTCTCCGGAACTTTGGTGGCAAGATCAAAATTTTTACGTGCCTCCGCCACTACGATCGCTTGATCTGCGTCTAACTCGATTTTGTCCGACTGGAGGAAATCGAGCAACTTTCCCAACGCAGGTGCAGTGGATTCGCGATGATAAATGCGGGCGAATTCGGCAAGCTGCAAACCGCGGAATGCGCTGCTCGACTCAGGTAGGTTTACCTGTTCGTCCCAACCGAGAATTCCCTGGATGGCGTTCAGAGTGTCGAGTCTTTGTAACTCGGTTACCAATTGCTGGTAGGCGTTGTGCATACCATTCTTTTACGCCATGCCGCCGTTCTGTCAAGGTACCCTGGTTCAGAGTCGGGCTACAGAGCAGATGGCATGGTGTAGTTGATCATTTGCGAATAAAAGCCGCCCATCGCATCTTTTCCAGCTCCAAAAGCTGTTAACTCCACCATTTCGCCGGTGTGATTCTGAGTGGTGAAATGAACACCGAATCCCCGGTTGAATCGGTGCATGATGCTGCCAAAGGCTTCTTGCCACAATGGACGTTCTTCCAGATGTGCAAGGGTTTCGGCAACAGCAGCCTCGATCATATCTTCACTGACATTGGGTTGAGGTACCAAAGCCGCCAAGTCTGCACGAATGCCTGCGGGATCGGACGCGTCGCGATGTGTTTGAATGAAGTGCTCGTACGAATGCGGTACTGCGTGCAATCGCCTTACGGCCATGTTGGTTGCCAGAAAGTCCCTGCCCTCTCCATTGATCATGGTGCCACCACATCCGTGGTCTGTGGTCACTACAACCAGTGTATCCGGAACGTTGCGCTGGAATTCCATTGCAAGCGCAATACAGCGATCAAATTCCAGATATTCTTTGACTATCGTGGCGGCATCGTTCGCATGGCCCGCGTGGTCAATACGTGCAGCTTCCACCTGCATAAAGAAACCTCCGGCATAGGGAGCAATCTGGGCCAAAGCCGCCTGCATCATGCGCGGCAAATCCGGTATGTCCGACCAACGGTCACTGAAGTTCTGCCGATCGATAATGTATGGGATATGATCGTTGTGAAACAGACCCAACAGAGGCACGCCCTTTTCCGCAGCTTGCAATTCAGCTGATGTCCGGACCACTGTGTATCCGCGCTGGGCAAATAGCGCGGCTGCATCTTTCCCGTCCTCCCGGCGGGCAGGATCAAAGTGGCGTGCGCCGCCACCCAAGATAATATCTATTTCGCGTTCCAGATATTGATCCGCAATAGTATCTTCCATGTCGCGACTCACCACATTGGCGGCAAAACTGGCCGGAGTTGCATGGGTGATGCGCGCCGTACTGACAGGCAGTCCGCTTACCCGCCCGCTTGGCTTTCAACAAAATAGGTTCCGGCAGCTCGCCCCCTGGGGTAACATTGATCGTACGGTTATTCACCCGCTCACCAATGCCCCAGCGCTTCCAGCGGCCCCCCGAGTCGGTAACCACCGCATTCGCGGATCCGGTATCCATCAGCGCTCGAACCGCCTGCAGCTCTTTGTTGTTGTACAAGTCCATCCACACGCAGCCCGGTTTTCCCAATTGCAAATTCATGTGATGCGCACTCGCCAAAGTGCCCAGATTCATGCCATCAGCCACCAGAAATATGACATTCCGGGCATGAGTTGCTTTGCCTGCTATTATTTCTGCCGCAGAGGTTGCAGGCGTGGATGCCTTGGCTGCACCGGGCACCATCGCAAGCGCCCCAGCCGCGAATCCGCCACGCAGAAATGCACGGCGGGAGGGATTTTTTTTCTTTTCCGGTCATAAGGTTCAGCCAATGCCTTTACTCCCCAATTGCAACCCCTTTAGCGCCAATTAAACCGCTTTAACTCCCAATCCCTCAATTCGTTACCTTCGCGTAACATTAAGGACATTGCGCCTCGGCATTTCCGCTGACAACTGTAGATCCGTTAATTTTAATATGCATTTTTATGCAATTTAATATTGACGTGGGGATGGGGATGCGATGTGGGTATGTCAAGCGGTTGAATATAGATGTTCTGGACGGTCGAAGGTTTGATTTGTGGCAATCAGAAGTAGGCACCCGTGAAAACGAAAAACAAGGAGACGGTGAAATGGAGCGAAAAATAGTGATCTGGGTGCTGTGGTTGATGTGTGTGGGTGTGACAATTCTGTCAGGGCAAAGCGGTACAGTCCCAGTTGGGGCAGGCAGTTACACCACTGTTTTTCCTGGAACGGATGTGGCGGGGCGGAATCAATTTCCTGGTGGTGTGCCACAGTTGAGTGGAGCTGCTGTTGGGCGGGCGGTGCCAACGAATGATTGGTGGTCGGCGGTGGTCAAGAATGACCATGCAGGTAATTTGTTTAATTATCCATTGAGTATGCGAACGCTACCGCGAGGACTCGACATCGGCCATGTGATACCGGGGTCTGGGCCAAATGGCAGTGTGCAACCATTGAGTGATGTGTCGCCGGTGGTGGTTGGCGTGGTTGGCTTGAGTGCGGCGCGGACGACGGTAGCGGATCACAGTGATTGGACAGTACAGTTCAACTGGAGCAGTGGTCAGAACCAGTTTTGGGCGACCAGCGGAGTAGGGATGCCGATGGTATATTTTGAGAAAAGTGCTGGTTCGTTGGCGAGAGTGGAGGTGAATCAAGGCACGGTTACTGTCAGCGGTTCGCGATTGTTGATTGCCAACTCTCAAGGTGGCGCGAATTTTGTGGTTTATGGTCCGACTGGAGCGCAATGGCAATCCAGCGGTAATGTTTACACATCGGAATTGAACGGGAGAGACTATTGGACGCTGGCGAAATTACCGCTTGGGCAACCGATCGCTGCTGCGGCCGATGCGCTCGCGCCCCACGCCTTTGCCTTTCCGGTAGATACCCGAGCAGATTGGAATTACGACGCGCAAAATAGTGTATTAAGAGTTGACTACACTATCGTTGCTGAAGCAAAAGAAGGGACCGAAACCCGTGTGGCGCAAGGGTTATTGCCGCATCAATGGGCCTGGCTGGGACAAGGGTCAGCGCAGCCCGATGCGGGTCATTATTTTACGGTGCGCGGGCAAATGAGATTAATGTTGGGCAATCATTTTTATACCGAGCGCACGTTTGCCGGAATTTTGCCTACGTTGCCATGGATTCCCGGAGCCAGTGAAGGATTTAGCATTGGAGAATTGAATCAGAAGATCGCATTGATGGAAAATGAGAGTCTTTCCACATGGACAGACAGCTACAATGAAGGTCAGGTCATGAATCGCTTGATTCAGACTGCGCGTATTGCGGACATGGTTGGGATGGATGAAGCCCGTGACAAGATGTTGTCGACTGTGCGCAATCGTTTGGAAGATTGGTTTACTGCTGTTCCCGGAGAGAGAGCATTTTTGTTTTATTATCATGCTCCGTGGACTGCCTTGATAGGTTATCCGGCAGGGCATGGACAGGACAGTAATTTGAATGATCATCACTTTCATTGGGGTTACTTTATTCATGCGGCGGCCTTTATTGAGCAGTTTCAGCCGGGGTGGGCCGAGCAGTGGGGACCCATGGTAACCGAGCTGATCCGTGATGCTGGCAATCCTGCGCGGGACGATCCCAAGTATCCATTTTTGAGGAATTTCAGTCCCTATGCCGGGCATTCCTGGGCCAACGGTTTTGCCACATTTCCGCAAGGCAATGATCAGGAATCGACCTCTGAGAGCATGCAATTTAACTCCTCATTGATTCACTGGGGGTCTGTTATTGGAGATGATGCTATTCGTGATCTGGGCATCTACCTCTATGTGACTGAGCAATCGGCGATAGAGGAATACTGGTTGGATATTCATCAACGCAATTTTCGTCCCGAGTATGCGTTCGCCCTGGTATCCAGGGTATGGGGAAACGGTTATGATAACGGTACTTTTTGGACCAGTGATATAGCTGCGGCCTATGGCATTGAGTTGTATCCCATTCATGGAGGTTCGCTTTATTTAGGGCACAACCACGATTACGCCGAGCGATTGTGGAATGAAATGGCTGCCAACACAGGCATTTTGAGCAATCAAGCCAATCCAAACCTGTGGCACGACATTTACTGGAAATTTTTGGCATTCACGGATCCCGGTCGAGCGCTGGAATTATATCGAAGCTACCCCCAGCGCGAACTCAAGTTTGGTGTTTCGGATGTGCAGACGTATCATTGGTTGCACGCCATGAAAGCATTGGGGCGTGTCGAAGCTGGCATCACAGCGAACCATCCGCTCGCGGCTGCCTTTAGGGCGGATGGTCAAGTGACCTACGTCGCACACAATTATGGCACGGAAGAACTCCTGGTTACCTTTTCGGATGGGGCGCAATTGATTGTTCCGCCGCGCACTATGGCCACCAACCGCGATGTTTCCGTGCGCGGTGTTTTGAGCAGTGATTTCAATCAGACCGAGGTTGGTGTTCAGTCACCGTAAATCTCTCGTTGCTCGAGGGTACACCGGAGCGGGTGGAGTTTTTTCTCGATGATCAGTTAAGGGCAACCTCATTACAGGCTCCTCATACTTTAACTATCGGTAATTTGGCGGCTGGCATACGATCTATTTACGCCAAAATGTACGCGCAAGATGGACTGAAATACAGTAATGTCCTCCGCATTCAAGTGGGTCGCCAAATGCCCTATGCCGGACAACCCTGGGCCATTCCCGGTGAGATTGAAGCTGGCAAGTACGATCGCTTTCCCGGTGCGATTGGGCAAGGTATCGCCTATCATGACAACAGTCCGGGCAACGCCGGAGGTTTCAGGCCGGAAGAGTATGTTGATTCCAGTTTGTCCAGTGCGGAAGGTGCCATCGTTGGTTGGACTGATGCTGGGGAGTGGCTGGAGTACACCGTCGATATTGGACAGTCGGGTATTTATGATTTCACGGTACGGTTTGCTTCGGGCAATACGCAGCAACGCGGTCCCATCCGGCTGCTTGTCAATGGGCGCGATGTGACAGGTCCCTTGGCACTTCCGTCCACTGGAGGGTGGGAACAATTCCAGTCGGTTACTTTTTCCGGTCTGGAGTTGGTAGCAGGCGAACGCATACTCAGACTGGAGTTTCAGGGTGGCGAGGTTAACATCGGTCGCATGGCTTTTGCGTACACAGGTCCGCTGACCGGTGATCGACCGATTGCCAATGCCGGAGCCACACAAATAGTGCTGTTACCTGCTACCACGGCGCAGCTCGATGCGAGTCAAAGCTATGTTCCAGAGGGAAGATCAGCCCAGTTTGAGTGGGTGCAACGATACGGTCCAAGCACTGTTGCTTTTGACGACAGGTATGCTGCCACGCCAGTGATTTCAGGCTTGGTGGAAGGCTTTTACAGCTTCCGACTCATTCTTACGGACGGGATTGATGAAGATCAGGCGGATGTTTTGCTAGTGGTGTCTGCCCAGGAAAAAATCGCTCCCAGAGTTAATTTTCAGAGTCCAGGCCCGCAAGCTGAGTTTGGATTCGGGGTGCCAATAGTTCTCACTGCCACCGCCAGTGATGTGGATGGTGAGGTAGTATCAGTTGTATTTTACCATGGAGATATTCGCATAGGAACCGCCTGGAGTGAGCCTTGGACCGTTGAATGGACTCCTTATGCTGAGGGAGTTTATGAAATTCACGTTGTTGCTATCGATGATTCGGGCATGGCGGGCGTCGATGGGCCGCTCCAGCTGAAGGTAACAGCACCTTTACCCTGTGGTGGCATCAGTCCTGATGGCAATTATTCGTACCTGTTTAGCAAGGAAGGTGAAGACTACTATTTAACGTTCGTGCCCATTACGCCGGAGTGGGTGCCAACCTCTGTTTGCTGTATCATAATCTCACCGGCACAGCACCCTTTCCGGGCACTCCTGTAACCCCCAATGTTCCGTTCCGGGTCAATGGCAGAACCGGACAGACGGTGACCTTTTATTACACATACTCGCATCCTGCTGGTGGGGAACGCACGACTTTTGGACAACCTCAATCTTTTACCCTGGCACCCTGCGGAGCACCGACACCTCTGAATCAATCGCGATTCATGGCCGATTGGCGCAGGGTCCATTTTCCTGAGCAGATTTTGTCTGATCCGGCGTTGGAAAGTGAGATTTGGGGCGATCATGCGGATCCCGATGGCGACGGTTATACCAATATTATGGAGGCTTATCTCGGTATGAATCCATTGCTTGCAGATGTGCCCAGAGCTGAATTCTGGCAGCCGGAAAATCAAGCGGATCCCCTGTGGTCGGTCTCGCTTCCAGCCCATTTGCCAGAGGGCCTCCTGCGTATTGAATCATCGGGCAATATGCTTCATTGGCATCCGATTGAATCGACTGCGGACGAGCCTAGTGGCGGAAGTGCGCGTCAGACCCATCACTTTCAATTTGTCCAGGGAAGTGCTGCCAGCTATTTCAGATTTGTCATCGATTGATGACTTGGAGGGCGGTTCTCGTTTCCCAAAATCATAAAAAAATCTGATCGGAGTTGCGCAAGATGGGAAGACGACGAGCTGTTGATGTGGTATTTTGGTGGGCTATGACTCGCCTACTATCAACTCCTCGTCGCTTAGCGGTGGCTACAGTGTTAATGACGTTGCCCCTCGGGATGTCTGCCCAACAAATGTTTTGGAATCCTTCCCAGGTATTGCCATACCAGCCGACTGGAGGCAACGGTGCCTGGTCTGATGCCAATGCCTGGTACGATCCAGCGCTTGAGGTAAACATCTCCCCTGCAGTCAACACTGGTCGTCTGGCCTATTTTGAAGGTTCAGGGACAGTCACCGGCAATGGCAACGAGCCGGCGCGCATTTTCTTCCAAAATCTTTCCGGCAACTACAACTTTACCGGAAATGTCAATCTGAGGTTGCCTAACAACAACACTGGCCACGCAGTTCATGTAATGGGTGGCAGCAGTGATATCACCTTCAGCTTACTGGGTATTGGCGCAGGGGCGCAAAGCAATCGTTCGCTCCGCAATGATGGCACTGGCACTGTGACCATCAGTACACTCAATCGTCAGTTTGGCGGTACTGCCACCAATCTGACCCTGTTCGGTGATGGCAATTATACCATCAATGGCGTGGGTAACATGGGTGGTATATTGACGTTGAGTGGTGGCGGTCGTGTCAACTACTCAGCGCCATTAGGGGCCGCAGTCGGTGCTACAGGTGCTGTTGGCTTCACCAGTGTCGTACTGAACTCAGGCGAATTGTTCGCCAGTGCTGCAGGACAGACCAATTTCACTTGGAACGGCGGTACCTTGGTGTACAATCTGAGTGGTGTTGACAACTCTTCCAACACCATCGTTCTCGGAGGCACCTTTACCCGTGGATCGGGAGATACTTTTGCCTTCGATTTTGGTGGAAGCGGTATTCAGGAAACCTACACACTGCTCGCCTTCGCTTCCACTAATTTTCCCTGGGCGATTTCTCGGCTCTGAATTCCCCATTGCCGGGCGAATTCTCATTTGGTACAACAATGGTCAACGACATTGAGTTGACTACCTTGCTGTACACCATTCCCGAGCCCTCCACCTATGCCGCACTCTTCGGATTGCTGGCTTTGGGTTTCGTGGCCTGGCGTCGCAGGCGTTGATCTTTTTTATCGTTGTGTAGTGTGGGCGGCTCCCCGGTTTCCGGGGGGGCCGTTTTTTTGGCCTATTATCAGGTGCTCAAAGCATAGCGGCGTTCGTCCATTATGAAGCGCAGGGGTTCGCCATTCAAGGCGCGCTGAATGTTGTCCAATGCGATGCGGTGTAAGTCTGCCAACCGTTCTCCCGGAGGCCACCCCGCGCGTCCTATTTTGTGACCTGTAATGATGACATTGGATAATGACCTTACTGGATGACCTGCTTCCAGTTCGCGGTCATTGGTCAACACGTCCAGCCCAGCACGCAATCTACCGGACTTTAACTCGGCAAACAACGCATCTTCATCAATGATGGCTCCGCGTGCGGTATTGATGACGATTGCATTGTCTGGCAAGAGTGCCAGCACATCGGCATTGATACAACCTCTTGTTTGCTCATTCAGTCCGGCCATAACCAACAATGCATGGCTGGACCGACACAAATCTTCCAAGCTTTGCATGCGCTGCGTATCTTCTGGTTCGCCCTGAAAATAGGGATCAAAGAACAACAGGTTTGGTTCGAAAACACGGAGCATTTCAACGGTTTTTCGGGCGATAACACCCATACCGAATATGCCGACATTCAACCCCTGCAGAATTCCCTGGGTTTCGTCGGGGATATCCCACCAATGTCCGTTGGCCCGCATGTCGCAGTGTAACCGCAGATTTTTCAGACAGGCTAAAAGCAACGTCAAGGTACCCTCTGCGATCCCTCGTGCCGGAGCGTCACCCCAATTGGTAACTGGAATGGCACTCTTGATAATGGTTTCGCTGATGAAATTGCGCATTTCGCCCGTCAAATGGCAAATGTAGCGCACTTTGCCCGGCTGGCTTGCCAGTGTATCGGGGATTTTGCGTGCACCCAGCCGGTTAAAACGATGTCATTAGCCTGCAAGACTTCCAGCGTTTTCCCATCCGACCATTCTCCGGTGTGTTCAAGAATTTGCAAATCGCCCAGCTTATTGAGCGCAGTGCAAAAGAGTCCATTGAAGAGCCGTTGCGGTTGGGTGCGATTGGCTAAAAAGATCAATTTCGGGGGAGCCATAAATTCTGCAGGTAATTTCTATCGGCAACGGCTGCCGCCAGAAGTTCATCCGGAGTTTCCTCCGGCGTGGCGCATCCCTTGGTAAACTCACAGGTGATGCTGCCCTTGAAGCCAAATTCTTGTAGAACGCCGATAGCCTCTTGTGCCCATTCCTTGCGGTCAGCAGCCAGGCAAAACTTTTTCGTGTCGTCCCGGGTTTGAATATGGATGTGCGATAAGCTGTTCCCCAAGGCTTCAAACCAGGTTCTGACAGCAGCAGTTGGGCTCGCCATTACATGAGCAATGGTGCCGAATCGACTTTGTGGCAACGAAGGTATCACCCGTGCTGCCACGTCGGGTTCCTCCAAGGCCGTGCCAGGATGGCATTCGCAGAGTAGCCGAATTCCCTGTGGAAAGGTCTCGATCCAGTCACTGGCGATGGCGAGCGCATCCTCGAGTAACTCCGGTTCTTTGGGGACGTTGAATTTGATTTCCTTGCTGCCCAAAGCCAGTACTGCTGCCCGGACTTGTTCCAGCCTGTCCGCATATTCCGCACCGCGCCTGAATTCAGCATAAGTGTTAAAAATTGGAAATGCCAGAGGGCCTTCACACAAGCTTCGTTGTTCTTCCTGATGAGCTTTCAGGTAGTGAAACTCCCAAAGTTCCAATTCATTGAATCCGGCCGCGAGCAGTTTATGCGTGAATTGAGAGAGTGTTAATTGGGGTGGTTCGTTGCGGCGCCAGCGGTTTTTTTCCAGCAGTACCGAGCCTAGATACCAGGCGGTGATGGAATAGTTGGTGCCCGAGGTGTGGTCGCCGTCAGTTTTCATCATCACCCAATCCAAGAGCGATACGCACTTCGGGCCATTGTTCCAGTTCGGATAAAAATTCATCCACGCTGAAATCTGCTATAATGCAATCCCCGAATTCAAAAGTCGGCGTCAGGCTTTGGCCGCTTACTTCAACCATGCGCTGCATGGCGGCGGGACTTTCGAGGACATCTTTGACCAAAACTTCGATTCCGTGTTGGGAAAAGAATCCTAGTGCTTCGCGGCACCAGGGCAGCCGCGTTTAATGTAGAGGATGGGTGTTTTTCTCATTGCTTCGTTAAATAATTGTGTAGCGGCGCTATCGCTGGGTTGCAAACCAATTTCGGTTGGTCCAGCTTGGTAAACATAAGGTACCCATGTTGAATCGTATCGTTTTTATCTGTTCTGCTCTGGTTTTAATTTGGTCTTGGTCTTCCGCGGATGGCCCACCCCGATCCTTTGTCCTGTTTCAATTGGACAACGATTTGTTCACCGACACTGACCGCAATTACACCAACGGTGCCAGAGTGGCATTGGTGCGTCCTATCCCTGAGGAGCAGCTCACCAGGTTGCAAACGTGGATGCAAAACTTCACTGGACGAGCTGAAAGTATCGAGAGGACCTATACCTGGGGAACAGGACTGACACAATTGATGTTCACGCCGCAGGACTCCGAGGTGGCCGCACCTCCGCCCGGTCAGCGCCCATATGCTGGTTGGTTGGGGTTGGAATTGTCCCTGCATGCGCACAACGCCCAGGCGCTCAATTCTTTCGCGCTGGTGGTCGGCACAACTGGCAAGGCCTCCATGGCACGTCAGGCCCAGGATTTTGTGCACAAACATATCAGTAATTCGCCGATCTTTCAGGGATGGGAAACCCAGGCTCCCTTCGAATTAACGATCGGTTTACACTACGATCGGAAACGCAATCTGACCTTTCTGGAAACTATTTCCGCAGACTTGCCCGTTGATGTGGATGGATTTATTGAGTGGGGTGCGGCTGTGGGTAATTTCCGTACAGATGCCTATGCCGGCTTCATGGTTGCCATCGGTTACAATCTTCCCGGCACCTATGTCTATCCCAGGATCCAGTTAGGCAGCTACGTACACCGTGTCGCCGGGCGCGAGGAGCGCTTGAGCAACCCTGTTTCCGTGGGCATTTTCCTGGGTGGACGCGGTAACGCTGTATTGCATGACATCACACTGGATGGTCCATTGTTCCGCAGTTGGGATTACGCAGTTGGCTCCAAGCCGTGGGTGGGAGAGTATGTATTTGGGGTCGGCGTGCGGTACAGTCGCTTTGGACTTATCTTCTCACGCACATTCCGCAGCAAAGAATTTAAAGATCAGACCGAAGCCCATCGGTTTGGATCGGTGCAGCTGACCATGGGGTTTTAGCTTGCAGGCAGCCCTGCACATCTGCCCACTGGAACCATGCAGGAAAATACCGGGGAACCTCACAAAACTTTGCTGGATTGGGCGCATCAATTGCGCCTGAATCGCCTCGCAGTCGGCATCAAGGGCTGGATAAAAGAGGGTAGATTTTTACTGGACGGTCAACCTTTGGTTCAGGCTGGTATGCGCATGCCGGATCCCGGGGATCGCCTGACCTTTGGTGCCAGTGCAAACCATGAAGATGCATGGACCCGACGCATACATCCCAAGCTGGCTGTGGTTCATCTGGATAGCGACCTGGCCATCGTGAATAAAGAGGCTGGTTTGTTATCTGTTCCCAGACCGGACGATACTGGGCATTCTGTGCTCGGTCTGCTGGAAACTTATCTCAATGATCCTGCCGGCGCTTACCTCCGGCAAAAGATTTTCGGGTCTGCAAAACCGGTGCAGGCATTGCCTGTTCACAGGTTGGATCAGTACACCAGCGGCTTGTTGTGTATCGCACTCAATCCGGAAGCACGGGCAGACTTGATAGAACAACTGCGCAGCAAAGAACTGTTGCGCGAATATCTCGCTTTTACAGATGGTATCCCAGCCGCGAATCAAGGCATTTGGCGGCATTACCTAAAATTGGATGAGCGCGGCTATCAGCAATCCGTGCAGAGGGACAATGATCCCGACGCCACCCTTGCAGTGACGCATTTTCAGGTTGAGCAGCAGTTTCCGCGCTACAGTGCCTGTCGCCTGCGGTTGCGGTTGGACACCGGTTTAAAACACCAAATACGCCTGCAGGCAGCGACTGAGGGGGTGCCGCTATTTGGCGATCGACAGTACCACAAAGCAACCCGGGCAGTCCTGGCCAGAGGTGCCCGATCCGTACCTTTCGGCATGAAACGCCAGGCTCTGCATGCCGCTACATTGGGCTTGCGGCATCCATCAACTGGCAAAGCCTTGCAGTTTGATGCCCGGTTGCCTAAAGATTTGCAGGCGCTTCAGGACCGCTTGAGCGACCGTCAGCCGGATGGAAGTGCGCTCACTTGAACAGGATTTGCGCTGCGATACCAAAATAGATCAATAACCCGATTGCGTCCATCAACGAAGTGATCAAGGGACTGCTCGCAACGGCAGGGTCCATTTTTAGTTTTGTCAGAGTAAAGGGGAGAATGACCCCAATCAAGTTGGCCACCACCACAATGCTGACCATACTCAGACCGACAACCCAGCCAATGGCAGTATCTCCCCGGTATAGACCGAGCAAAAATGCCAATGCGCCCATGCTCAGGCCCAACAGGATACCCACAAAGGTTTCTTTGGCGATGGCTGGCAACCACCGGTTAACCTGCAAGTCGCCGGTAGCCAGTGCGCGGACCATCAGAGTCGCTGATTGTGCACCCGCATTGCCACCGCTGGCTATCAACAACGGCATGAAAAATGTCAGCACAATGAATTCCATTAACTGGTCTTCGTAGGCGCCAATCACGTTGGCTGATATCAGATTGACAAAAATCAAGACCGTTAGCCAGCCGATACGTTTGCGGTAAAGAAACGAGGGTTGTGCCAAGGAATATGGCATTTCCAGGGGGGCCACAGCTGCGCTTTTGTGGAAGTCCTCGGTTGCCTCTTCTTCCGCCACGTCGAGTACGTCGTCCACAGTTACAATCCCAAGCATGGTGCCTTCGCTGTCCACCACTGGCAAGGCATTCAAGTCATAGCGCCGGATCATCTTGACCGCCTGCTCCCGGTCATCAAAGGCTGACAGTGCGGCAAACTTATAGTTCAGGGCTGCTCCGACCGTGGTATTGGGATCACCCAGAATAATGCGTCGCAAGCGGATGATGTCTACCAACTTGCCATTGTCGTCGGTGACGTAGATGACGTTGAAGGTTTCGCTGTCTTTACCTGTTTTGCGAATATGTTCCAAGGCCTCGGCAAAGGTCATGGTGGGCCTGATGGAGATGTAATAAGGCGTCATCAATCGCCCGACGCTCTCCTCGGGGTAGCCTAATAATTGTCGTGCTTCCTTGAGTTTCTCCGGACTCAATAGTTGCATCATCCGCTGGGTCATTTTTGCCGGCAACTCTTCCAGCAGTGCGGTGCGATCGTCCGGGCTCAAATCTGTCAGCAGGCGACGGGTATCATCATCGGTCAAATCATCGAGCAGATTGTCCTGGTGTTCATAGTCCAGATAGGAGAATACTTCGGCCGCACGACGACGCGGTAAGCAGCGAAAGAACAAAACCCGCTCGGTCTTATCCAGCTGCAACAACAGGTCGGCAAGTTCCGGTTCGGCAAATCCGCGCACAGCTTCATTTACCAATCGCCATTGGTGGGATTGGAGAAGTTCGGGTATCAGTTCAACCAGATCTTCCAGTTGTTGCTTGTTCTCTTTGTCCGTATTCGCACTCATGCTGTTGCAGGAGTTGAAAGTGCATTTAGGAAGGCCTCAACATCTTCGGGAGTATCAATACCGATATTGGCACGGTCGGTAATCCCCACGCCGATGCAGAAACCATTCTCCAGGGCGCGCAGTTGTTCCAGTTTTTCCACGCCTTCCAATCGCCCCACAGGTAGCTTGGTGAAGGCTTCCAAGAATGCGGCGGTGTAGGCATACAACCCAAGATGCCAGTAGGCGGGAAAGCTACCCCAACCCTGCTGATCTCTGTCGCAAGGAATAGCTGCACGCGAGAAATACAGTGCTCTGCCGCGCACGTCACACACTACTTTCACCTTGTTCGGATTGCGGTAATCCTCTTCCCTGCGGAATGGAGTTGCCAAGGTCGCAAGGTCCACTCCCCGGTCGAGGACTGAACGCAGCAATTCAATCTGGCTTGCCGTAACCAAGGGCTCATCGGCCTGCACATTGATGACTTTGGCTGCTCCGATGGCGCGATTGGCAGCTGCCAGTCGATCCGTGCCACTCGGCAGCGCTGGGTCTGTTAACACTGTGGAGTAGCCTTCCCCTTCGAGGAGTTGCTGCAACTCTTGTTCCGCCACTGCAAAGTACAGAGGCAAGCCTCCAGCCTCTGAACGCAGCCGTTCTGCCGTCCATAGTATGACCGGCTTTCCTTTGACCGGATACAACAACTTGCGCGGGAATCGCGTCGAACCCAGGCGCGCTGGCACAATGATCACGGCATCTTTCTGGTCCATACCTTACAACCCAACAGACTAAAGCCTGCGGTGCCAGCAGAAATTATCCGGTGGCGGCGGATCCCCCCGTGAGTAGGAGACATCGATAGTTGTGTCTGTTGGTTTGGGGTATTGCATAACGGTTTCCGATTGAACTTGTCGGCCTTGGTCAGCATCTGCTTGATGTTCCGGTGAACATGAGTGAACAGGATCTGCAGAACTTATTGCGCCACAACGGTGTGAGCGCAGCCCGCCAACGCGCCGCCCATTTTGTTGAATCAGCCCTGATTCAACGCGTGATTTTAATCGCCATTTTGGTCAATGCGGTAGTCCTGGGAATGGAAACCAGTGCCAGCCTGATGGACAGCTATGGCAGGTGGCTATTGGTCATCGATAAGCTGTGTCTGGGATTGTTTATCATCGAGCTGTGCATCAAAATTTATGCCTACCGGCTGCACTTTTGGCGCAATGGCTGGAATGTGTTTGATTTTCTGGTCATAGCCATCGCATTGGCGCCGGGCGCTGGAGCGTGGGCTGTTTTGCGTTCACTGCGCGTTCTGCGTGTGCTCCGGTTGCTGACAGTTGTACCCGCCATGCGCAAGGTGGTCGCTGCTTTTCTGCATTCAATACCAGGACTCTCGGGCGTGATGGCTGTGATGGTGATCTTTTTTTTACACCGCATCGGTGCTGGCCACCAAGTTGTTCGGCGCCACTTTTCCCGAATGGTTCGGCACCATCGGCAAAAGCCTGTACAGTCTGTTTCAAATCATGACCCTCGAGAGTTGGTCGATGGGTATCGTGCGTCCGATTCTTGAGGTTCATGCCTGGGCTTGGGCATTCTTCGTCCCTTTTATCATCATCGCCACGTTCACCATTCTCAATCTGTTCATCGGCATTATCGTTTCGACCATGCAGGAACTTTCCACTGCGCCCGATCCGCGCATTCCGGACAAGGACATTGTCAGGATACTGGAGCAGATGGAAACCACGGTGTCCGACCTGCGCATGCATGTCGAACGCCGTTTGCGTGACCGCAACGAAGGTTGATTAATTCCCGTTTTCGCCGTCCTTCTTGCCAGCGAGTTCCGGCTCAAAGAAACCATGCAGCTGCCGCAAGCGGGTAGGGTGACGCATTTTGCGCAAGGCTTTGGCCTCAATCTGTCGAATCCGTTCGCGGGTAACGTTGAATTGACGGCCAACCTCTTCCAGGGTGCGACTGTACCCGTCCACCAGACCAAATCTCAGACTCAAGACCCTGCGCTCACGGTCGGTTAACGAATCCAGAACGTCGATGATCTTCTCGCGCAACAAGGCGTAAGCGGTCATATCGTAGGTTTTCGGCACCCTTATCCTCAATGAAGTCCCCAAAATTGGTATCGTCGCTGTCACCCACCGGACTTTGCAAAGAAATTGGTTGCTGTGCCATTTTCATGATCGCCTGAACGCGGTCCAGCGGCAGATCCATTTCCTCTGCCACTTCCTCGGCGGTTGGCTCATGTCCCAGCTCCTGCAACAATTGTTTCTGCACCTGCATCACTTTGTTGAGGGTCTCTATCATGTGCACAGGAATGCGGATAGTGCGTGCCTGGTCGGCGATGGAACGGGTAATGGCCTGGCGAATCCACCAGGTAGCGTAGGTGGAGAATTTGTACCCCCGGCGGTACTCAAATTTTTCCACTGCCTTCATCAAGCCCATGTTGCCCTCCTGAATCAGATCAAGAAAACTCAGACCCCGGTTGGTGTACTTTTTGGCGATGGAAATAACCAAGCGCAAGTTCGCTTCGACCATTTCAGTTTTAGCGCGGTGAGCCTGGCGCATGGCCTTGCGAACTTCGCGTATGATGGTCAAAAACTGGGCAGGCTCCAGCCGCAGTTGATTGCGGATTTCATTCAGCCGCTTGTGAACTTTCTCCACATCGATGTTGCGCCGTTTTCTGGTATTGGCCTTTTCGGCCAAATCGAGGCTTTCCAGCAAATCACTGACCTCGCGGATCATGGGTTCAAGGCGCTCCAAATATTCTTCGAAAACCTTTAGCTTGAAGCAATACTTCTTGAACAACGGTTTGAGCTCAGCCTCGTTCTTTTCATAGCGGGTCTGGGCGCGCTTCAGTCCGGCATCGTCGTCGGCGGCCTTCGCTTTCACCATTTCTTCCCACGCCTTGTCCAACTTCTTCTCGATTTCCTCGATTTGCTCATTCAGGCGCGGCAATAGTTTGAAGTAGATCTCGCGGCTCTCAATTTTTTTTGTCGAGCACAACCCGGTCAAAGCGCTCATCCCGGCTCAACAGGCGATTGGCCAAATCCTTTTGAAAATCCTTGGTAAAGGCCACCGCAAACAATTCGTTTTGCGCCTTTTGTTCAGCCGTTTCAATACGTTTGGAAATAGCCACCTCTTGTTCTCTGGTGAGCAATGGCACCTGTCCCATCTGTTTGAGGTACATGCGCACAGGATCGTCCAGAATATCAGCCTGAGCGTTGCGCAGTTCCTCCTCGTTGTGCTCTTCCAGACGTTGTTTGTACAACTCAACTTCCTCGGAATCGATGATATCGATATCCAGGTTTTCGAGGATGGTGATGACATTTTCGATGTCATTGGCACTGTCAATGGTCTCGGGAAGCTCGTCGTTGATATCCTTGTAGGTGAGATAACCCTGGGCCTTTGACTTGGAGATCAGCTTGCGGATCCGGTCATTGATTTCGCCTTTCTCGCCACCAATAATATCGTCCTCCTCGGGTTCCACAGCCTTGGCCTTGCCGCGCTTGGTTTTGGTGGCCGACTTGGGTGAATCTTCCGCGACTGGAGCCTTTTGCTTCTCCTCGTCGGCAATGGCCTGAATGCCTTCCTTGATTTTGGCTTTGCGCGCAGCGCGGGCTTCAGCAGCGGCAGCCTTCTTACTCACAGCTTTGGTAGCCGCTTTTTTTGGCAGGATTTTTTCTTCTCTGCGCTCTGGTCTGTAGCCGCTTTCTTGGCAGCGGTTTTCTTGGCGGTGGTTTTTTTTTGCAGGCATGCTTGTAAATCTATGGTTGGACTGAGGGTGCTTAGGCAGATTCGTTGCCAGCAGTCAATGTGGGTAACTTGGGCTGCAGGCAGTGCCGACTTAAAATGGATCGTTGGGTGAGTAAAGACATCATCTCTTCGGCAGGCAAATCGGGTTGGGCGATCAAGGTATCGATGTTCCGGATTTCTCGTTTCAAAAAGCGTAGGTACATGCGTTCAGCAATGTGGTTTGCCACTTTGACCGGCTCCCGGAATTCCCGTTCCTCTGCCATGGCGGCATAGAACGCGCTCCTGTCTTCCACCGTCTCAAAGAGATGCTCCATATTTTGAACGCCTTCCCATGCGTTTTGTTGGACTGCTGCAAAAATTCTGCCCAGCAACCTGCCTTCGTGTGTGTCGGATCGTATCCAATCGTGCTGAATGATTTCAGATAGCGGTTGAACCAGCCTGTCATTTTGCAAAACGAGTAAAAGTAGCTCAAATTCAGGCGTTGTCAAGGGTTTGTCCGACAATTCCGCGTTTTTTTCCGGTTGTGGTTTATGGGCTGGAGGGGTGCTCCGGTTCTGGGACATGAAACGGGCAAAGTCTTTGGCCGCCCCGTCGTAATCGACATCCAGCGCCCGAGCCGCCGCCCGAAGGTATTCCGAGCGCGCTACCTCGCTACTGCAACCAGCTAAAACCGGCCAGAGTTTCTGGAGGGCATTGGCCTTTTCGTGTGGATCGGCGTGGTTATCGGGGCAGTGGAAACGGCAGGCAAAATCCATCGCCTCCCTGGCGGTACCGAGCAACTGCTTAAACGCATCCGGGCCTTGCTGCACCAGCACACTGTCAGGATCCAAGCCTGCCGGTAACTCGACAAACTCAATACCCAGATCTGCCTTTAACGCCAGTGGCAAGACGCGGATCGCAGCGTTTTTCCCCGCGTTGTCACCGTCGAGCACCACCAGGATGCGATCATGGTAACGGCGCAGCAAAAACATCTGCTCTTCGGTCACGGCTGTTCCCTGGGGCGCGACGGTATTTTCAAATCCAGATACCGCACAACGAATGGCATCCAACTGTCCTTCCACCAGAATGAAAGGTTTATCGGTACCCACCTTGGTGCGTGCCCGGTCGAGGTGAAACAATAATTTGCTCTTGTGGAACAGTGGAGTTTCAGGCGAATTGACGTATTTTGCCCGTGCCGTGGGGTCGTCCGCTGGTGTTATATCCAATTGCCGGGCGGTGAATGCCACCACTTGACCCTGGTTGTCGCGGATAGGGATCATAAGGCGACCGCGGAAGCGCGCGCGCAGGGCGGAGGGGTCGGTTGCATGTCCCTGAGCCAAAAACAACCCGCATTGATGGAGTGCTTCCATGCCAAACCCTTTGCGTGCCAGGTAACGCGCGCATTCGTTTCCATCGACCGGCGCCAGGCCAATTTTGTAATCTTTGGCCACTTCAAGGGTGAATTTGCGTTGCTCTTGCCAGTAAGCGCGCACCGTTGCTGCTTCGGCGGTTTTTCCCATCAGGAAGGTATGGAAATAGTCAGCGGCGTATTCATGCAGCTCCAACAACTGTTTTCGCAGTGAACGCTGTTCCTGTGAGACCTGTTTGCCTGCTGCATACTCCAGCGGGATTTGAAAACGTTCTGCGATCACCTCAACGGCCTCGGGGAAGGTCAGGTTTTCCGTTTTCATCACAAATGTGAACAGATCCCCTGTTTCTCCGGAGGAAAAGCATTTGTAGAAACCTTTGTCCGGCGTGACGTAAAACGAGGGCGTTTTTTCGTTGGTGAAGGGACTCAACCCGACCCACTGCCTGCCCGCTCGCTTGAGTTGCACAACGCGAGACACCACGTCGTACAAATTGACGCGGTTTTTTGACATCTTCAATGGAGCGGGCCTCAATCAAACGCTTTTATAGATTGCGCAGTTCCTGTTCGGCAGCGCGGCGCTCAGGATGGTCCTGCGGGGCTTGCCTCAGGAACTCGTTAAACCAGCGGGCCGCACCCGAATTGTTTTGGTATAAGTCGCGCAGCGCCCTTGCCATGAACAGGGTGAAATCCGGCACTTCAGGGAACCGTTGCCTGGCATTGTTGATCTGCCAAATGAATGCATCTGCCTCCAGTACTGGTTGGGCTGTTACCAGATAGTGCATCTGTATGGTGGCGTCATCAGGAGCGCGGCGCAGCGCTTCGCGTGCGGCTGTTTCAGCCCAGACATTGTCTCCTGCCTCATGATGCAGTGTGCTCAGTTCCAGCCAAACATCCACCATGCTGTCATCGCGAGCCAAGGCTCTGCGGTAAGCTCTGGCGGCGGTCTGTACATCACCGTTGGCACGAGCGCCCTGCTCTGCCAT
>JAJOKB010000013.1 GCA_021208135.1 Verrucomicrobiota bacterium | reverse complement strand
GTGGCGACCTAAGCCTGACAGGCAATCTCGTCAGCCAAGATGCAGTTCAGCTCACAGCCGCTGATGGTTCCGTTCGCTTTGACGGGAATGCTGATATCGGTGGTGATTTTGCCGCCGTGGCCAGCGACGATATTGAACTTGGGTCTGTCATCCTGGTCGGCGGTGATGTCACCTTGGTTGCCCACAGCCTCACTCTGGATGGTATCCTGAGCGCCAGTGGCGCACTGTCCGCGACCATCACGTCTGCCGTTAACATCAATGGTACTTTGCAAAGCGGTTCGGACATGAGTATTAGCACCGATTCGACACTCACGGTTGTGGGCGGATTAATTTCCGGTGGGGCCATGACTCTCGATGTGGCAGGTGCAGTGGATATCCGTGAGACCCTCTCGGTCACCGGTGATTTGTTGATCGAAACTCCAGCAACCATCACCTTGAATGGTAGCGTGGTTGTTGGCGGCGCAACTCAACTATCGGCCGGTGCAAACATCGCCCTGGGCACCCTCGCGCCGCTCACTTGGATGAGTCAGGGATCGGTAACAATCGATACTGCTGCCAATTTCGATGCGGTCTTTGGTAACGTCTTCATCGGAAGCTTGAGCAACCTCGCACCGCTCGCCAATTTGGCAGTGACCACCGCAGGAACCATCTCCATTGAAGTCGGTAACATGATGGTTGTCGGAGGCGATGTGACGCTCACCTCACCCGGAAACTTGGAATTTCTGGTATTTGGAGGTCTGAATACCCGTGGCGATGTCAATATCTCCGTCGGAACCCGTGATGTGAATGGTAATGTTGTTGCCAGCCGTACCACCGATATCCTGGCCAATGGCTCGATAGGTGGTGCGCTCAACATAGATTCGACCGGTGCGCTCAACATGAACGGCAACCTCAATGCCGGCGGTGCCGTCGATATCCTCACCTCCGCTGCGATGACATTGCTTGGATCAATCGCAGGTGGCGCTACTATGGACATAGACGTGGCAGGCAACATGGTTGTCGAGGGTGGTTTTATCGCTCAAGGTGCTATCGACTTGTTGGTCGGCGGTCATCTGGACATTGAAGGTAATCTGCAAAGCCTCACGGACCGCATTGATGCCAACGTGGGCGGCAGCATCACCATTATTGATACCGTCCTCGGTGCAACGGAAGTGGTCTTCAACGCTGTCGGAGCCATCCTGGTTTCCGGCAATACCAACGTCGATGGCAGTGCAGCCTTTAACAGTGGTTCCAGCACCCTCATCATTGGCAGCTTGGCCGCTGGCGGTAACATTACTATCAATGCCGGCTCGACTGCCACTATCAATGGTGCGCTCGATATTACCGGAGATTTGGTGATTGATAGCGAAGGCCTGATGGATCTGCGCAACGTCCTGTTTGTCGGTGGTAACGCCGATCTATCCTCCCGCAATCAGATCCGCATCACCGGATTGATGGAAGTTGGCGGCTACTTTGATGCCACCTCAACGGGTGAATTGCGTCTCGCTGGCACTTTGACCGTCGAAGAAACGCTGGATGTCAACAGCGGTAGCATGCGCTCCGACGGCAGCATTCTGGTATTTGGCGCTGCCGATATTCAGACGGTAGGCAACACCGTCATCAACGGCGCGTTCTTCGGCCTGGATACTATCCATATCAATGCCGGCGGTGATTTGACCTTGGCCCGCAATGTCAATGCAGCCAAGACTCTGGATGCCATTTCCGGTGGCAACATGAGCATCATCTGGGCGATCGATGTGGCTGAAGATGCCACCCTCAAGGCTGGCGGTAACCTGCTTCTCACCGGCAGACTTGATGTGGATGGTGACTTTGATATCGAAGTGACCGGTACCACGACTGTGAACGCCACAGTGACGGTGGAAGGTGACCTGACTCTCGATGGTCAGGGTAATATGGATATCCGCAATAGCATTGTTGTCCGTGGCGAAGCCATCATCAATGGCGGCGGTCATCTCCTCCTCACAGGCACCGTAAATGTGACCGACGATCTGAATGTGGTCGTGGCTGGTAACTTCACCAGCGACGGAACTCTGCTGGTCGGTGGCGATGTATTGAATATTGCCGCTGGCAACAACCTCACCGTTCTCGGAGCCCTTCAAACCGCCGCGCTGGTGGATCTGGTCTCCGGTGCCAGCACCACCCTGAATGGCAACGTCGATATCAGCAATGATCTTTCAGTAAGCAGTGGTACCGTATTCAGCATTGCCAATACTTTGGTTCTCAACGGCGACTTGATCGCAGTGGTCGGCAGCTTCAATAACAGCGCTGCAGTGACGATCACCGGGTTGCTTGATGTTACCGGCACACAAGCTGCCGCAACATCCTCTGTCGGCGGAGCGCTCAATGTGGCGGGAACGGTAGCTCTGGATCTCGCAGGAGCTTTGGTCATGAACGGTTCCTTGTTGACCCCACAAACCGCTGCCATCGCAGTGGGCGGAACTTCCGCAGTGGACGCAGTTATCGATGTATCTGGAAACTTCTCATTCACCAGTTCAGGCAATGCCAGCTTTGGCGGTACGGTTGATCTCGGTGAAAATGCTACCATCGTCAGCGGCGGAAACTTGTCTCTGTTCGGTGCAGTCGAAGTGGCTGAAGGCCTCGTGGTGACAGCCTCTGGTCTGGTTTCCTTGGTCGATTCTCTCACAGTTGGCACCAACCTTGATGTTTTGGCAGGCAGTATATCCAGCAACGCCTCACTCTCAGTGGGGGGAGCATTCAACGCCGAATCCACTGCGGGTAGCATTGAATTCGCCAACGTCTTGGCTGTGGTCGGTGCTGTGGTTATGGATTCCGCTTCAAATATCAGCATCCAGGGTACGGTTTCCACACCGTCCACCATGATGCTGAGTGCCGATGGCAATGTCAGCATCGACGCCGAACTCACGGTAGACGGTCTCTTTAGTTTGACCGCTGGGGGCTCAGCTGCATTGACAGGTACTGTTGAATTGGGTGCGAACGCTATCGTTTCCGCACTGAATACAGTTTCCCTATCAGGCGATGTTGAGGTACTCGGAACTTTGGCCGTTTCCTCGATTGCTAACGGCATGAGTATCGCTGACAATCTCACCGTAATCGGAAATCTCACGATCAATGCCGCTGCGGGACTCGCAATTTCAGGTGTGGTGGATGCACGCTCGGCTGCTTCCATCAACGCCGGAAGCTTGATTCAACCGCAGACTTCAGTGTGGGCGCAGGTTTCAATGCCAACGTTGCAGGCAACGCTAACATCAGCAACCGTCTCGCCGCCACTAACGGAATGACAGTTGTTACCGGTGGAGCACTGAGTTTGAGCGATAACGTTACGCCGGCGGAATGATAAGCCTCACCGTGGGTACGGATTTGACCGTTACTGGACAGCTGACTTCAGGTTCTTCGATGCTCGTCACCGTCGAGAACGATATGACTCAAATAGGCACTGTGACTGCGGGCGGTTTGCTTAATCTGCGCGTGAAGGGCGACCTCGCTCTGAATGGTACTCTAGCCACTCAGGCGTCCGCCACTATCCGTGTGGATGGTGACGCTACTATGGATGGCACACTTTCCAGCTCTGCGAATTTGTCCTTCATCAGCTTTGGCCATGTGGATGCAGTCGGTAGTATTATTTCTGGCGGTAACTTTGTCCTGGCAGCGCTCAGCATGGATGCCGAAGCGCTTGTTGCTGTCGGCGGCAGAACCACCTGGAGTATCGCCACTGACCTCGCCATGGAATTCTTGGCAGGATCCGTCCTCAATGGTGATGTCTTCATTTCCACCAATCGCCACTTGAATCTCACTGGTTCAGTACAGACTCAAAGCACAACTTTGCTGCGCGGTCGTGGTCTGGTGAATCTTGATGCTGATATCAACGTGTCTGGCACGCTGAACATTGAGGGAACTCAATTGGTTACAGTTGACAATGTGGTAACGGTGACCGGCGCCTTGAACATTTTTGCCCGTTCAGATCTCGATATCGCAGGTACTCTCCATGTGACCGGAAATACCGGTCTGGATGTACGGGGCGACTTGGATGTCTCCGGTTCAATGCAACTGACCGGTAACTTGAATGCCCGGGTACTTGGCACCGTCGATATGGGTACCTCAGGTCCCGCCGTCATTGCTGTATCAGGAGCCGCTGTTATCGATGCCGACCTCGCTGTCACATTGCTGGGAGATCTCGATTTTGCCGGTGGCTTGTCGCTGTTCAGCACCGACACTGTCCTGGTGGATGTCATTCATGATCTGTCCGTCACTGCCCTGGAGGCCTTGGGTCAACAAGTGACTCTGCGCTCTGATAATGTTCTGGCTCTCAACACCGTCAATGCGGGCATATTCGGTACTCTGTCGTTGGACGCCGGCGATCGAATCGTAGCGCTCGGCGGTCGCGCCTCAGCGTTCGACCTCTATGCTACTGCGGTCAATGGTGTTGAATTGAACACTTCGGTCCATTCAATAGACGTAGTCGTGACAAGTGCTGACGCCGACATCACGATTGATGAACTCAATGATATTCAAGTCGATCGCTTGCTCACCGCAGGCGGCAACATCGAATTGATCACTGGTGGCGACACAGTCCTTGCCAGCGTGATATCCAATGGTGGCGATATCGTAGCCTCCCTCGCAGGATCCGCAAACTTCAACAATGTCGCCTCAGCCGGTGGGGACATCTCCGCGACAACAGGTGGTGCTACTGTGCTCACCAGTGTTGTTTCCGCAGGTGGCAACATTGCCATTAGCGCTGACGGCTTGCTGACCGCAACCAGCGTGTTGTCCGCTGGAGGAGACATCACTTTGGCGACAACCAGTGGTGCCATCGCGCTCAACATCGTGAACGCTGGATCCGGGTCCGCTCTGGTAGCTGCCGCAGGTGCCATCACTCACAATGCAGGATCTATCGTTGCAAATGATCTGACCGCAACAGCCGGTGGCGCCATCCGTCTGCGCTCCGTAGTCAATGAACTTTCCTTGGCAACCTCCGCGGCAGGCGCTGTGATCGTTACCCAAACCGGTGCGGTCACTTTGTCAAATGCCTCTATCGCCAGTGGTCTGCTCAACTTGAGTGCCTCCGGTACTATCCAGGTTGGCTCCATCTCTGTGGTGAATTCCACTGTTCTCAACAGCATTACGCTCCAGGCAACTGCCGGAGGCTCGATCATCGTTGGGTCCATCAATGCCGGAAGCTCTTCACCAGTCACTCTGACGGCCAATGGCGGCAGCGTGCGCTCTGCAAACGGTGTTGATCGCATTCAGACCAACAACCTTCAGGCAGTCGCATCCTCGGTCATCGATCTAACTACCGATGTAAACATTCTGCGTGCTCAGTCCCTGGTGAATGGTGATGTCACCATCCGTGAACTCAGCAGCGTCCAATTGCAGGACGTTCGCGCAGCCAATGGTACTGTTACGGTGACCGCTGGAGGCGGTATCGTTGCCCAGCAGGTACAATCGTTACTCGATCTTCGCGGCAACAATGTCAACTTGATGGCCTTGGGCGGTGATATGTTGATCGGCTTCGTTTCCGCCGGTGAACTCAATGGTCAGGTCATGCTCAGCTCGTTCGGAACCATGGCCCAACAGCCAGTCGATCCAGCTATCGATGTGAGAGCTGATGTCGCCTTGCTTTACGCAGCCGGTGGTTTTAACAACACTATCGACGTGCAGGCCAATACCGCGATCTTGCGCTCCGGCCCCACCTTACAGTTTACCACTGACCGCGACATTGATTTGGTGGTCTCCGTTCCAGGTTCCATCAATGTGACTTCAACCGGTACGGTGCGCGCTGACTACGTGTACTCTCAGGATGGCGCTATTTTCCTCGGTTCAACCAACAGTGATATCCTGTACGGAACTGTGATTGGTATGAGTAGCAGCTCGGCACTGACTTTCTACTCGGAAAACGGTAGCATTCTGCCGAGCAGTACCGCTCTCGCCAACCATGTTCGCGCCGGTTCTTTACAAGTCATTGGTGATCAGGTCATCAATCTGTCGGGTTCCTATGAAATCGACAGTCGCTTGTCCGTCACCACGATCTCCGCTCAGGTAAGCATGGATGGTGATTACAGCATTGGCGGTAACCTTGAGGTATTTGCCATCGACAGCAGTATTACAACCGTTGCGGGCGCGTCTCTCGACATCGGTGGCACTGCAGAATTCATTGCTTCTCGCGATGTCAATCTGGATGGCCATATCACCGCAGCTGGAGACCTCCTCATCTCAGTAAGCTCACCCATGCCTGGTGAAGGATCCGCTACCATTACCGGTGATGTGTTTGTGCTCGGAAACGCCGAGATCAATGCGCAGAACAGCATCTTCATCGATGGTACCCTCCAGGTCGGCGGATTCGCTATGCTGAATGCACTCGATGGCAGCGTTGAAATCAACGGTACTCTCATCGAAGGCGCTCCAATGCCGCAATCCACCTGGATGTCCAATCCAGCCGAAGCGCTCGAAGTGCCTGTGGTTGATCACAGCGATGTCGGACACACCGTTGAGCAACAGTTCAGCGTGGATCTCCCGCTTGCCATGGCAAACAGCACTTTCGAGATTGTGGGCAGCAGCCTCACTTCCGATCAAGTAACTCTGGATGCCGCTATTGTTTCGATTACCTTGCCTCGCTTCGTGGCTCCTTCCGCCCGTGATACTTCCAGTCTCGTCCGCACCGGCTCCGCCACCGTATTCACTGCCGTCAGTGATGTCTGGCAGGATGCAGGCGTCGCCAATGATTGGGAACGCGGAATGCTTGATCTAGTGCGCACCTCAATGCGCATCGAACCCGCATTCCCTGAGCGCGAACGTACCGCATTGACTGCTGCCGCGCTGTTGTCCTCGGAAACCAGCGTTATCGCCGAACCACAATCAGCGTCCTTCATGCAATCCTTGCGCAATCTGGTAACCCGGGGCATCACCGGTATCACCGCTGCTCTCGGTATCAACCGTTGACCTTGCATCCCACCCGTCAGCCACTTCAAAAGCCATCATAGCCATGAAACACCGCTCCAACCGCATTAACTTATTCCAATTGCTCGTATTCGCGATCGCTTTCAGTTTGCAGTCAACTCCACTGCACGCCACTGGCGATTTCGTATTTGAGTCGATTCCAGGTGGTGGAATGCGGTTGACTGGCTATAATGGTCTTGGTGGCAATGTCGTTATTCCTCTATCCATGACGGCGAGCCAGTAACTACCATCGGTGCCAGCGCATTCTTTTAGGACTCCATCTTCGCAGGTTATAACGAGTGTCACGCTGCCCACCTCCATTACTAATATCGAACCTCTCGCTTTTGTCGGTTTGGATGATGCCTTCATCTTTTTCACCGGTCCTGCTCCGGTCATTGATGAGGAAAGCTTCTCCGGCGTTGACAATCCCATCATTCGGGCGCCGGCTGATCAACCCGGTTATGACGCCCCTGAGTGGCAGGACGTACCCATCGTTTTGGGAGGGTTCGATTTCTGGCGCTTTGAAAATGGGTTTAATCTGCAGAGCGATTTGGCAAACACCATTCTGGCCGACTCCGGCGTGTCATTACTCCAGGCTTACGCATTCAATCTCGACCTCTCTACCAGCCTGCAGGCCCAAATTCCCACCGCCCAATTAACTGCGGGACAGTTGCAAATCAACTTCTTCGCCGACCGCTCTGATGTTTCCTACGTCATTGAGTTTTCTACCAATCTCACCAACTGGACCCCCCTCGTTCCAACCGCGCCTGACGTCAACGGAATTTCCAGCAACACCCTCCCTCTCAGCAACGGCAAGGGTTTTATTCGCATCGGACTTACCCTCACACCGCCCAATTGAACAAAGCCCCCACCCAAGGTAGCGGAATAAGCTCAGCCTGTTTCGATTACGCCAAATAGCGACTGTCCAGAAAGGGCGTCGTCAAATAAAGCCTCCACTGAAAACAAGCTCAGCTGGTTTCGACCACGCCAAATAGCGACTGTCCAGAAAAGGCTTTCCTTTAGCCACCCCCTACCAAAGTAGGGTATCGCTGGAGGCCGAATGGGTTGCGCATCCAATCTAATGGGTATAACAACCTATACTTATTATGAAAAGTTGGCTTGGATTTCCTATTCTGTCTTTAGCGGTGTTGCTGGCCTTTGGCGCGAGCCAAGTTCTGCCACAGGTAGCCTATTCCCAGTCTTTTAATCCTGACGATCCGCCCCCGGACCACCTACCGCCACCGCCACCGCCACCACCACCACCGCCGACAAATCCGAATCCGCCCAATGATGACGATGAAGGTGGGGGGGATCTGAATTTTATCAACATCATCTACGGGGATCTGAACACCGGTGGACCTGGCGATCTGTTACACATTAACCCGGGATTCGGCCAAAGTGTCACTGTGCATCTCAATGGTATGATAAGCGGAGAAGGCAACTTTGACGTCGCCATTAATTCCAGTTGGCAGCGCGGTGAGGTGAACTTCAACGGCCAGAACACCTATTCTGGTACGACCTCGCTGCACTCGCTCCGGCCTGCCTACGTGGACTACTTTCTTGTAAATCCTCAGGCTCTCGGTACCGACCCGCGTCTCCACGTAGGAAACTACGCTCACGTTACTAGTAGAGGTCACGACTTCACCCTGCGTGGACTGCTTACCCATTGGAGCAGTGTACTTGAGCTGGGTGGGTCCACGTGGACGCTCAATATGGAAGTCGACGGATGGCGTGATCTTTACGGGGCGGTGATCTCAGGCACGATCATCAAACAAGGTGAGGCCAATCTCAATCTCTACGGCGGGGCAACTTTCCGAGGCGCCAATTTGCACGTGACGGAGGGCGGAGTTGTCATTGTCTCACCGAGCACTGTCACACCTGTTTTCGATGGTTCTGCCAATTTGACCCTCGATGCCGACACTTGGATTGACTTCAGCCACTCGTCCGAATCGGTGGGCCGGTTGATCAATGCCGGCGAACTCATGTTCAACGGTGGTTCTCTAACCATTATGGACGGGGGCAATTCCAGCGTGGGTGGCAATGTATCTGGTTCGGGTAACCTGCTGCTGGGCGGTGGCGACGAGTTAGTGCTTAACGCTGCGCTGGATTTCACTGGCTTCGTTGGTGCGCTTGCGGGGGAGTTGACCTTTGGCGATCAATTTTCTACCAGCGGTCCTTTGGGATTGAGGGCTGAGGCTGGGCCACCATTCGAGCTTAACCGGGCGAGGATTTTGCGTGTAGCAGGTTTGCGTGGCGCAGGTACGATTCTCGGCGCATCTGGAATAGATCTGATCAACGTCGGCGAGCACTTTTTCTCCGGTGAATTAGTCGCCAGTGGCTGGCTGATTCAACAAGGCCCAGGCTTGCAAGATTTGAGCGGGGCAACAATGACTCTTGCGGGTACCCGTGTTGAGAATGGTGTTTTGGCAATCGACCCATCAACAAGTTTCAGTACACCGTCAGTTCAGTTGGCTGGAGGTGAGCTGCGGATCAATGGTACCGGTGAGATCGGGCTTGATGCGTTATTTGTTGCTGATGCCCGACTCTCGAACCAGCAAGCAATTGATTGGACAGGGGCGATTACCGGGGAGGGCGGTCTGATCAAAAGTGGTGAGGGCCGTCTGACCCTTCAAGGCAGTGTTACCTACGAAGGCGACACCCTCGTTGAGGCGGGCACATTGGCTTCGGGAGGCAATCAGGGATTGCCAGTCCAATCACGGTATCAAGTGGCTACCGGTGCTACACTCGATTTCAATGGCTTTGATCAGACTGTTGCCGGTCTCGAAGGCGCGGGCACGGTCGCTCTCGGTGGTGCCGCGTTGATAGTGAATCACGAAGGTTCGAGTACGTTTTCCGGGGACTGGCAAGGCGCAGGCACACTGAGTTTGCGCGGTGACGGTATTTGGACAGTGACTGGCGAATTGCATGGTATCGAGTTGAATTTGGAATCCGCAACGCTGGCTGTTGCCGGGCCGGAAAGCCTGGGTTTGGGCGTGATTACGTTTACAGGTGGTCAACTGGCGCTGGGCTTGGGTGGCGAGCTCTCACGTGGGGCGGTTTTTGCGACCGACACCCGACTCACCCTTGATCATGCTATCAGTTGGTCAGGCAACAGTTCCGGTGTAGGAGGCCTTATCAAGAGCGGAGATGGCCGCCTGACGCTTCTTGGCACTCACACATACCAAGGCGACACCCTCATTGAGGCAGGTACCTTGGCGTCTGGAGCCAATAACAGCTTTGCGTCTCAATCGCGTTATCACGTGGCTGCTGGAGCGACACTCGATTTCGACGGCTTTGACCAAACTATCGCTGGCCTCGAAGGCATGGGCACGGTCGCTCTTGGTGGTGCCTCGTTGATTGTGAATCATACCGGTGCGAGTACGTTTTCCGGGGACTGGCAAGGTGCAGGCGCGTTGAGTGTGCGCGGTGACGGTATTTGGACAGTGACTGGCGATTTGGATGGTATCGGACTGAATTTGGAATCGGCTACGCTCTCTGTTGCCGGGCCGGAAAGTCTGGGTTCGGGGGCGCTCACTTTTGCCGGAGGGCTGCTCAGTTTCATGGTGCTGGTGTATTAGCGCGTTCAGCTACCTTTGAAAGTGATGCCAGCATTCATAATGATTCGAATGTAACCTGGGTGAGCAACACCTCCGGGGCAGGTGGCTTGATCAAATCTGGCTCAGGAACTTTAATTCTTTCCGGTTCCAACACATACCTCGGCGAGACGCGTATTCTGGAAGGAACGCTCGGCATAGGGGCTATGTCGTTTCCAAATGGTATGGGTGAGGTCTACATCAATGCGGGAGCGACCTTCGATACTTCAGGACGGACTCCCTCTCTCGCCTCGCTTCAAGGTGAAGGTACACTGTTAATTAACGAAGCAGGGGTTAATATCAATCAGGCCGTCGCCTCAACCTTTTCCGGGACTATTATCGGTGAAGGCTGGTTTTCGAAAAACTGGGCGGGAGACACTCACTTTGGATGGTTCCCTGCAGCATACCGGCTTCACTCGTGTTTCCGGAGGCACCCTTCTTCTGGCCGCAGAAGATGTGCTCTCGTCCGGATCGGTGCATGAAGTGCAGACTACCGCGATCCTTGACTTAAACGACTTTAACCAACGCATTGCCGGCCTGCATGGCGGCGGTACAGTGTCTCTTGGCAATGCCCGACTCACTATTGACAGCGGCCTGAATCACACATTTTCCGGTATGATCAATGGTGGTGGCGATTTAGTGAAATTGGGCTCTGGAGAGCTGATACTGACCGGCCAGGTAAGCCATACGGGAACAACTGAAGTGCATTCAGGCAAGTTGGCATTGCCCTATGGCATGACCACCCTTGGGGATATCATCCTTGTTGCCGACGAAGCGCAACTGCTGGTTGGTGCAAACGTGGTTCGTGATCTGGGCAACAATGGTAGTGTGATAAATACCAGTGAAGAACCGATAGAGTTTGCTGGTGCCGTCAGTGGCATGGGACACTTTCTGGGAGGCTTTCTCTTTTCTGGAGTCACTAGTCCCGGCAATAGTTCAGGAATTTTGACTGTGGACGGCAACCTGACGTTCAGCAGTGAACATTTGCTGGAAATGGAAATTGGAGGTCTTATCGCCGGTGCTGAACACGATCAAATTGCAGTCAGCGGAAACCTCACTTTGGATGGGAATCTATCATTATTGCCATGGAACGATTATGTTCCACAATTAGGTGATGTTTTCCAGCTTTTCACCTTTGCAACAATTACAGGTAGCTTCAGCGAGGTGGAAGCATTTCCTCTGGAAGATGATCTGGAGTGGGACTTCTCCAATCTGTATCTGGATGGATCGATCGCCGTTATTCCCGAACCGCGTTCCAGCGCACTGTTGGCCGGACTTGGTATATTCCTGTTGATTGTCCGCCGATCACTGACGCGAAAATCCTAGAAACAAGAAAACCATTTCCCTCTATATTGCCCGTGGCAGATCGGCTCTGGTGTTTGGTTTACAGTGTGGCCAGCAGCCAAGTCTCCCAGTATAGATTCACGCCCCCTGCCAAAACAGCGGAACAAGCTCCGCTTGTGCTATCGGGTTAAATAGTGACTGTCCAGAAAGGGTATTGATCCGGCACTTTTGCCGAATTTCGTAATTGCCCCTCCCAAAGCAGCGTAGACCGAGCCAAATAGTGACTGTCCAGAAAGAGGTAGTTTGCGGAAAAAGCTATCGACTCCTGGCGGGGATGTTATCTGGTTTTATGAAATTATGAAAATTGTTGTATTGGATGCTGCCACATTGGAACTGCCTGCTAGTGAGTGGGCCGATTTAAAAGCGATGGGTGAGTTGGAGGTGTATGATCTGACCGAGTCCAACGAACAGATCATTTTAGATAGGTGTCGTGGCGCTCAGGTGGTATTTGCCAACAAGGTACCTTTACCTGCGAGTACGTTGGCTGCGCTACCGGAGCTGAAGTTTATTGGGATTTTGGCAACCGGGGTGAATAATGTCGATCTGAAGGCGGCAGCGCGACAGGGGGTAGCCGTATGCAATGTACCGGGTTATAGCACTCAATCCGTAGTTCAACATACCATCGCACTCATCCTGGCTTTAACCAATCGCGTCACTCAGCATAGCGCGTCGGTTTATCGAGGGGATTGGGTTCGCTCCCAGCGGTTCTCTTATTGGTTGGAGGCTCCGCAGGAATTGGCGGGAGAGACTGTGGGGGTGGTTGGCTTTGGTGACATAGGCGCAGGGGTTGCCAGGGTACTGGCTGCTTTCGGAGCCCAAGTGCTAATACATCGCCGTAATATGGCGGGCGAACCTGGCATTCCAGGAGCGAGCTACTCTAGTCTCGATGAGCTGTTCAGTCGCAGCAAGATAGTTTCCTTGCACTGTCCACTAACCGCAGACAATGCAGAATTCGTGAACGCTAACCTTCTGCAAAGTATGCCGCAAGGTGCCTATTTGGTGAATACTGCCCGTGGTGGACTGATTCGGGAACAGGATCTTGCGGAGGCGCTCAATTCTGGCCATCTGGCCGGTGCTGCGGTGGATGTGGTCTCTGTAGAACCAATGCGTCCGGACAATGCCTTGCTTAATGCGCGCAATCTGGTGATCACTCCGCACATCGCCTGGGCCAGCTTGCCTGCGAGAACGCGATTGCTGCGTGAAAGCATCGTGAATCTGAGGTCGTTCATCAACAGAGAGCGCACCAATCGCGTCGTTTTAATCGGCTTTCCGGCACGGATTATCTTCTGCAACAGCCTTCTGGGTGAGTCTGTGCGGATGCTGCCGCAAAATTGCTATAGATTGACGCCATCCAGTCTTTGGAGAGGGTGGCATCTTTTGTAGTATGGGGAATGGTACTCTCTACCCCCCGATTGCCCCTATTTGCACGTGCCCCTATTTTTTTATTAGCACTGCTGTTATGCTTCACCGGCCTTGCGCAGCGCAGACACATCCCAGGTTACTTTTTGGACCTGACGATGTGGTCGCGATGAGACAGCGTGCGCAGGAGAGCCCGTGGAAAGAAATAATTGAGGCCATAGGTGCCGTGCAAGGTTTGGAAGCTGCGCGCAAATACGCCATTCTGTACACGGTTACCGGCAATGCGGACTATGCAGAACTTGCGCGACAGGAGACCATCCAGTTAATCACTGAAAAGGACGCCAACGGCAATTCTATATGGGCTGTGAACTCTTATCGTGCCCTCACCCGAGGTGGCAGAGCCATAGCGGTGGCATTGGCATACGACATGTGTTACCATGCCTGGGATCAGGAAACGCGTACCTTTGTCTCGCAAGCGCTGTTGCAAAACGCCAACAGCCTGATCAGCAGTGGTGGTAACGGATGGCCGGGCGATTCAAGCGACGGCAATAATTGGTGGGCAGTTCGGTACGCTGCTGCCGGGTTATCTTATTTGGCCAGCGATGAATCCGGCTATGAAAACAATCTGAACACCGCTATTAATCGTTTGTTGCAACACTTGCGCAGCAACCTTGGTACCGATCCGCTGGCGCGAGGGTGGAATCCGGAAGGCATTGCCTACGCCCAATATCCAGGTCGCTTTACCTACACCTTTTTGTATGCTTTGGATCGGATCCGCGGACGCAATCTGATCGAAGAAGTGCCAGCGGCCCGCTACGCGCTTATGTCGACCTACATGGGTTTATTGCCGTTACCGCGCAAGGATGGTCTCGGACTGCGTCCGGATTTTACGGATGATCATCCGGTGTGGGAAGGTGAGGGGACAGCGGGTCTGGCATTTGCATTTTCGCCTCCCGAGTACCTGGCAGGTTTGCGTTGGATGTACGATCGAGTAACCGGACCGCTGGGAGACCAGCGCTACGATCCGGTTTCCGCAGGAGGATTGTATACGTTGTTGTTTTATCCGCACGATGTGGAACCTGTGAATCCAGCGGAAGTTTGGGGGCTGACCTGGGTGGACCATTCCTTCGGGATGGCAATGTTCCGCAATCGTTATCAGGATGGGCGCGATTTTGTCGCACAATTGAATGCCAAGCAGCGCAGTGCGAATGGCGGACATCATGCTGCCGATGGTTTGGGCGTGCGCATTTGGGGATTGGGTTACCCATGGACAGTGGGTAGCGGGCGTACCAGTAATCCTGCCGGGCAAACCACGGTTTTTCACAATGATCCCGGAAGTGCCAGCTACGCGCAACGCTTGGGGCGGATTGAGCAGTTGCGGACGCGAGCAGAGGGCGACGGATACATGGTGGCGCATGCCACCATTTCCGATACCGGGGTTCAGGATTTCCGGCGCAGGTTTTTTTGTCGATTACTCGGGGGCATCTGGAGCGGAAGGTTTGTTTATCGTGGCTGACAGCTCACAAAATGGCCGGTTTTGGCGACTGAATACGGCTGGCATGCACGACATCATGACCGGGGATAATCAATTCACTATCCAGTCGCCCACTGGCGAACGCATGGTCGTTACGGTGGTACATCCGCAGAGCGTCACCTTTCGCACTGGCACCTTTTTGCGCGATGGTGCCATGGACAATGGCGATAAATTTCCGTTTGGTGATGAGATTTTTACCCATAACAAGTGGATTGATTTCCAAAGTCAGGATGGAGAATTCCTGGTAGTGATGACCGTATTGGAAGAGCATCAGCCCATACCAAGCATTACCGCACCGGGAACAGGATTGTTCCGCACCTTGCAAGTCGGCGGCCAAACAATCACCATCGCCCCTGACAGTATTCAGGCTGCCAATTGGACTGAGCCATTCGTAGCTATAGCGAGTCCAACAGGAGGTAGTCGGGTGCCCTCCCAGCGACCTTTGGCCGTAGATCTGCAACTGGATGCGGGAGGACGCGAAGTCACCCATGTGGAGTTGCGTATTAACGGAGCAGTGGTGGGGCAGGACAACAGTGCGCCTTGGAATTTAGTCTGGAACAATCCGGTCACTGGGCGCCATGTCGCCACAGCCCGCGTCCAATTTGCCGATGGCACCCACTTGGAATCACATCCAGTCCTGATCCATGTGGTACAGCCGAGGGATGCATTTGCGGTTACGCCTGCCGTTACTTACGATGCCACTAACGGTCCGCGTCCGGTTCCGGGTGGGGTAGGGTACATCAATCGCAATGGACGAGTCGATTACTACATGGTTGATTTTGGCCCGGGCAACGGAGCCAATTTGCTGCGCTTGCAGTTCAATGTACTCAATGGCGGCCATGTGGATGTATTCCTGAATAGCCGCGACAATCCCGCGCTGGGACGTATCCAATTGAGCGGATCAAGCAATACCTTCGAGTTGGAGATCCCTCCGGTCAGCGGAATGCACGATGTTATTTTCCTGTTTAACGGTAGTACCGGGGTGGGTACTTTTGCCTCATTCCAGTTTGATTCGATTGAACCTCGCCCAGAGGCTCTTTTCGAAGTTAATCCAAGTACCGGATTTGCGCCTTTAACGGTTAGTTTCAATGCCACCGCGAGCACTGCGCCATTGGGCACCACTCTGGTATCTTACGCTTGGGATTTTGGCGATGGTAACTTCGCAACCGGTGCGCAGGTGCAACACATCTACCAGCAAGGGGGCAATTATTTTCCCCGCCTGACGGTCACCGCGAGCAACGGTTCAGCTCATCAAGCTGTGACTCAGATCTTTGTCGATGAGCCCCGGTATGCGCAGTCAGTGGCAATTTTACCTGAATTTCCGATTATTTCACCGGGAACCACCCTCGCCTTCAGTGCAGTCCTGCTCGATCAATTCGGCGAATGGATGCAACCGCAACCCTCTGGATTTGATTGGTCTGTCGACGCCGGTGGTCAGGTTGGTAGCAATGGTTTGTTTACTTCCAATGGTGAGCGCGGTGAGTTCCTTGTTTCGGCTTACGCTGCAGGTGTTTTGGGCACAACCGTGATTACCGTTGGCAATCTGCCTCCGACAGCAGTGATTGCTGCCAACCGTATCGCCGGGGTGCCGCCGTTTACTGTAGTGTTCGACGGCACTCAATCCAGTGATCCTGACGGTACTGTGGTGGCATGGGAGTGGACAGTTGGGCCTGGGCAGGTTCTTTTTGGACCACAGCCAGTCTATTCTTTCCGCGAAGTAGGTGAGCATACGGTTGTGTTGACCGTTTACGATGATGAAGGAGCCAGTGCCAGTACCGAGCTGACCATTCTGGTTGAAGAGCCTGATCCTCGCGTCTTCGTCGAAGACAACGGTCTTGTGGTCATTGAAGGGGAGCACTTCAGGGAACTCCGTCGCAATGGCGATTCCATCGAGTGGAGTGTGCAGTCATCAACGGCCGGATTTGCCGGTTCCGGTTATGTCGCGCTGCCTGAAATTAGCGGCAACGTAAACTGGCCAGCTGGCGCGGAGGTGGTTTACGCGGTGCAGATAACGAATCCCGGGACATATTATGTTTCCATCCGACGCATTGCTCCTCAGGAAGTTACGATTCATTGCACCTGGGCTTGAACGGGAGTCTGCGGACCAGCAGAGTATTTGAAGGAACCTCCACCAGTTGGGCATGGTTGCCAACAGCGCGTATCCAAAGCCTCGGACATCTGGAAGCAGGCTTGCATACTATTCACCTGCAGCGTCGCGAGGCCGGCATGAAATTGGATCGGCTTATGATTGCTGATGATCCTTCCCGTCTCCTGCCAGGTAGTTTTCAGGTGGGTCCCGCCGAAAGCAGGTCGCTCAGTGAACCAGAAAGCCGATTCGAAATTACATGGCTCGAGCCCGGTTATGGTGAAGTCTTCGCTCAAGGCCAAGCCGTCTTGCTCCACGCCCAGGTCGATAATCCTGACAATGAGGAGTTTTCAATCGTATATCGACTCAACGGCGAAGCGATGAATTCCGGACTGGCTGCGGGTAGTTTTGAAGTGGATGACCTGGCACCCGGAGAGTATTGGTTAATTGCGGAACTGGTGCGTAATGGCCAAATTGTACTGACCAGTGATGTGTTACAATTTTCAGTGGTCGCCACCGGCGCTGATGATGCTTTTGATCAATGGATTGGACAATTCGCTGATGTCTTGACTTCGGCGCAAATGACACCCCTTGCCAGTCCGGCAGGTGATGGGATTTCCAATCTGCATAAGTTTTTCTTTGGGCTGCATCCATTGGAGCCTGCCGATCAAAGCTCCATTTGGCAGATGCACGCATCCGCGCACGAGACATTGACCTTCAGTTTTCGGCAAGCGGCACAGGCTGCCGGGGTCGGATTCCTTTTGGAACATTCAGTGGACTTGCATTCATGGCAGACGCTGCCCTCCGCTCCTTGGGAGGGCACTGTCGAGGAGAATCACACTTATTGGCAACTCGAATTGCCCATCGCTCCCGAACGCAATTTTTACCGCTTGCGCCTGTTCGTTAACAACCCGTAGTGCTGACGCAAATTTGCCATACTATGACGCTTGGGCGCATTGTGGACTTTCCCAAACTCTGATAAATTAAACTACCTATGAAGAAAATCACTACACTCGTATCCTGTGCTATCGTAGCCGCTGCAACCCATGCCTTGGCGGTCCTACCTTTTTCCGGCACCTATCTCCAGGACTTCCAAACGCTGCCAACCAGCACTGGAGCATGGACCAACAATTCCACCTTGCCCGGTTGGTTCAGCAGTGCCACTACCATTAACTACCGTGCGACCTCTGGGAGCACATCGCTCACCAACTCGGATTTGCAAAGTGTCAACCTGGGGGCAGGCGACCTGGCCTTGGTCAATGTCAATGATGCGGTTTGCTGGTGCTCACCAACACATCCAGCATCACATATTCAGAGGCCATCCTGACCTACGATGTCATTGCTCTGCGCAAACGCTCCGGAACTCAGGACCGCAGCCTGACCCTGAATTTTGGGGTTTTTGATGCCGGCGAAGGTTCGGTTGGTGCTGCCACCAATCCAGTTCCAACCGCATCCGTAAATTTGAGTCCAATGGCTGAGGGATCAACGGTGCAAGTCAATGCAACCATTGCATCCATCTCCTGGGCTCCCGGGCAGGAATTGTGGCTGCGCTGGAATTTCCCCAATCAAGCCAATCAGCATCACGTGGGTGGAATCAACAACCTCACCGTGATTCCCGAGCCTTCCACCTATGCCGCAATTTTCGGGCTGGTCATGCTTGGCTTTGTCGCTTGGCGTCGCCGTCGCTAACCCTTTCTTTCGCAACTCCTTAACCCAAATTCACTATGAATCATTCCGTCAAATATTCTCTATTGCTGCTCAGCGCAGCAGCCTTATTCTCGCCCGCACATGCCCAGGGGCAGGTGATCGTTTACCAGCAATCGTTTTCGAATAACACTGGGTCGAATCAGACATTTGCATCATACGGTTGGTTTGCCGCCCGCTCCCGTGGTGCTTCGGAAACCAATGCCAATGGTACCAGCACCGTGTTTTCAAATAATATAGATGCAGGCGGCGCTGCATCCTCTGCTGGAGGTGCGACGGTAGCCGACATCAATGCCACCGCCCCTCACGGAACCGGATTGTCCGCTGGTTTTACTTTCTCAACTACGGATGGTGGCAACGCTACTCGGTTTATCTTTTCCGTTCCCACCGCAGGCATGGGTGATTGGGCCTTGGAGGGAGCCGATATTTCCAAGTTGACCTCTTTTTCCTGGGAACAACGCAACAACAGCAGTTCTGCCCGCGTAAGGGCTCTAATTCAGGTTGACGGCCAATGGTATGCTTCCGCAACCAGCTTTACCAATGCCAGCAACGCTATATGGTCGCCTAGCACTTTGTCAGTTTTGGATACCACCCTCTGGCATGAACTCGCTGTGCAAGGCAACGGTTCACCATCCGGCATGAATACCTCCACTAGCATTGCTACCTCTGATTTAAGTGGTCAAGTCACGGCCCTCGGCCTTTATGCGTGGTCACCGTCAGGTCAAACTGTCCGTTTCGACACATTCTCGGTCGTAGCCATCCCCGAGCCTTCTACCTATGCTGCTATCTTTGGTTTGTTGGTGTTGGGTGTAGTGGCTTATCGCCGTCGCCGGTAAGGGTGATAGCATAGTTGTGCGGACCCAGTGGTCCGCTCAACTCTATAGTCAGAATCTCACCAAACGGGCGAAGCGCGAGCACTGTTCCACGGAGCAGAATGTGAGCGTTTCGCCTTTTTTGTCCCCCGCGTCTGCTTTCATCCAATTAGCAGGCACAACCCATTCAGATCTGCGGATCTGCTCCGGCAGATCCTGCGGCTGTCGTACTTTTATCCTACCTTTAGTGACGTATTAATGATTATGAAATACCTCCCCCTCTATTCTCTACTGAGTGTTACTTGTGCCTTGGCAGCGGTTTCCTTTGTTACTGCACAGGTTCCTACCGATAACCCGGCAGCCAGTTTTTATGGTCCCGGCGAATATCCAATTTGGACCGATCAATTGCGTTGGGACAACGTGATTGACATGTCCACTTACACCAATGGTGACAACCATTTTGAGCGCTTTGAAAACGCCCGCGATGAACTCTACGCTCAAGGCGGCGGGGTGCTTTATTATCCCGCCGGAATCTGGGAATTTGAATTGCCTGATATGGGCTACGGGGCCGGTATGGGGCCAATGAGTCGTGGACTCATGTTGCGCAGCGGAGTGGTCATTCGTGGTGCAGATCTTACCAGCGGTCATGACCAGGCTGTTATCCGTGCCACTGACAATCCCAACGATCCTTTATTTGCCAATGATGTCACTTTCTCTTTGGATCCCGGCACCGTTTTTGTGTTTCCACGGGTTAACCGGGGCACGTGTCCGGTTACCCTGCAAGCCAATGCTGCCGGCACCTTACCTGCTGACTGGAGCTTGATTGGGCTAATGCGCCCTGAAGGTGGTACAGTAGCTGACGTCAACAACGTGGGTGTGGTCAATGTGCGCCTGGAGAGTGGTGTCATTACCTTTGGCTTCCATCAAGAGTGGGCTCAGCGCCGGGTGGACGGTTGGTGGCGAGCCAATCAGGCAAAAATCGATTGGCCTGCAGGTGCACCCGAGGCTGAAACCTGGGGTGGCCATACTCCAACCGGCATGCACTATTTGGATGCACTCATTGGCAAAACCAACCCGGGCAATGCCAACGCCAATCCGGTTGCCATGGGCAGTGGTCGATTGATCATGGGCGTGCGCTTGGAGAATGCGGCTGCCCATGCGGACATGCTGCGTCCCCATGCCAGCAACTCTCCTGTCGATGCTTTTGCGCATTTTCGTTTTGCCGGTCGCTTGATGGCCTACGGTAGCAACGTATTTGTGGCTAACAATGTTATCGCCAAGCCGACCCAAAACTTCGTGTTCCGGCAGCTGCATTCAGGTAACAATTTCAGAAATATGCTCTTTGACCACGCCAACGGTATCGGTATCGACATCAACAAGTCCGGCTTTGGTGGTAATCACAACTCGGCTACGGTGATTGGACCCGGCGTTGGCATGAATGCCCCCAATGTCATTGTGCGCGACAACTGGGTGTTCAATCGGGGCAACAAAAATTTTGAAATCGCAGGGGATGGGGTCGTCATTCTCAACAACCATGCTGAGAAATACATGATCCATCGCACGATTTACGCTGGCTATATCACCAATCCTCAGGTGTTTGGTGTGGACTCAACATCGCCGACTTATAATCCCATGACGTCTATCGACTTGGGCGGTGTATCTTTTGATGGTTGGAGTTGGCAGACAGCGACTTCCGCCAGTGACTACATGAACCGTGGCTATGACATTGGCGGGCGCAACCTGTGGATGCACCACAACTCGGTAGTCAACCCAGGATCCATTGGCAATGATGGCGAAGGTATCATTTCTCAGGAACACAATCGAGTCGGTGTCTATAGCTGGGCCTGGACATACAACATCAGCAGTCGGGTCAATAAGGGCCCGGGCACCATAGGCCAGGATGGTGCAAAAGGATGGATTGGTTCCTACAATCAACAACAATTTGGATTCCTCTTGTTGGGCAATGCCTCTGTCAATCCTGCGCAGGTAGGCACTTTGGATTCCTCCCGTTTGCAGAGTCCTGAGACCGGATTGAATTATTTGTTGGACGTATCCATCAGCCGAACCGGACTCAACGGACGGTCAACCTTGGGGATTGGTTCCGGTGCCAACCATGGTGGACCGTTGGAACCTGTCGATGGTATCATTGTCGACCATGAAGATGCGGTGAGTGCGCCTGTGGATGTAGTGGCAGAAATCATCAATGATACCGCTGTCAGGATTACCTGGGCCGATACCGCCACCAACGAATTGGGTTTCCGGGTTGAGCGCAGCATTGATGGTGGCGATTGGCATGTCATTGCCTATCGTCCGCGATCTAATTTACTGCCAACGCTTACCACTGTTCAAGACCCGCTGGAACTTATAGGCAGCGTTTCCATTGTCGCTCAGCCTACCATGGTCTCTGAGCTGAATCCGCAGTTGTGGATGGACCACACAGCTCCCTTGAGTAAGGCAAACTCGATCGAGTATCGTGTTGTAGCCATCAATTCCGCCGATGACCTGTCAACCGGTGTCAGCGCAGTGGCTGTGCTGGAGCTTGGCAGTTCAGTTCTGGAGCCAATGGACAGTCCGATACTCACGGTTAGTTCAACCGGTATAATGGTGACCCTGCAGGAGTCCACAGAAGGTCAGTGGTATCAGCTGGAGATGTCCAGCAACCTGCAGTCCGACAGTTGGATTTCTGTGGGCGAGGCCATTCAAGGTACTGGTGCTGAGCTCAATCTCGAACACGAGAGTCCCGTGTCCTCAGAGGAAGCCAGATTTTATCGGATTCGTACCTTTCGCTAAGGTAGCCACTCCGCTAAGTCATTGACCCCATAACTTAAAATCATCAGCCCCACCAGGCTGATCCATCTTCAAACTTCAGGCTCTTTCACACACTGTGTGAAGGAGCCTCGCTTTTTAAGCAGTATGCAATAAAAAAGGCGGGCAGCCTACCCCTAAGCTGCCCGCCATCATTTTCTATTTCACTACTCCTTATATGTTACCCCAAAACTCCCTTGCGGGAAATTTAAGATGCTTCTACCATCTCTATTTTTGTGCCCAGCGCAAGTTATTTTTTTTATTTTTCTGCAATTATTTTTAGTTTTCGGCCAACAATCTACTCGCATATCTAATCATTGGTAAATTGCCCAATGAACCTTAATTTGGGCTTGCGCCTGGCTGCCTGGGTGTGATTGGTTAGTTGGTTTATGAAATATTCGCTGAATCACTTGGATACACTGGAAGCCGAGGCCGTATTTGTGCTGCGCGAGGTGGCGGCGCAATTCCAGAATCCCGTAATACTTTTCAGTGGCGGCAAAGATTCCATTGTGCTGGCCCACGTAGCGCGCAAGGCATTTTGGCCTGGTCGCATGCCTATGCCACTCATGCATGTGGATACCGGGCATAATTTTCCCGAAACCATAGTGTATCGGGATGAGTATGTGGAGAAGCTGGGCGCGCGCTGGTGGTTGCCAGTGTGGAGGAATCTATTCGAAAGGGGCGTGTAGTGGAGGAAAAGGGGCCTAATGCCAGCCGGAATGGATTGCAGACAGTGACGCTCTTGGATGCGATTGAAGAGCATGGTTTTGATGCTGCCCTGGGTGGCGCCCGTAGAGATGAAGAGAAGGCACGCGCCAAGGAACGCTTTTTCAGTCACCGCGATGATTTTGGTCAGTGGGATCCGAAAAATCAGAGGCCGGAGTTGTGGAATTTGTTCAATGGGCGCAAGAATCCAGGGGAACATTTCCGGGTGTTTCCTTTGTCGAATTGGACCGAGATGGACATTTGGATGTACATCAAACGGGAGGGCATAGTGCTGCCGCACATTTATTTCTCGCATGAGCGTGATGTTATCGCCCGGGGAGGAACTTTGTTGGCGGTTACAGACTTTATTCAGGTGCAAGATGGTGAGCAAGCTGAGCGCAAAACCGTACGTTTTCGAACCATTGGTGATGCGACCTGTACCGGTGCGGTGGAATCCACTGCTGCTGATTTGGATGCGGTCATCGCCGAGGTCGCTGCGGCCCGGCAAACGGAGCGAGGCACCAGAGCAGATGACAAGCGTTCCGAGACAGCGATGGAAGATCGCAAGCGCGCTGGCTATTTTTTGATTAATTTTCGAACTTTGAAGCTTTTGCACATGGAAACCACAACAACTGTCGGAACCGACATTGAATTATTGCGTTTTACCACCGCTGGTAGCGTTGACGACGGCAAGTCGACCTTAATTGGTCGTTTGATGTACGATACCAAGTCCATTTTTGAGGACCAGCTCGAAGCTGTTGAGCGTGTCTCGCGCAATCGGGGGGATGGTCACGTTGATTTGGCACTGTTGACGGACGGCTTGAGGGCTGAACGCGAGCAGGGGATAACCATTGATGTTGCCTACCGCTATTTTGCCACTCCCAGACGCAAGTTCATCATCGCTGACACCCCAGGGCATATTCAATACACCCGGAATATGGTTACCGGGGCTTCGACTGCCAATCTCGCTATCATTCTGGTTGATGCCCGTAAGGGGGTGGTGGAGCAAACCTGTCGGCATTCTTTCATTGCCAGTTTGCTGCGCATTCAGCACGTGATCGTGTGTATCAATAAAATGGATTTGGTCGATTGGTCGGAACAGGTCTACAATGATATCGTCCGCACCTACAAGGATTTTGCCTCACGGTTGGATATTCCACAAATGACGTTTATTCCGATCAGTGCATTGCTCGGCGATAATGTTGTGGAAAAGTCCCCCAATATGCCGTGGTATGGCGGATCCACACTGCTGTACAATTTGGAAACTGTTTACATCGGCTCAGACGCCAATCATGTGGATGCCCGTTTCCCGGTGCAGTACGTCATTCGCCCCCATTCCAACGAATGGCACGACTTTCGCGGTTATGCGGGGCGGATAGCTGGCGGGGTGTTTAAACCGGGCGATGAAATATTAGCGCTTCCGAGTGGTTTTGAGGCGAAAATCAAAGCGATTCATACGGCTGACGGTGAGCTTGACGAAGCCTTTCATCCCATGTCGGTGGCGATTACCTTGGATCGCGAAATAGATATCAGCCGTGGGGACATGTTGGTTAAAACCCGCAATCAACCCCATATTTCCCAGGACATTGATTGCATGCTGTGCTGGTTTTCTGAGAAGAAGCCACTGACAGCCGGGGCCAAATTTATACTCCGTCATACCACAAAGGAGGTTAAAGCAGTGGTTCGCGAAATCCAGTATGCGGTGGATGTCAACACACTTCATAAGCAGGAAGGCGTGGATTCCCTGCAGCTGAATGGGATTGGGCGGGTGCACCTGCGGGTCAGCGCTCCCCTGTTTTTTGATAGTTACCGCCGCAATCGTATTACCGGCAGCCTCATTTTAGTGGATCCGTTCACCAATGAAACGGTCGCTGCCGGAATGATTCGCTAGCGGCCGGACTCGGTTAGCACTGATGACATACGTACAATAACGTACGATACGCTAGCTGTTGCCGGTTGACCCCATGGCTCCAGGTTGAGATAAGTTCAGCTTATCTTCTGCTGAGTCATGCTTATCTCAAAAACATTCCAATGTTGCTGGGCCGTTGGGGTCTATGCAGTGCTTTTTATCAGTGGTTCACTGCTTGCTCAGACATGGGAGGATATGACTCCTTCTGTTGGCATTGAATTGAACCCTAGTTATCGCAACGTTCTGGTTTCCGCCGGCGAACGCCTGTATGTCATTGACGCCAATGGCGGGGTCAGGGTCACTGCAAACGGAGGTCAATCTTTCGAGGTGGTCGATGCTATGTCAGGAGGTGGATCCCTCGCAGAAATTGGAGTATTCGGGCTCTTTCGGGCCGGCAACTATATTTACGCGGCCTTGAACAATCCTGCTCCCGGGGTCTCACGTTTGTATCGCTTACCTGTCGGCGGAAATATCTGGGAACCGGCCGCACTATCTGGCGAAGCGTTGTCTGGCACGGGAACCACCTTTCCTGAATATGTCACCTACGATGACGACAGCGGCACTTACTATTTCAATTCAGCGCTCGGTGGCGTTTATGCCTCATCGGATGGACTCAACTGGCAGGCACGCCCTGGTGCCCCGGGGTTGGGCTCTCCAGCCTCTGTTTTGGTAGCGGGCGGGGTCGTGTACTCGGTTAGGCCGCTTGGCGGCGGCCCTGCCTCCAGTAAGGATGGCGGCCTCACTTGGTCAAATGCCAACTTGGGTCAAATTGATGGCGGATTCATTTTGCCGGTAAGAAACTCCATTGTCTGGATCGGTTCCGGGGTTTCCAGTTCATCGGTGGCATTTTACACCAAACCCGGCAGCACCGAATGGCTGCAAACACCGGGATTACCGCCGAGTATGACTAATCACAGCAGTGATGGAGAGTTGTTGTTTGCGCCGACAGGCGTTGGTAGAATCATGGTGTCTGCAACTCAGGGCAGGCAATGGCACGATGTGCCCACCGATGGTCTGAGTCTTGGAGGGTCGGGCATCGGCTCCCGAGGAGTTATGCGCGTACATCGCGTGGGCGACTATGTGTTCGCTGTGGTAACAGAGGTGACCTCTGCCTCTTTTCAACAAAAGGGTATTTTGTACCGTCTCCCTCTTTCGGCAATTGATTTACGCACTCCAACTCAAATCCTGCGCCAACCCGTTGCCGTTTCGCGTACAGTGGGAGAATCAGCTGTGCTGAGCGTCTATGCTATCGGCGAAAACCTTGCCTTTCAGTGGTTTAAAGATGGTGCTCCTCTGGCAGGTCAAAACGCAGCAGTATTACAGTTATATGATCTCACACTTGAGGATGCCGGCAGTTACGAGGTTGTTGTTTCCGGTTCCAGAGGAACTGTTACCAGCTCATCACGCTCAATCAATGTACTTCCCGTAGCGGCACAAGGGGCACCAGATCCATTGTTTAATGCTTACCTTATCAGGAATAACAGTGTACTTAACACTGGTCAGCGCGATTATTCCTCAACGGTGGCAACGCGCGTGCTTCATTTTGTTTCTGACGAGGAGATCTGGGTGGCCGGGAGATTTCAGAATCCGGCTAATTCCAGCGTAGTGCGGGTTAACAGCGAGACCGGAGTTCGGATCTCAGCCTTGAATCCACCGCATGGCGGCAATACTGGTGCTGGAGCCACTCACAGTCTGTTTCAGGAAGCCAGCGGCAATCTTGTCTTGTCCAAACTCAATGGTGAGATCGTTCGCTTTGACAACCAGGGGAATCGTGTTGGCAGTGGACCTTTTGCTGTGATGCAAGGATCCAATGTGGTGGTGCATGCTCTCGAACCGCTTCCAGATGGCCGGTTTTTTGTGGCAGGCTGGTTTCAGCGAGTGGCTGATGGCAGTGGCAACAATCCGGTGGACGCGCTCAACATCGTGCTGTTAAATCCAGATGGGTCTATTGATCCCAGCTTCGCTCCCAATGCAAATTTTTCCACATTCAATACTTACATCCGGGCATTGGCTTACGATCCGATCCATCAGCAATTATACGTGGGCGGTGCGTTTGAAAATTGGCCTGGTTTGAGTTTTTCCGCGCCTGCCTTGGTGCGATTGAATCTGGATGGCAGCCTGGATACCACGTTTCAGCCGCCCTCTGGAGCCGCATTTAATCGTATTAGCAGTTTAGTTGTGCAGCCAGATGGCAAGCTTCTCTATGGGAGCAGTTGGACTGGGATCGGTATAACTGCGGGGCGCCTGCTGCGCAATGGCAGCGCTGATCCAGATTGGATTCCAGGAGGCAACGGAGTTAACGGTGTTGTGCATCAAGTATCTATGTTACCTGATGGTAGGATTGTAGTGGTAGGCAATCTGAGCAGTTTTAATGGAACTTTTCGCGGGCATATGCTGGTGCTCAATGCTGATGGAACCTTGGATGTGAACTTTAACAGTGGTGGTTTGGGGGCACGCAGCGATGTTGGGGCGGTTACAGTTAGTCCCGATGGGAAATGGCTATACGTTGCCATGCGCGAGACTCTTTATAACACCGTCAACGGTGATATAAGAGTGGGCACACAGGGTTGGTCCGAAATTTTATTTAGAGTGGCCTTGGGATCAGGCGGCGGTTCAGGCACTGTAACACCGCGTTCCTTTATCGACTTTGACCAGTTTCCTGGGAATTGGCATTATTCCGACTGGATGGGTTGGTTTTATCCGGATGTTGATTGGACTTACCAATATCCAGTGGGCTGGATTCGTCTCCAGTCCGGTGGCAGTGAGGATGGGTTTTATTTCTTCAATTCCACTCTGCGCCGTTGGGTATGGTCCTCGGCGGATTTGTTTCCCGGCATGTGGATCCCGGGCGAGCCGGCACGCTGGGTTTGGCCTGAATTCACCCGCAGAAATCCACGATATTTTGTTTTCGACCTGAATACCTGGGTACATCCAGAGGATCTTTGATGCGCGGGGGTGCTTAGGCGCCATTGATCGTCTGGAGGGCTTCCAATGCCCGTTTCCTGCCAACGTCGTGATCAATGACTGGCAGCGGGTATTGGGAGCCCAGTTTCAAGTCTGCGTATTGGAGTATATTTTCTGGGGCTAACCAAGGTTCATGAATATACTTCGCGGGCAACCGCTTGAGTTCAGGAACAAATCTTTTAACGTAGGTGCCATCAGGATCGAATTTCTTTCCTTGGGTCATCGGATTGAATATACGGAAATAGGGTGCTGCATCCGCACCGCAGCCACCAGCCCATTGCCATCCTAATGTATTGCTGGCCAAATCCGCGTCTACCAAAGTGTCCCAGAACCAAGCTGCTCCATCCTGCCAGGAGTGCAGCAAATGCTTGACCAAAAAGGACGCCACGACCATGCGCACGCGGTTGTGCATCCAGCCTGTTTGCCAAAGCTGACGCATGCCGGCGTCAACGATGGGGGTATCCAGTGCGTCCGCGTTGCCATGCCTGTAAGATTTCCTCATCCTTGTGCCAGGGAAAGGAGCGGAACTTACTTTGCAGAGGTTGATGGGTTGTGTGCGGATAATGATACAGCACATGATAACCAAACTCCCGCCAAAGAATCTCCCGCGCCAAATGGTCGCGACCATCGCTTGGCTCAGCAGATTGCAATTGAGCCATGACTTCACGGGGGCCTAATTGTCCCCAATGCAAGTACGGTGAAAGGCGCGTGGTTCCATCTTCCGATGGCAGATCACGCCGCTCATGGTAGTGCTTCACCCCAGAACTCAAAAATGCCTTTAACCGCGATATTGCATGGTTTCGTTTTGGTTCCCAAAATTGATAAAATCCTGCATCCCAACTTTTTTCGGGCAAAAGACCAAGAGATTCTATGGTGCCAGGCACCTCTGAACTGAGGGTGCCAGGCACCCTTTGCACGTGTTGATTAGGCAGGGCAACTGGGCTTGGTAGTTCGCGTTGTTCCACATTTTTGCGGAACGGGGTGTACACTTTATAGCTGCCTCCTGTTCCGCTATTGACCGTCCAAGGTTCAAACAACAAAGATCCATTGAAACTGCGCACTTCAATGCCGCGCTTGCGCAACCCTTCTTTGATGCGCGTATCCCTGGCAATTATTGAAGCTTCATACCGCCTGTTCCAGCAGACTGCCTCCGCCTTGGTACTGTCAACGATGTTGCGGAGCACTCCTTCGGCTCCGCCAGAACGCACATAGAGTGTCAGGCCCAGCTGTTCCAACTGCGAATTCAAGTCATGCAGTGCGTGATGTAACCACCAGCGTGATGCTGCGCCCGGTGACCATGGTTGTTCATCTTCCGGCGACCAAATAAAAAGCGGCAGCACTGGGCCACCGCTTTGCAAGGCATGAGCCAACGCCGGGTTATCATCGCACCGCAAATCTTTGCGGAACCAAACGATGGTTGGCCCTGACATATTTCAGCTTTTCGGTGATGCGCCTGCCAGGCTCAGCGTAATCTGAGTTTCATTGGCTACTTTATCTTCGACCCCGCTGAGATTAATGCCGAAGTCTGTCAAGCGTACTGTGAAATTGGATCTGACGACCATCAAGTCACCTTCAACACCGCCACCACGCGCTGCCAACATGCCTGGCAGCAGGGTAATACGCACCGGAACTTCCATGCTGTGGGTTACTCCACGCATGGTCATTGCGCCTACCGCTGTTGCTTGAAAGCCGCGGTCAATTTCCTGGATATCCTTCAGGTGTTCGACCTCAAAAACAATCTCCGGGTACTCTGCCGTATTCATCCAGCGCGCGCCGCGCATATGCTCCTGCATGGACGAGTTGGGCACTATCAATGACTGTGTGGCCAGAACAATTCTGCCCTTCGATTCTGCCGGATTATCGTGGTTAAAATGGAACTTTCCGGAAATTCCGGATCCCGTTCCGTTGATGGATTCCAGTGGGGCATCCAATAAGAACACGATATTGTTGACCCCCCTTCACGTCGGCGAAGTCAAAGGCCTGTACCTTGGCAAAGGTACTTCCAGCGGTTAAAAACGAGGCCAGTCAAGCTGGCGGCAATAATGGATCGGATCATAATTCTGTTACTGGTTTAAGACGAACAATAGCTGCAAGTACTGCCGCGACTATGGCCGCAGGCAGTGCTGTGAATAATAGATAATCCACCCCCGGCAGAAAAACGGGGGTGAACACCGGAAACTCCAACTCCGTAATGGGATCCAAAACCATGGTGGTTTCCAGCGACCGGGTCCAACCCACGTGCGCCCCACGGAACAACCAGAATAGGATGAATGCTAACGCAGTGAATAGGGCCACAGTTTTGGTTAAAACCAGGCTTTGGCGGAGTTTAAGCATATGCATTAGCGTTCTCCGATCCGGTATTTTTGCAACTGGACCTTATCTATTGGTTTATTTGCCCGATGAGTGGTCAATGCTCAGGGTGCAGGTACTGCTATGGTGACGCCATCCTGAGCGCGGACAAAGCTTCGGCTTCCATCTTTTCCTGTATAATAGAACCAATCGCTGGCATCATAATTGTATATCCAAGGATGAAGATCCGCATGAATCCATATCCAGCCGTTCCATTCCAGATCATACAAAACCTTTCCTTCGTTCAGAAACACGGCATTGTACTGCCAGCCATGTTCGTTGTGGTACATCCAGGGGTACGCATCGCCGTAAAACCATCCATACCAGGAGGAGTACCACCAGCCATCCTCCATTGCATCAGCTTCTTCCCAAAGAAACTCGGGTTCGAATGGAACCTCCGGCAGGGGCAGGTACTCGGTCATGATGTTTTCCAGTATTTGCTGGCCATTCTGATTCAGGTTGAAGATGCCGTTGACTCCCATACCAGCAGCAAAATATATCCTGGGTCCAGCTGGAGTCAGGATACGCTCCGGCGGCATTGGCGAGCCCGGGTCAAAAAAACCGCACACCAGCCGTAAATCGGGCCAGAATTGGATTGCGTGTGGTGATATTTCCGGCTGATGCATGCACGAAATTAGGATAATCAAAACTTAGGATCACAGTCGCATTCGGCGGATAGGCAAAATTGGCATTGTTGCTGAATTTGCGCAGCGCATTCGGCAAAACTGGATTTTGCTCCCCATCGATGTATATATCGGCCCGGCCTTCAACAACGGCGACTCCATCCAAGAGTGAGTTCATATTGGTGACCACCGGGGTTAAGTCCGGAACCACAAATCGCGGCGTAGCTGTGTGGCGGTCATAGGGCATTCCCACCGTATGGGCGGCATTAAAGCCATAAAACCAACCCCAGCCGAATGAACCAAACTCGTTGGTTTGGATCAAACTGGAACTGAACGAAATGACCGGCACGGTAAGGGCTGTCCATTGGGCATGCAATTCCATCGCCGATCCTCCGCCCCAAGCGTAGTTAAAACCGGTTCCTGTATCTCTGCTCATGATGATCAGGTCATATTCCTGCAGGCGCGCCACTTGCTCAGGACTGAGTTTGAAGCTGCCTGAAATACTCGAGGAGACCGTGCCATGAAATTCATGTGTGACCACTTCGACTTGGAAGAAAGGATCGATTTCTCGGGTCGTCTCAGAGCGGCGAACATTGTATCCCAACGATGTCAGAAAATCAGTAAACCCTTTGTCCGCAGGGTCGTCGGCTTGCAGCCCCAACTGGGCCAGCCGCTGTTCCAACAATTGCTCGGCATCAGGAATACTGTCAAATGGCACTACTTGAAACTGGTTGGCTACATTGCCTGCAGCCACCCACTCAATGCGCGCGGGTAAATTGTATTCTGTTTCTACTATTGCGCGTAGTGCTGTTGCTGCGGGAGTGTTTTCAGTTACAAACAGAACTCGGGGAGCCGTCGCTGATAGCGACAGTGGGCACATCATAACCAATGTGCCCAGAATCAGGGTATTTTGTATCTTCATTTGCGTGTGGGGTTTCATTGAGGGTGAGGTTAAAAGTCCACGCGTAAAGACAGCCGTACATCGCGTGGTTCAAGGTAAAATAGCGTCAGCACAGGGAGCCCTTCTACCAGCCGATTAGTAGTCTCCGCTCGCAGTTCCTGCTTGTTGAATATATTGCGCACATTGAGTTGCACAGTCCAATTGGTGTTGCGCCAATCCCACGTGTAGCCCATGCCCAAATCGAATAGAGTGTAAGCTGGAACCGGAGCCTTGGTAGTGTTACCTTTGCCTCGGTCAACTGCGTCATTGAAACCACCGCCGGCACTGGCCCACGGAGATTCTGCTGCCCGCTCAGATTGATATCTCGCTCCAAAGCGAATATCAAATCCAGCCAGCGGCCCGTGTGTGAAACTGTATCGTGACCAGTAGGTAAATGAATGCCGTGGAGAATCGTTGTTGGTAACGCCCGCTCCGGTCGATCCCGTGTAACTATTGGGATTGAGTGGATCGCTGAAGTTTCCAGTTCCCAAATTCCAAAAAATGGGCTCCAGGCCGGTCATGATCTGATTGTCTGCCAGGTTCGCAAAGGTCGTGCGAATGATAACTTTTGTCTGCGTGTAGCTGAACACGTTCTGCCAGTTGGGCACAGGCGTAAAGTTCAGCCTCACTTCAAAGCCTTCTGAAGTTTCATCAAAATTGTGATAAGCACCGCGATCCATGGAGGGATTATTGCCCCCCAATACTGAGATATTGTCATGCGGCAGTCCTTCGTCGCGCAGCGCTTCTTGTTCGAGAAAAAAGGCCCTGAGATTTTGCCCGTATCCCGTGCCATCCGAATTGTTGGTGGCAGGATTGAATGCCCCCGGATTATTGGGATCGCCAAAAGGCACCGCAAAGACCATACGCGAACCTTCGCTTAGCCGGGGAATGTCTGCCGGCACTTGAGCTGCCGTTGTTCCTTGCCATCCCGTTGAGCGCATGAAGTTCAGGAAACGCTGCAAATTCGCCGCTGAATCAACCGGAAAATGGTACACGATAGGAGCAGCCGGATTGAAATTACCTCTGGATGGGTTAGGAGCATACCAGGAATAGCGGACGCCACCAGTTTTCACCAAATTAAAGTAACTGACTCTTCCCGAAAGTTTGCCATCCCATAACTCAACTTTCATCCCGACTTCCCTGTTGCGGGTAAATTCCGGTGGAAAGCCCTGACCAAATCCGTCACGCTGCGCTACATTCGGCAGTGCTACACCCTCCGAATAAACGCCGTACACTGAAAAGGCAGGATGCACCGCCACTGAGAGCCCTGCTGTCGGGGTGCGCTCCCGGAAGGGTATCCCTTGGTTGTCACGGCCATCGCGGGTGTTGCGGCCCGCCAGTGGGTCAAAGGGATCACCCAGACTGCCATCCTCCTCGAAAAACGAACGCATGCGTCGCGTTTGCGTCCGATCCCAACGATAGCCCAGCACTGGATGCAGGCGGTTGTTCCACACCGAACCTTGGTATATCAAATAATGTCCTTGATACCAGCGCCAGTCAGTGTCCTGCCAGGATGCCGGTACCAATATACTTCCTTCACGCCTTATTGACCTGCCATCCGCAGGTATCGCAGACACAAAGTCACCCGCAAGTATGCTCTGGGAGGTCGGAAAATCTTCACTGATCGCTCGTTCCGATAGTTCCTGTCGTCCAGCTACAAAATTGTGTCGTCCACCCAATAATTCAAACGAATACAACAGGCTGGCGCGAAACTGTTTGGTAAGACGATTATCGCGGGTTTCTGCCATACCATACTGCACTAATCCCCCCCGAGGGTTCAGTATCCACTCTCGTAACTGTGGGCCGCCCGGGTAGAAATAACCGCTCTCGATCCGCATCTTCGTAAACACCAGCCAGCAAGATGCGGATGTTGTCGCCAATTCTCTGCGTGTAATGCGCCGAATAGGTATTCACTTTGTCCTCTGTAAACGGATCTGGCCCCGAAATATTGACCAGACGGCCAAGTCCAAGATAGTCTTCCAAAAGTGTCGCTTCATCGTCAGTTTGCCTGCGACCACTGCCTTGCCCGGTCTGTAGGGATGCCACCCCGGCTCTGCTGTCCAGTGCGTCCTTAGTCCCATTACCAGTATGCCTGCGGGTTCCGTGCTCCATCTCCAAACGCAAATTGGATGTCCGGTTAAAATCCCACGACACCACCGGCGAAACAAATAGGGAACGCCGTTGCTCATCCGGTAATTCAGTGTCTTCTGTCTGCCAGGCACTGGTCAGCCGATATCCGACAAAATGCCTGCCGTTGCGTAGGATCGGTCCCGTCGTATCCAAACCAAAACGTAATAACTCCCGACTGCCAGCCATCGCCTCCAGCTCGGTAAAGGCCTCTTCCATCGGCTCTTTCGTTAATACGTTGGTCACTCCTGTGATAGCACCAATCCCATACAATAGCGACATCGGGCCACCAGCGCGTTCCAATCTCGCCACGTTGATTGTATCCACACGGGTCTGTGTGAAAAATCCGTTCTTCAGCGTCGGAGCTCGAAAGCCCCGCGTCACTATGTCCGTCTCCGCATTGTTTATACTGCGGGGATCCGTTTCTATTCCCAAAGTATAGTTGCCAAACTGGTTGGCTGCTATGGTGTTTGTTAACTGAAGACCAGAATCATAAGCCAGTGCCTCGCGGAAATTTGTCGAGCCGGTATCGCGCAAAAATGCCTCCGTAAACACATCTATTGAAAAGGGCGTATCCCGCAGCATCGTGTTGAGCTGCGTGCCAGTTAATGTGTTTGTCGCCGCATATGAGGTCGTTCGCTCAGCAACCACTCTGAACTCCGGTAGTTCTATCAGGTCGCTTTCACTGGTTCCGAATGCGTGAAATGCGGGTGCAACAAAGGCCAAAGTGAACGCCGTCCGGCGTAAACAGGTCTGCATCGTGGTGTAGGTTGGGGTTGTGTTGGGGTAGGGTTCGTGTAAAACAAAATCAGTTAAACTTTACATCACACTGCTGTCAATAGTTTTCAAGCTGTCATCCGCCCCTCGGTATCTGCTTGACCCGGTCAACAGAATAATCAGAGTATAACCATGATAAGATTGGTTTTATGCGCACTGCTTGTGCTCTCAAATTCTCTGACTGGCGAATATTTGAGGGTTTTGAGCTGGAATATCTACAACTATGTTGTGACCGACAGATTGGTTGAGGGTGTTTACCGCAGAAACTACCCCAAACCCGAGTTTGAAAAGGCTGCAGTCAGGGAGGTTTTGATAGCACACGATGCAGATGTCGTAATGCTGCAAGAGATAGGGCCTTTACCATTTCTACTGAGTTTGCGTGCCGATTTAATGCGCTCAGGTTTACACTATCCGTATTATGCACATCAGTGCGGCTTTGATGAGATCCGCTGTTTGGCAATTTTGAGCCGTGTGCCTTTAAGTGAAATACATCAACACAAAGATCTCTTCGTTCGCGTCCATGGTGAAGAGTTACCCTCCCGGCGCGGTGCACTGGAGGTTGTATTGCGCGTAGGCGAGGAGTCTTGGCACCTGTTCAACGTGCATTTGAAAAGCCGTCTAACCGTGGATCCAGCTGATTTTCAGGCACGTCAATACAGGGCAGCTGAGGCCACAGTTTTACGCGATTTGGTGCGTCGTCGACCAGGCGTGTTGGACGAGTCCTTTGTGCTGGTAGCAGGGGATTTTAATGACCATCCCCGCAGCCCCACAATACGGCGCTTTTTGCAAGTTGGGGATCGTCCGCTGATGGTCGACCCCGGTGCATCTGATAGTCAAGGGCACCGATGGACATACCACCATGCACGCAATGATCGGTACGAGCGTATCGACTATATGTTAATGTCGCCACGGTTATTGGAGCGGCTGCATCCTGATGGGGTTAGGATCAGTGACGAAACGGCTCAATATACCGCGAGCGACCACCGTGCTTTGGTGGCGGATTTTTGCATGGCAAGTAGAGAGGTGCCCTGAAATCAGGCTTCGGCGATAGACTCGATATGCAGATCACGCAGTTGCTTGGCTGTTGCAACACCTGGTGCATCGTTCATCAAGTCCTGCCCCTTTTGAGTCTTGGGGAAGGCTATGACATCACGGATGGAAGACTTTTGTGCCAACACTGAAATCAGGCGGTCAAAGCCCACCGCAATGCCTCCATGCGGTGGAGCCCCGAAGCGGAAGGATTCCAGCATATAGCCGAACCGCTCGCTGACGATGTCTTGCGGAATGTTGAGGATTTCTTCAAACACCATCTTTTGCAGCTGGGGTTGATGGATACGGATCGAACCCCCGGCTATTTCCATGCCGTTGAGCACGCAGTCGTAATGTTGACCGCGCACCTTTTTCGGGTCGGATTTCAGTAATTCCGCATCCTCCGGAACAGGAGCCGTAAAGGGGTGATGCGCAGCCACGTATCTTCCAGCCTCCTCATCGTACAACATCAAAGGAAACTCAATTACCCAGAGGAATTTATACTGATCTGCAGGTATATCCAGTTTTCCGCGCTTTTGCAGTAGTTTAGCGGCATCTAAGCGAACGCGCCCCAAAATTAGACAAGCGCGTTCCCAATCAGCTGCTGAGAAAAAATACTAAATCCCCCCGGCTCAATGTTTAAGCGCTGTTGCAATGCCGTTTTTTCCTCTTCGCTAAAAAACTTGAGAATAGGTGATTTCCACTCGCCATCGTTGCCGACACGGATGAATGCCAAACCCTTGGCACCCAAGGCCTTGGCAGCGTTTTCAAGGTCGCGCATCTCCCCTTGGGTTGCATCAGCCAAGCCTTTTGCATTGAACGCTTTGACAGCTCCTCCATTGGCTACGATGCCTTGGAATACCTTGAACGAGCTGTCGGCAAACAAGTCGCTGAAATCCTGGATTTCCAATTCGAAACGCAGGTCCGGCTTGTCGACGCCATAACGATTCATCGCTTCTTCGTAGGCCATGCGTGGAAAAGGGGTCGGCAAGTCCACGCCCAACACGTCTTTCCAGATGCGTTTCATCAACCCCTCGATCAACGCATACATGTCTTCACGGTCAATGAAGGACATTTCAAGGTCGATCTGGGTGAATTCCGGTTGGCGATCTGAGCGCAGGTCTTCGTCCCGGAAACAACGCGCCAATTGATAATAGCGCTCCACTCCAGCCACCATGAGCATCTGCTTGTATTGCTGAGGACTTTGCGCCAAGGCGTAGAACTTGCCTGGATTGAGTCGGCTAGGGACAAGAAATTCACGCGCTCCTTCGGGCGTACTTTTGAACAAATACGGAGTTTCTATCTCCAGAAATCCCTGATCGTCCAGAAAATCGCGGGTAGCTTTTGCTGCCTTGCTGCGCACGCGCAGCGCCTGGTACATGGAGGGGCGACGCAAATCCAGATATCTGTACTGCAGACGGAGATCCTCGTTTACCTTTTGTGCTTTTTCATCCTCCATCGGAAAGGGAGGCGTGTCTGACACATTGTGAATGAGTAGCTTTTCAGCAGTTACCTCAATTTCACCCGTGGCAATACGTGTATTTACTTCCGAGGCTGAGCGCGCAACTACCGTGCCTGCGATAGCTACCACTGATTCGGGTTTCAGTTTTAGCAGTTCGGCCGCATAATTATTATTGTTGGGGTCCAGAACTATTTGGGTATGTCCTTCACGATCGCGTAGATCGATAAACAGAATACCACCGTGGTCACGAAGTGAGTCGATCCATCCAACCAGGACCACGTTTTGGCCCACAGTTGATTTGTCGAGTGCGTTACAGTGATGAGTGCGTTTCATAGTGCTGAGTATCAACAATAAAACGCGCCACCATGAACATATCCCCATTGACGGCAATCCAAAATTCCACCGCACCTCAATCAGTGGGGATAAATCTTTGTTTTTCCGATACTTTGAATTAGGCAGCGGCTTTTCTTTTGCATGTGTTTTTGCCCATCCGTATGCCGCATGGTTGCAAACTTTCCTCCCCCCGATCAGAGGTCGAATCCCGTTGTATCTGTCCGATGCTTTCGCTTGACCGCTGGGAGTCGCTACACCACTTTCACATTATGCCCGAATTCGAGAATATCGAACAGTTTGAAACCAAGGGGAAGCGGCGAACCATTCCTCCAATAGCCCCCCACTCCTCCAGTGCAGGGGAATTTCGCCCGCGCAGAAGGCCAGGCATGCCTCGTCTCACCAACTTCAGTAGTACCTTGCCGGATCCCAAAGCCGTAACCATCGAGCCCATTAAGGCAGAGGATCTGGAGCGGGAGTACCAGCGAGCCGACAAACTGCTGCGTTCCAGGGAAACAGATCGCACGCCATCAACCTCACTGGGCAAGAAAGTCAAGGCATGGTGGCGTCGGGTCAAACGCTGGTGGCAACGTCGTCAGGCACAGAAATTGGCCCATCGCATTGAACAGCGGCATCAATCTCAGGAACCTGCAGCTTCATCCGAAACCGTTCGACCCGCGCGTAAGAAAAAGAAGAGGCCTGCCAACAAAGGCAATAAGCCGCTCGATCCTCAAGGGGTTGCTGTCAGGCCGCCTCAGGGGGGCAAACCTCAACATAGCCACAAAGCTGCCTCTCAAAATCCGGCGCAACGGGGCGACAGTCAAAATCAGGGTCAAGCAGATCCCGCACGCAAAACGCAAACGCCGGCGTAAGAAAAGCGGGAGTGGCGGGCAAAACACCCAACACAATGGTGGCAATAACTCTCCCTCCAGCAACGGTAGCAAACCACAATAAATTTTCTTATGGATGTTTTGCACATTCACGGCGGATCCAAGTTGGCGGGTAATGTTCAGGTTTCTGGTGCCAAAAATGCCGCCTTACCCATCTTTGCAGCCGCGTTGTTAAGCGAGGAAACCTGCACGATTGAAAATGTTCCAGATCTCTCAGATATTCGGTTTATGGCCGGAATTCTCCGCCATATGGGCGCGGATGTCGAACAACCGGCTCCCGGAACTTGGCGCATTACAGCTCGTAAACTCAACCACGTGGCTCCTTATGATCTGGTGCGTAAGATGCGCGCCAGTATTTGTTTGCTCGGACCGTTGGTGGCCCGTTTGCGTAAAGCCTATGTTTCGATGCCCGGTGGTTGTGTCATCGGGCCCAGACCCATCGACTTACATCTGAAGGGTTTGGCTGCTTTGGGATGTCAATTGAGCATGCGCGGTGGCTACATGGACATCGATGCCGCCAATCTAAGCGGTGGTTATGTCTATCTTGGCGGGCGTCACGGACCAACCGTTACTGGAACCGCAAATATCGTCATGGCCGCAGTGCTCGCACCCGGTATCAGTCGCATTGAGAGCGCCGCTTGCGAACCGGAGATCGTTGATCTGTGTAATATGCTGGTTGCCATGGGCGCTCACATCGAGGGTATTGGCAGCCACTATTTGAAAATCACCGGGGTTAAAGCACTTCGCGGTTGTACTCACAAAGTTGTTCCCGATCGCATCGAAGCCGGTACTTTTCTGGTGGCCGGCGCTATGACAAAAAGCGACCTCACCGTCAACGGCCTGATTCCCGGACATATGCGGGCGCTCCTCGATAAATTGGAAGAGGCCGGTGTCCCGTGTACCATCGAACCCGATGCCAAAAGGATTACGGTGCATGGCACTCGTGCGGCACTCAATCCTGTGGAATTAATCACGCTGCCTCACCCAGGGTTTCCCACCGATTTACAAGCACAGTTTTGCGCCATGATGAGTCTCACCCCAGGATTGAGCGTCATTACGGAGCGCATCTATCCCAACCGCTACATGCATGTTCCAGAGCTCTTGCGTATGGGAGCCAATATTGCCATTGAGGGAGCCAATGCTGTGGTTAAGGGGGTAAAATCCCTCTCCGGGGCGCCTGTAATGGCCTCCGACTTGCGCGCCAGTGCAGCCCTCGTCCTGGCAGGATTGGCTGCCAATGGGGAAACGTGGGTTCAACGTATTTATCATTTGGATCGCGGATACGAAAAATTGGAAAATAAGTTGGCTGCTCTTGGCGCAACTATTAACCGCATGCACGAATCCGAAATGCCGAAAGAGTTGTTGGATGATGCCTGACACCAAGCCCGATGACAAGCTGGATGCCGCTTTGCGTCCACAAGCTTTCCGAGACTTCACCGGCCAAGCTAAAACCTTGGAGCGGCTGCAAGTCATGACAGGTGCCGCCAGGGCAAGAGGTGATGTCCTGAATCACATTCTTCTTAGCGGACCTCCGGGGCTCGGGAAGACGACATTGGCTCACATCATTGGACAGGAAATGCAACGCCAGGTCCGCATAACTTCAGGACCCGTCATTGAGCGCCCAGGCGATCTTGCAGGTATGCTTACCAATCTGGAGTCAGGAGACATTCTTTTTATCGATGAGATCCACAGAATTCCCAAGACAGTAGAGGAGTACCTTTACTCTGCCATGGAGGATTTTAGGATTGATATTTTACTCGATCAGGGCCCCAACGCCCGCAGTATCCGGCTCGATATTCCTCGCTTCACTTTGGTCGGAGCCACCACTCGCATGGGGTTACTCACTGCCCCTTTGCGTAGCCGGTTCACTTTGCAAACACGCCTCGACTATTATAGCCGTAACGATCTGGTCAAAATTATCAAACGCAGTTGTGGCCTTCTTGGTGTAACCATCGATGATGACGGGGCTTGTGAAATTGCCGGCAGGGCGCGCGGAACACCCCGTATCGCCAATAATCTCATAGCTTTTGTGCGCGATTTTGCTCAACAACGCTCAGACGGCACCATCACCCAGCACACTGCTGCGGATGCGCTTGAGTTATTGGAGATCGATATTCACGGATTAGACGAAATGGATAAACGTATCCTTAAAGTCATGGCAGTTCATTATGCTGGACGTCCAGTGGGAATCAGTACCTTAGCCGTCGCCGTTGGGGAGGAACAACACACCATCGAAGAGGTACACGAACCCTATTTGATCCAGGAGGGTTATTTGCAGCGCACCGCCCAAGGACGGATTCTGACTCCCAAAGCCTACGCCATTCTAGGTATTTCTCCTCCTGCAGGGCAACAAGGACTATTGGAGTTATAGGGTAGTTATCCAATCTGTCTTGGAGGCATAATTGCCCATACCGTATCCGCCTCAACAGATTTTGCCACAATACAGCCAGCTCCGATGCGGGCTCGGTCCCCAACTGAAACTCCCGGCAGAATGCTGGCGTGGCTGCCCATAAATACTTGGTTTCCCAGCGTGGAAAAACCAGTTACATCACAGTGTCCACTTAAGGTACTGTAGTCTCCGATCCTTGCATTATGCCCAATTGACGTGCCTATGTTTACTATCACACCTTTGCCCACCTCGATATCGCAGGTCAGGCATACCCGGGCGCAAAGAATGCTACCAGAACCAATGGTCACCCGGGGACCGATGGTGGCATCAGGATGAATCAGTGTGAATAGCCTTTGACCCAGCGCCTCAATCCGGGCGCCAACGGCAGAACGTATTCTGACATCCGCGATTGTACATACCAGCAAATCTTTGTCGGAAGGAACGAATCCACTGAGAGGCCCGGCCCAATAAGACTCAAGGGTGGGGTATGACTCAGGCAGCCTTCGTTATCATCCAGAAATCCAGAAAATTCCCAGACTTTTTCGTTATCTGGATGCAGTGTAAGCCAACTATGAACCTCGCGTCCAAAGCCTCCTGCCCCTGCAAGGTACAATCTTTTCACACGGCGCTCTCCAATGCCTTGTTGTAGACTTCCTTTAGAGTGCGACAATTACCTATCGTTACCGCGTCCAGCTGTACGCCCATCTCAGCGTCCACTGTATTCAACAGAAACAGCATCGCCAAAGAATCCCAGCCATCAACTGTTCGAAATTCCACTTCCGCGGTAAGTTTACCCGACATGCCCTCAATGCTGCTCTCAACGGCCTCAACAAATTGTGCTTCTGTTAACATTTCCGGATTTTGCGCTCACCCGCTTCAGTCGCAACTCAAATCAACCCGGCTTGATCACGCCTAAATAGATCGCGAGAAATCCGAGTAGCAATGTCACCCACCACAGTGCCCGGCCCATTTCCGGCTTGCGGTTGATCAAAACTATCAAGCCGCCCAAAACTAGCCAGATTATCAGTTTCGCAATCACCCAGGGATGAAATGTATTGCCATGCAACCGCGACAACATGCCGAAGCCGCTTACCAATACAAGTAACAAGCCCACCCCGCTGGTAATCGCTCCCATCTTGCGCACCAGAATGTCCTCACTCCGAAGCATTGAGCGCACAATCAAACCTCCATAGGCTAAAAATATCATAAACGCACCGGTTATGTGCATTACCGTGTAAATTCTTGCATCCATAGTTTTCAGCATGGTCATCGCCTCATTCCTGCCAAGCCAATTCAACTTCCGCAATACCCCACAAGTCAGCTATCTTTCAGATACTCATATTTGGTGACTGTCCAGTTACCCAATCCATACCGCTGCGACAGTTCTTCCTTTGCCCAACAAACGGGGTTTCCGATGCAACAAGAAGAGTTCCACCACAGAGTTTACAGACCTCCTCGGCCTAGGTACTGTGAACCCCACCTTTCTGGACAGTCCCTATTTGCCTCCCCGCCAACCCCTTTTCGGACAGTCCCTAATTTTAAAAAAATGCACTCTTTGGGCATTTTTTGCTTGAGACTACGCCTTATTACGTTTGTTCCTATGTTTATTATGGCGATTGCTAGAAAACATAAGATGGATAAAGCCAAGGCCGGGTACTATCTGCTCAGCAACAGGTGTGCGCGCCAGGCCTTTGCCTTGGGCAAGGGGCCGGCGGA